>NZ_JBSFKO010000007.1:0-335972 GCF_053598575.1 Streptomyces sp. NPDC001100
CGGGCTTCAGAGCGTCGAAGACGGGCTGCACCTTGGCGATGTTCTCGGGGTCGCCGCCGACCATCAGGGCGTAGCCGTTCGTCAGGCCCCACACGCCGCCGGAGACGCCCGCGTCGACGAAGCCGATGCCCTTGGCGCCCAGCTCCTCGGCGTGCTTCTCGTCGTCCGTCCACCGCGAGTTGCCGCCGTCCACGACCACGTCGCCGGGCTCCAGCAGCTCGCCCAACTCGTCGACGGTCGACTGGGTGGCGGCACCGGCCGGCACCATCACCCACACGACGCGGGGACCTTTGAGCCTGTCCACAAGCTCGCCCAGGCTGTGGACGTCGGCGAGGTCCGGGTTGCGGTCGTATCCGATGACGGTGTGGCCTGCGCGGCGGATGCGCTCGCGCATGTTGCCGCCCATCTTGCCGAGGCCGACGAGACCGAGCTCCATCAGTTGTTCCTTAGGGTGCGACGTGGCATGAGGGCACTTGCGTACCTGTGTCCGAGCCTAAACCCGGACGGTCATGCACACCTGTGGGCATACGCGCTCAGAAGTACCCGGCCGTATGCCCCGACCTGCGGTGTTCTCGTCGGATCGGGTCAGCCGCTGAGGCGGACCGGCATGATCAGGTACTTGTAGGCCTCGTCCGCCTCGGCGTCCAGGGCGGGCTTGCCGCTGAGCAGCGCGGGCTTGGTGGAGGTCGTGAAGGACAGCTGGGCCACCGGGGAGTCGATGGCGCTCAGGCCGTCCAGCAGGAACGTCGGGTTGAAGGCGATCGACACGTCGTCGCCCTCAAGATTCGCGTCGACCCGCTCCACAGCCTGTGCGTCGTCGCTGGAACCGGCCTCCAGGATCAGTACGCCCTGCTCGAAGCTCAGCCGCACCGGGGTGTTGCGCTCGGCGACCAGGGCCACGCGCTTGACGGCCTCCACGAAGGGGGCGGTCTCGATCACGGCGATGGAGTTGAACTCCGTCGGGAACAGCGAGCGGTACTTCGGGAGGTCGCCCTCCAGGAGGCGGGTCGTCGTACGACGGCCGGCGCCCTCGAAGCCGATGAGGCCCTCGCCCGCGCCCGAGCCGGAGAGCGCCAGGATCACGCTGTCGCCGCTCGTGAGGGCCTTGGCGGTGTCCAGGAGCGTCTTGGCGGGCACCAGGGCGACCGCGGACGCCTCCGGGTTCTCCGGCTTCCACAGGAACTCGCGGACCGCGAAGCGGTAGCGGTCGGTGGACGCCAGCGTCACCGTGTCGCCCTCGATCTCGATGCGCACACCGGTGAGGACGGGCAGCGTGTCGTCGCGCCCGGCGGCGATGGCCACCTGGGCGGCGGCCGAGGCGAACACCTCACCGGGGACGGTGCCGGTCGCGCCCGGCATCTGCGGCAGCGCCGGGTACTCCTCCACAGGCAGTGTGTGCAGGGTGAAGCGGGAGGAGCCGCAGACCACCGTCGCCCGTACACCGTCTGTGGAAATCTCCACCGGCCGGTTGGGAAGGGCGCGGCAGATGTCGGCGAGCAGTCGGCCGGAGACGAGGACGGTGCCCTCTTCCTCGACCTCCGCGTCGACCGACACGCGCGCGGAGACCTCGTAGTCGAAGCTGGACAGGCTCAGCTGCCCCTCCTCGGACTTCAGCAGGAGGCCGGCGAGGACCGGCGCCGGCGGACGGGCCGGGAGGCTGCGTGCCGCCCAGGCAACTGCCTCCGCGAGTACGTCGCGTTCCACCCGGATCTTCACTGTTGCCGCCTCCTGCTGTTGCCGGCGCTTCTAGGCCTGCCTGGCTTCGTCGTCTGTCTCGGTGTGGTCGGTCCCTGTGAGGGGAAGGACACCGGGAACAGTCTGACGCACGGCACTGACAGTAGGTGCCTCTCGGGGTCAAGTCGTGACGAGGGGCGGTCGGGCGACGAAGCGCGAGTTGTGCACAGGCCCCGCTTCGAAACGGTTTCCCAGCTCTCTCTAGTTGCTAGTAGTAGTAGGGGCTGTGGATACCGTGGATAACCCCGTTTTCCCAGCTCAGAGCGGGAATTTTGTCCACCGGCCCTGTGGGTGACGACGGTGGACAACCTCGGGTTTCTGTGGAGAACGGAAAGTTCTGCACACCCCATGCACAGCCGAGGGCCACTTCTCCCCAGCGCCGTCCCCAGCTTTACCCACCTTTCCCACAGCCCAACCCGGCACCTTCGTGTGACGCCTTTCACTCGACACGGTGAGATGGCGCGTCGCGTTGCCGAACAGTGGACAGCCGTGTGGAGAAGCTGGGGATCGCTGGGGACAACCACCCCCAGCCTGTGGGTTGTCGGTGGACAACTCCGTCCCCAGCCTGTGGATCACGGATTTGTCCACAGCCTGTGGAGATCTTTTGTCCACGAATCCACAAGCACCTGACCTGGACCGATGATCTCCCACCCACGATGCCTGTGGACACGATCTGGACAACTTGGCGGTCCCCAGGATGTGGACGGAAGAAAGTCACCAAATCTGTGGAGGGCGGCCGTAACCCGGCAGGTATTCGAACAGCGGGTGGTCTGTGCACAGCTGTGGATGGGCGGCGGACACGTCCGGGACGGGCGCCAGAAGCCCCTGGAGTCGGCTCAGGAGTCGTCTCCAGGCATGACGAAGGGCGCCCCGGGAGAGATCCCTGGGCGCCCCTCGGCGTCGTAACTGCGCTGCTGTCAGCCGTTCTTGATGCGGTTGGTCAGTTCGGTGACCTGGTTGTAGATGGAGCGGCGCTCGGCCATCAGCGCGCGGATCTTGCGGTCGGCGTGCATGACGGTGGTGTGGTCGCGGCCGCCGAACTGCGCGCCGATCTTCGGCAGGGAGAGGTCGGTCAGTTCGCGGCACACGTACATGGCGATCTGCCGGGCCGTGACCAGCTGGCGCCCGCGCGAACTGCCGCACAGGTCCTCGACCGTGATCCCGAAGTAGTCGGCGGTCGCTCCCATGATCGCCGTCGCGGTGATCTCCGGGGTCGAGTCCTCGCCGCCGGGGATGAGGTCCTTGAGGACGATCTCGGTGAGACCGAGGTCCACCGGCTGCCGGTTGAGCGACGCGAACGCCGTCACCCGGATCAGCGCCCCCTCCAGCTCGCGGATGTTGCGCGAGATGCGGGAGGCGATGAACTCCAGCACCTCCGGCGGGGCGTTGAGCTGCTCCTGCACCGCCTTCTTACGAAGGATGGCGATACGGGTCTCCAGCTCGGGCGGCTGGACGTCGGTGATCAGTCCCCACTCGAAGCGGTTCCGCAGCCGGTCCTCCAGCGTGACCAGCTGCTTCGGCGGCCGGTCGCTGGAGAGCACGATCTGCTTGTTCGCGTTGTGGAGCGTGTTGAAGGTGTGGAAGAACTCCTCCTGCGTCGACTCCTTGTCCGCGAGGAACTGGATGTCGTCGACAAGAAGGATGTCCATCTCGCGGTACCGCTTGCGGAAGCTGTCGCCCTTGCCGTCGCGGATGGAGTTGATGAACTCGTTGGTGAACTCCTCCGAGCTCACGTACCGCACCCGCGTGCCCGGGTAGAGGCTCCGCGCGTAGTGCCCGATCGCGTGCAGCAGGTGCGTCTTGCCGAGCCCCGACTCCCCATAGATGAAAAGGGGGTTGTAGGCCTTCGCGGGCGCCTCGGCGACGGCGACCGCGGCCGCGTGCGCGAAGCGGTTCGAGGCGCCGATGACGAACGTGTCGAACAGGTACTTCGGGTTCAGGCGCGCGGTCGGCTCACCCGGGCCGGCCGCCGGCGCGGGCTTCGAGCCCAGCGGACCGGGCGACCCCGGGCCGCCGCGGTGCACATGGCCGGAGTTCGACGACGAGCGCGAGTCGGACAGATCGCGGCGCGCGTCGCGCTGGTTGTACTCCGCGCGGGACTTCTCGTACTCGGCCCGCGACTGCTCGTACTCCGCGCGCTGCTGCTCGTACGACGGACGCTCCATCGACTGCGGGCGGTAGTCCTGCGTCGGCGGGGCGTACTGGTCCTGCTGCGGCTTGTACGAGTCCTGGGGCGGTGTTCCGTACTGGTCCGAGGACGGCGAGCCGTACTGGTCCTGTGCGGGCGGCGCGTACTGGTCCTGGGACGGTGACGCGTACGGATCCCGCTCGGGGAAGCCGAGCCGCTGCTGCTGCCAGCCGTAGTCGTCCTGCGACGGGCGCGGCCAGGCGCCGGGCTCGGGCCGCTGGTACTCCGACGGGTAGGCGGGTCGGGCGGTGGGCAGCTGGTCGCCGGGGCCGCCCGGGAGCGGCTCGGCGCGATGACGGCCGTAGCCGCCCTCGTACGGGTCCCGGTTCTGCTCGGGCTCCTCGTAGCGGCGCTGGGGCGGGGCGGGGGGCGCCGGCGGGCCCGGGGGCTCGCCGGCGGAGTCGTCGACGGTGATCGCGATACGGATCGGCCGGCCGCACTCGCGGCTCAGGGTCTCGCTGACGATGGGCGCGAGGCGGCCTTCGAGCACGCCCTTCGCAAATTCGTTCGGTACGGCGAGCAAGGCGGTGTCTGCGACGAGTGCCAGGGGCTGGCAGCGCCGGATCCAGTGCTCGTCCTTGGTCTCGACACCCTGCCCACGCCCCTCACCGAGAAGTTGCTCCAGCACTCGTGGCCACACTGCGGCAAGATCGGCAGGTACGTCAGCCACAGGGCACGCTCTCTCACGGGTCCCACGAACGTGTGGTTCGCGGACGGGACGGGATGTACATCGGGTGGGGCGCTCGGGAAAAACGTGTTGGGGCAGGGGACAAAGGAACGAATCGGAGTCTGGCCACGGTAGTCAGGGCGACGGGTGCGGTTCAAGTTGTTGTCCCCAGCCTGTGGATAGTGTCTCGCTGTGACCGCTGGTTTGACCGGATGGCGTAGCCCCGCGTACCGTGACCAGGTCGAGTTGTCGATGGCTGCTGCCGCCTGCCTCCGATGGGCACAGATCGCATGTGGGTGATCGGTCAGCGGTGCACTCGGGCGTTACTGCGAGCTACTCGTGGGCGCACGGTGACAGCCAGGACGGCACCCGCAACCACCGAATGATTTCTGGAGCCCCCTCGTGAGCAAGCGCACCTTCCAGCCGAACAACCGTCGTCGGGCCAAGACCCACGGCTTCCGCCTGCGGATGCGTACCCGTGCCGGTCGCGCGATTCTCGCGAACCGTCGTGGCAAGGGTCGCGCCAGCCTGTCCGCCTGATCCCGATCAGGTCATGACGTCGTGCTGCCTACCGAGCATCGGCTGAGGCGGCGCGAAGACTTCGCGACCGCGGTACGACGGGGTCGCCGGGCCGGCCGCCCGCTTCTCGTCGTCCACTTTCGTAGCGGTGCCACGGACCCGCACGCGCCAGGGGAGAGCGCTCCCCCGACGCGTGCGGGTTTCGTCGTCAGCAAGGCAGTGGGCGGCGCCGTGGTGCGGAACAAAGTGAAGCGCAGGCTTCGCCATCTGATGCGTGAGCGAGTCGCTCTGTTTCCCCCCGGTAGCCTGGTAGTCGTACGAGCGCTGCCCGGAGCGGGCGACGCCGACCATGCACAGCTGGCCCAAGACCTGGATGCCGCCGTTCAGCGGCTGCTGGGAGGGGGCGCGCGATGAAGTACCCACTACTGGCACTGATCAAGCTGTACCAGTGGACGATCAGTCCTTTGCTCGGGCCGGTGTGCAAGTACTACCCGTCGTGCTCCCACTACGGCTATACGGCCATCGACCGGCACGGCGCGATCAAGGGCACCGCGCTCACGGCCTGGCGCATCCTGCGGTGCAATCCGTGGTCGCTCGGCGGTGTGGACCATGTCCCGCCGCGCAAGCGTCCGCGGTGGCACGAGATGCTGCGAGGCGCACGGCGCGCAGACAAGGGCGGGACCTCCGCCGCCGAAACGGCCACTGAAGGGCTGAGTCCTTCGAGCCCGGCCGCAGAGACACCGTCCCATGCCCAAGGAGCATGATTAGTGGACACGATTGCCAGTCTTTTCAGCTTCATCACGACACCCGTTTCCTGGGTCATCGTCCAGTTCCACTCGGTGTACGGGAAGGTCTTCGGTCCCGACACGGGCTGGGCCTGGGGCCTGTCCATCGTGTCCCTGGTGATCCTGATCCGCATCTGTCTGATCCCGCTCTTCGTGAAGCAGATCAAGGCGACCCGGGCCATGCAGACCCTGCAGCCCGAGATGAAGAAGATCCAGGAACGCTACAAGAACGACAAGCAGCGTCAGTCCGAAGAGATGATGAAGCTGTACAAGGAGTCGGGTACCAACCCGCTCTCCTCGTGCCTTCCCATCCTGGCGCAGTCGCCGTTCTTCTTCGCGCTGTACCACGTGCTCAACGGCATCGCGTCGAACTCGACCATCGGCGTGATCAACGAGTCCCTGCTGGCCAGTGCCCAGAAGGCGCACATCTTCGGCGCCCCGCTCGCCGCGAAGTTCACGGACGGCAGCAGCAAGGTCGCGGCGCTCGGTGCCTCGCTGACCGACGTCCGGGTCGTCACCGCGATCATGATCGTGATGATGTCGGCGTCGCAGTTCTACACGCAGCGCCAGCTGATGACGAAGAACGTCGACACCACGGTGAAGACCCCGTTCATGCAGCAGCAGAAGATGCTGATGTACGTCTTCCCGGTCATGTTCGCCATCTTCGGTATCAACTTCCCCGTCGGTGTCCTCGTCTACTGGCTGACCACCAACGTGTGGACCATGGGCCAGCAGATGTACGTCATCCGGAACAACCCGACCCCGGGTTCCAAGGCCCAGGCCGCCTACCTGGAGCGCCTGACCAAGCACGTCACGCACCACGAGAAGACCCGCAGCCGGGGTGAGAAGGCCATCGTCAAGGCGATCGTCTCCAAGGGCCGTGACCGCAACGAGTTCGAGCGCAAGTTCATCAACAGTCTCACCAAGGTGGGCCTCGTGGCCCAGGCCGACGGGACTGTGGTGAAGGGCGAGGCCGCGGTGGAGTCCGAGGACGGTACGCCGACCACGGCCGCTCCCCGGCGCCAGCAGCCCAAGCGGCAGACCAAGTCCCAGCGCCAGTCCACCACCGCGAAGGCGGCCGACGGCAGTGCCGGCGACACGGCCGACGAAGCCGAGCCGAAGACCTCGCTGAGCAAGTCGGACGAACCCGAGGACGCCAAGCCCGCCACCGCTGCAAAGAAGGCCGCACCGAAGCCCGCCGGCGGTACCCGCAGCAAGGCCCAGTCCGGACAGCGCAAGGGTCCGCAGCGGCCCAAGTCCCCGTCCAAGAAGTAAGAAGGAGTCCATCCCGTGACGGAAGGCACCACCACCTCCGCCGCTGCCGAGGGTGCAGACACCCTGTCCCGCCTGGAGCAGGAGGGCGAGATCGCGGCGGACTACCTTGAGGGTCTGCTCGACATCGCCGATCTCGACGGCGACATCGACATGGATGTCGAGGCCGACCGCGCCGCTGTCTCGATCATCAGCGACAGCGGCGGCCGCGACCTGCAGAAGCTCGTCGGCCGTGACGGTGAGGTGCTGGAAGCACTCCAGGAGCTCACCCGCCTGGCCGTCCACCGGGAGACCGGGGACCGCAGCCGGCTGATGCTGGACATCGCCGGCTACCGGGCCAAGAAGCGGACCGAGCTCTCGGAGCTGGGCGCCAAGACCGCGGCCGATGTGAAGAACACCGGCGAGCCGGTAAAGCTGAACCCGATGACCCCGTTCGAGCGCAAGGTCGTGCACGACGCCGTCAAGGCCGCCGGACTGCGCAGCGAGTCGGAAGGCGAGGAGCCGCAGCGCTTCGTCGTCGTACTTCCCGCCTGATCTGTCCCCACGTTCCACCGGCCCCGTCTGTTGAGCAGACGGGGCCGAACTTTGTCAGCCTGATAGTCCTGTAGTTCTGGTGGTTCTGATGGTCAGCGCCCCATGCGCTTTTGCGGTACGGAAGGACGGTCCCCCGTGACGGAGGCAGCGGAGCTTCCCCCTGCGCCCGAGCAGGCGCGCGAGGTGTTCGGCGATCGCTTCGAGGATGCGGTCCGATACGCCGAGCTGCTCGCCGACGCGGGTGTGCAGCGGGGTCTCATCGGCCCACGTGAGGTGCCCCGCCTGTGGGAACGGCACATCCTGAACTGTGCGGTCCTCTCGGAGGTCGTGCCGGAGAGCGTGACCGTCTGCGACGTCGGTTCGGGGGCCGGCCTGCCGGGCATTCCCCTGGCGCTCGTCCGGGAGGATCTGAAGATCACGCTGCTGGAACCCCTGCTGCGGCGGACCAACTTCCTCGCCGAGGTCGTCGAGCTGCTGGGCCTGGACCATGTGACCGTTGTGCGTGGGCGGGCCGAAGAGGTTATGGGCAAGTTGCAGCCCGTCCACGTGGTGACGGCTCGGGCTGTGGCACCGCTGGACCGACTGGCCACTTGGGGCATCCCGTTGCTGCGTCCCTATGGAGAGATGCTCGCCCTCAAGGGCGACACCGCCGAGGAAGAACTCAAGGCGGCGGCAGCGGCCCTGAGTAAACTCGGTGCTGTGGAGACGTCCATCCTTCATGTGGGCGACGGCATCGTGGATCCGCTCTCGACGGTCGTGCGTGTCGAGGTCGGGGAGAGTCCCGGTGGCGTCCGCTTCGCCGCCAAACGTGCGAAGGCAGCTCGCACCGGACGGACGCGCCGTCGTCGCTGATCCGTCCTGACGACGAGACTTACTCCACACAAGCTGCCTAACCTACGCATGCCGGAGTGTCGCGGACAGTTCGGCCTCGGCTGCTGTGCATCGTGTTTCACGTGAAACGTCGCTCACTGCTCCACGGCATCATCAGCCGCAGCCGCGCGGCCGAACCCCGCGATCGGAAGCCTCTCGGATCACTCGGAGAGGGCACGGAGTTGTCCACAGAGGTGGAATTCTCCACAGAACAACAGGCCTCACTGGTTCACGACCCTGAAGACATGGGAGGCTCTGTTCATTGCGAGCCTGAAGTCGAGGAGAGTGAATCCTTGCGGTCCGACGCCAACATCGCGGGACCGATGACCGATCCGGTCCCCGGTCCCCGTACCGAGTCGATGGGGGAGGATGTTTCACGTGAAACACCACCCCCTATGGACGACACTCCCATCGGTCGTGCTGCCCAACTGGCTGTGGAAGCCCTAGGTCGTGCGGGCGAGGGCCTGCCACGACCTGAGCAGACCCGAATCATGGTTGTCGCCAACCAGAAGGGCGGGGTGGGCAAGACGACGACGACCGTCAACCTTGCTGCTTCGCTGGCACTGCACGGTGCCCGAGTTCTGGTGGTAGACCTCGACCCACAGGGCAACGCTTCCACAGCACTGGGGATCGATCATCACGCGGAAGTCCCTTCCATCTATGACGTGTTGGTCGACAGCAGGCCTCTCTCCGAGGTTGTTCAGCCGGTTCCCGATGTCGAGGGACTCTTCTGTGCCCCTGCCACGATCGATCTCGCCGGTGCGGAGATCGAGCTGGTGTCCCTCGTGGCGAGGGAGAGCAGACTGCAGCGAGCTATTCAGGCCTACGAGCAGCCGCTGGACTACATCCTCATCGACTGTCCGCCCTCGCTCGGCCTGCTGACGGTCAATGCGCTGGTTGCCGGTGCGGAGGTGCTCATCCCGATCCAGTGCGAGTACTACGCGCTGGAGGGCCTCGGACAACTGCTCCGCAACGTCGACCTGGTGCGGGGGCACCTCAACCCCAACCTGCATGTGTCGACCATCCTGCTCACCATGTACGACGGCCGGACGCGTCTCGCGTCCCAGGTCGCGGACGAGGTGCGCAGCCACTTTGGCGACGAGGTGCTACGGACGAGCATTCCCCGCTCGGTCCGTATCTCCGAGGCGCCGAGTTATGGGCAGACGGTACTGACCTACGATCCCGGATCGAGCGGTGCCCTCTCCTACTTTGAAGCAGCAAGGGAAATCGCACTGAAGGGTGTGGGCGTCAGCTACGACGCACCACACGCGCACATCGGCGCACAGAGCGACCAGAGCATGGTGGAGGGCATCCAGTGAGCGAGCGACGGAGGGGTTTGGGCCGTGGGCTCGGCGCACTGATCCCCGCAGCCCCGACCGGGGAGAAGACGGTGGCTCCGGCCGCCATGGGGGGCGGCACCGCATCCGCGTCCCCCGCGGCCGTTCCGGTCATCACCGGCGACCGAGGAGTGGCCGCGGCGAAGGTCACCACCCTGCCGTCGGCCCCCTACGACACAGAGGAGCCGTCGTACGGCGCTGTGGAGACGTTCGCGCCTCCCATTGGCGCCCACTTCGCCGAGCTGCCCCTCGACTCCATCACGCCGAACTCACGCCAGCCGCGTGAGGTGTTCGACGAGGACGCGCTGCAGGAGCTCGTCACCTCCATCAAGGAGGTAGGCCTCCTCCAGCCCGTCGTCGTCCGGCAGATCGCCCCGACGCGCTACGAGCTCATCATGGGCGAGCGGCGCTGGCGGGCCTGCCGCGAGGCAGGGCTCGATGCGATCCCGGCGATCGTTCGGGCCACGGACGACGAGAAGCTTCTCCTGGACGCTCTCCTGGAGAACCTGCACCGCGCCCAGCTGAACCCGCTCGAAGAGGCGGCTGCCTACGATCAGCTGCTCAAGGACTTCAACTGCACGCACGACCAGCTGGCGGACCGTATCGGGCGTTCGCGCCCCCAGGTCTCCAACACCCTGCGCCTGCTGAAGCTCTCGCCGTCGGTTCAGCGCCGGGTCGCGGCCGGAGTACTCTCCGCCGGCCATGCCCGGGCACTGCTCTCTGTGGACGACTCGGAGGAGCAGGACCGGCTGGCTCACCGGATCGTGGCGGAGGGGCTCTCCGTTCGGGCGGTCGAGGAGATCGTGACCCTGATGGGTTCACGCCCTCAGACTGCTCAGCGCTCCAAGGGACCGCGGGCCGGCGCCCTGGTCTCCCCGGCATTGTCCGACCTCGCCACGCGCCTCTCGGATCGCTTCGAGACCCGGGTGAAGGTCGACCTGGGGCAGAAGAAGGGCAAGATCACTGTCGAGTTCGCCTCGATGGAGGACCTTGAGCGGATCCTCGGCTCGCTGGCCCCGGGTGAGGGGCCGGTCCTGCAGCGAAGCCTGCTGGACGACGACTCGGAGGACGAAGCCTGAGCCGTCCAGCCACGGCATGGGTTTCGTTCGTCCCACTCGCAGAGCGGGCCGTGTCCGGTGTGTACCGGAACACGGCCCGCTCTTTGCTTTCTGTCGGTATCGATGGAATCGCATCATGGATACGATGCGTTCGGGTATGGCGCATCCACCTGGCAGCACCTCTTAGGGGAGGCAGGGGCCATGCGAACGGTGAGCCGCACCGGACTGGTGAGCGTGGGTCTGGGCCTGGGGGCGGTCGGCGGGTTCGTCGGCAGCCTGTTCAGGGAACGCAGCGCTCTGACAGCCGCCCGCGACGCTGCGGGCGAAGGAAGCGAGGATCAGCCTTCATGGGGCGTCGGCTCGTACCGCTCACGTTGGACAACCTCCCGGACGTTCCCCAGCGTTGCCGGTCGTGCGTCTTCTGGGAGTTGGACCCCGTCAGCGGCCAGGCCGCGGTAAGAGCGGGCACGACAGCCCTGGAGAAGGAAGCCTGGATCTCCGCCGTCCTACTGGACTGGGGCTCCTGCGGGCGGGTCGTCTACGTCGATGACGTGCCCGTGGGCTTCGTGCTCTATGCGCCTCCTGCCTACGTTCCCCGCTCCACGGCGTTTCCCACGAGTCCGGTCTCGCCGGACGCCGTACAGCTGATGACGGCGTTCATCATGCCGGGCTATCAAGGACAGGGACTGGGCCGGGTCATGGTCCAGACGGTTGCCAAGGATCTGCTGCGGCGGGGCTTCAAGGCGATCGAGGCCTTCGGTGACACCCGCTGGAAAGAGCCTTCCTGCATCCTGCCCGCCGACCATCTGCTCGCCGTGGGTTTCAAGACGGTCCGCCCGCATCCGGCCCATCCACGACTGCGGCTGGAACTGCGCACAACGCTCTCCTGGAAGGAGGACGTGGAGCTGGCGCTCGACCGGCTGTTGGGAGCCGTACAGAAGGAACCAGCGCTGCGGCCCCTCTAGGTGCGGCTAAGGACAGCTGCAGCTCCAAAGCAAATGGGCCGACTCCGGGGAGTCGGCCCATCCATGTTTCACGTGAAACATTACTCGGCGATGAAGTCCTCAAGGTCGCGGACGATCGCGGCCTTCGGCTTGGCACCGACGATGGTCTTGGCGACCTCGCCACCCTGGTAGACGTTCAGGGTCGGGATGGACATCACGCCGTACTTGGCGGCCGTACCCGGGTTCTCGTCGATGTTGAGCTTGACGATCTCGATCTTGTCGCCGTACTCGGCGGCGATGGCTTCGAGGGACGGAGCGATCTGACGGCACGGACCGCACCAGGCGGCCCAGAAGTCCACGAGGACAGGCTTGTCGCTCTTGAGGACGTCCTGCTCGAAGGAATCGTCGGTCACATTCTTCAGAGTGCCGGCCACGGCGGGCTCCTTAACTTGATCGTGCGGTGGGGCGGATGGGGGTCAGACGGTGGTCTTCGCGGGCTCTGCCTTCTCCTCGTCCGCGAGGGCGGAGAGGAAACGCTCGGCGTCGAGAGCCGCGGAGCAGCCGGTGCCGGCGGCGGTGATCGCCTGGCGGTAGGTGTGGTCGACAACGTCACCGGCGCCGAAGACACCGGTCAGGTTGGTCCGGGTCGAGGGTGCCTCGACCTTCAGGTAGCCCTCGCCATCCAAGTCCAGCTGGCCCTTGAAGAGCTCCGTGCGGGGGTCGTGGCCGATCGCGATGAACAGACCCGTCACCGCGAGGTCCGAGAGCTCCCCGGTCTTCAGGTTGCGCAGCTTGAGGCTGGCCAGCTTCGGGTCGCCCTCGATCTCGGCGACCTCGCTGTCCCAGACGAACTTGATCTTCGGGTCGGCGAAGGCGCGCTCCTGCATCGCCTTGGAGGCACGCAGGCTGTCCCTGCGGTGCACGATCGTCACGGACTTGGCGAAGCGGGAGAGGAAGGTCGCCTCCTCCATCGCCGTGTCCCCGCCGCCGATGACGGCGATGTCCTGGTCCTTGAAGAAGAACCCGTCGCAGGTGGCACACCAGGAGACACCCCGGCCAGAGAGCGCGTCCTCGTTCGGAAGGCCCAGCTTGCGGTGCTGCGAGCCGGTGGTGACGATGACGGCCTTCGCCTTGTGCACGGTGCCCGAGGTGTCCGTGACGGTCTTGATCTCACCGGTCAGGTCGACGGAGACCACATCGTCCGGGATCAGCTCGGCGCCGAACCGCTCGGCCTGGGCGCGCATGTTGTCCATGAGCTCGGGGCCCATGATGCCGTCCTGGAAGCCCGGGAAGTTCTCGACCTCGGTGGTGTTCATCAGCGCGCCACCGGCGGTGACGGCGCCCTCGAACACCAGCGGCTTCAGCGACGCGCGCGCGGTGTAGAGCGCCGCCGTGTAGCCGGCGGGCCCGGAGCCGATGATGATCACGTTTCGGACGTCGCTCACGGCTTGGTTCCTCGTCTCTGGACTGCGTCAGTACGACCGGTGGGAGCCCCTGTCAGAGCCTCCACCCCACCCAACGGATCCTACGGGGCCCGCATTCCCGGTGTGTCCGGCCACACGGAGACGGCACACAGGAGGGAAGTGCCACACCGGTCGGCGATGAGACGTCCGGGGTCAGGGATGCGCGTACGACTGCGTCAGAAGAACCTTGCCAGGGGCGGATGTCTGCCCACTGACACAGGCCGCGTCGACGACATACGCCGTGACCCGAGTGCTGTCGGAGGCATCGGGCAGCACCACGAGATACGCGGCTTTCCCGTTGTAAGTGCCCTTCTTGGCGCCGAGGACATCTTCGTTGCCGCGGTTGATGCCCTGCCGGATGCAGTTCGGGATGGTGCCAGAGGGCTGGATCAGGGTTTGGGGGGTCTTGGTGGAGGACTTCGTACCGTCCTCCGGCACAGTCGCGGCGTTCCAGGACCCTCCACTGTCGGCGCCCCGACTCGTGGCGGTTTTCATGGAGAGAAGATCCGCGACCTCGCTCTCCAGCTTCCCCTTCGAGAAGGTGTCCGCGGCGCTGGTCGGGTTCCCGTGCGCTGCGTCCGACGTCTTGTGGTCGCCCAGCGACTGGAGGAACAGAGAACCGGCTCCGAGAATGGCCGCGGTGAACACGGCTCCCAGGACGATCCTCCCGCGACGACCGCCGCGACTCCGCTCCTTGCGTCCGGGACCGGTCGCCGCATGCGCACGTCCGGACGGGCGGTCCGCCTGAGGCGATGTTTCACGTGAAACATGCGTCCCGGTGTCCTCGCCGGATACGGATCGGGACGCGCTCACCAAGGTGGGCGCGGCCAGGGTCTCGGGGGCGGTGGCACCCAGCAGGGCCTCCGCGGCGAGGGCCGCGTCGATACGAGTCGCGATCTCTGCGGGCATCCTCGGTGGGCCGGGCAGTGTGCCCAGCAGTCCTCGGATCCCCTCCAGCGAGTCGAGGACATCCGCACAGAGCTCGCACTCGTCCAGATGCTGCTGTACCTCAGTCGTCCTGGCCGGCGGGAGGAGGCCCTCGGTGAGGTCGGAGATCTCCGCGACGTCCGGGTGCCCGGCCATGTCCGTGGATGTCACGCTCGCCCACCTCCGCCCTTCACAGCAGCTGAATCGCTCGGCCCTGCATCCTTGGGACCCGACGACTCGCATGGTCCCGCTGCCGGTGGGACGGATGTCCCCTGCGCCCGGTTCCGTCGTGCGTCCGGTTCCTCGTCGTCAGCGGCTCTTTCCGGCCGCAGATGAGTGAGGAGCGGAAGCAGCCTGGCTCTTCCGCGTGCGCAGCGGCTCTTCACCGTGCCCGTCGGCACATCGAGCATGCGGGCGGCCTCGGCGACCGGGTAACCCTGCATGTCCACGAGGACGAGGGCGGCGCGCTGGTCGGGCGGGAGGGTGCCGAGGGCTTCCAGCAGCTGGCGGTGCAGGTCCTTGCGCTCCGCGGGGGCGGCGGCCGACTCGTGCGGTTCCAGGAGTTGTTCGAGGCGCTCGGTGTCGTCGACCGGAGACGTTTTCCTGGAGGCGGCCTTGCGTGCACGGTCCAGGCAGGCGTTCACGGTGATCCGGTGCAGCCACGTTGTGACGGCCGACTGGCCGCGGAAGGTGTGGGCGGCTCGGTAGGCGGAGACCAGGGCGTCCTGGACCGCGTCAGCGGCCTCCTCGCGGTCGCCCAGCGTGCGGAGGGCCACGGCCCAGAGACGGTCCCGGTGTCGGCGTACGAGCTCACCGAAGGCGTCCGGGTCGCCTTCGACATGACGGGCGAGCAGATCCTGATCGCTCATGCCGTCGTGTCCGGCGCCTTCCGCCATCGGACCCCCTCCCCCTCCGGTGAGACGTCAGCCCGTGAACTTCACGTCGGTGATGGCCTGCTTGTAGCCGGCATCGCTGTACTGGTCGCTCGCCGCGTGGGGCAGAGCGGTGAGCCAGACAAGAACGTACCGGGTCTTCACCTGCTTGGTGACCTTCACCGTCGCACTGGTCCCGGTCGTCGTCACGGTGCCGATCTGCGTCATGGAGTCCAGGGAGGAGGGCGCCAGCGAGTCGGCCGCGTACAGCTGCACCGTCGTGTGATCGCCGCTGTAGTAGAGCCCTATGGCCGCCTTGGAGACGCTCTGCGCCGAACCGAGGTCGTAGACGATGCCCACGCCCGGCTTGTACGGCGCGAGCACCGGGCCCCCTATGAAGCTGGAGGTCCGCCAGTACGTCGACGGGTCGCCGTCGTACGTCTTGGCGACGTCTTTAGGGTGCTGGGCGTCGCCCTTCGCCACGAACTCCTGGGCGGCCTGGATGGAGAGCGTCTTGACCGGCTTGGTCTTGTCGCCGCTCTTGTCGTTCCCGTCCGTCGGCTGCGTCTGCTTGGTGTCGTCGGACTTGTTGCCCTGGTCCATCAGAGCGTCCGCGAGCTGCCAACTGCCCAGGCCCAGCGCGGCGATCAGCAGCGCGGACACGGCCCACTTGAGTGCCTTGCCGGTGCGGCTCTGCAACGGGGGCGGCGGGGTCGGTACCGCCTGGGTGGCACCGGGACGTGGGGCGGGGCGGCCGTACGTGCCCTGTTGGTAGGTCGTGCGCTGGTATTCGGGAGGCGCGGTGAACGCGGGCTCCGGCGGACGGATGCGGGGCATCTCGCCGATCGCCTTCACCAGCTCCTCCGGAGTGGTGCACGCAGATTCGTGCCGGGAAGCCGTGGCACCGTCGTTGGCGAGCGCCCGCATGGCGAGCTCCGAGAGACCTCGGTGGACACCTGCGCGCACCTGGTCGGGGGCGATGAGACCGACGCCCTTGGGCAGCCCGGACAGGCCGTAGGCGTCGCTCTCGTACGGCCAGCGCTGGGTGAGCGCGGCGTACAGCAGGGCGCCGATCGCCTCGGTGTCGGTGCGCTGCGGGGTGTCCGAACTGATGCCGCGCAGCGCGGCGTTGACGGCCAGGCCCCGGATGCGCCACTGTCCGGACGAGGTGCGCAGCACGGCGTTCGGGTTCAGGCGCAGATGGGCGAGGCCCTCGCGGTGGGCGGCGGCCATGGCCGAGGCGATCTGACTGACCATCTGGTAGGCGTCGTGCGCCTCCAGCGGGGCAGGAGCCAGAAGCGCCGTCAGTTCCGTGGCGTCGGGCAACCATTCGTGCACGACGTAGACGAGGTCGTTCTCCTCCACGGCGTCCAGGACCTGGACGAAACGGGGATCACCCAGCAGCGCCGAGGAACGGGCCGCGGCCAGCACCGAGCGGGCCCGCGCATGGTCCGCGGGCAGGATGTGCACACCGACGGCACGGCGGAGTTTCTCGTCCACCGCACGCCAACTGCTGAAGCCGTCCAGACGGGTGACGCACTCTTCGAGGCGATAGCGTCTGGCGAGCTTGTGCCCGCTGTGCAGTTCGGGAGGTGAGGCCTTCCCGCTTTCCTCGATCCCGCTGCTCCCCTGTGTCTCGTCGCTGTCCGTGTCCCGCTCCGGGTTCTGGGCCACCCCGTCGGCCGTGGACTGGTCCGCCTTGGCGGTCAGCGGCTTGTCGCCGCTGTTGTCTGCCACGTCGACGGCAGCCGTGCTCCGTTCCGCCACCGCCGCTCCTGCCTCCCCATCCGTTGCACGCTGTCCGACGCCGAAACCAATTGTGCCCACAGTCTGCCGCTATGCACGACACACAGCGGCGGACGATGGTTGTGCATGTGCCCCCGGCTCAGCGCCCCAAGCGCCCGCGCACCATGCCGACGAGGGAGTTGAGTTCCTCGATACGCATGCGGCGGGCCGCGATGTAGAAGACTCCGAGCAGTACGGCACCGCCCACCAGAAGCGCGGCGAACGAGCCGACGACACCCTGGCCGAGCGTATGTCCGATCCCGTAGCAGACCGCACCACTGAGCAGTGCGGCCGGCACCGAGGCGATACCGAGCCGAGCGTACGTCCGCAGCACCCGGGCGCCGTCCAGGTCGCCGTTGAGCCGCTTGCGCAGCCGGTTCCAGGCGACACCGACACCGGTCGCGTACGCGAGGCCGTACGAGGCCGCCATGCCGACCACGGCCCAGCGGGCCGGGAGCACGAAGAAGCAGACCGCCGAGGCGCCCGCGTTGACCGCGGCGACGATGACGGTGTTGTAGAAGGGCGTCCGGGTGTCCTCGTAGGCGTAGAAGGCGCGCAGGACGACGTACTGCACCGAGTACGGGATCAGGCCGAGGGCGAAGGCCATCAGCATGAAGCCCATGTTCGTGGCCGAGCTGGTGCCCGAGGAGCCGAAGATCAGGGTGCACATCGGAATGCCGAGGGCGAGCAGACCGAAGGCGATCGGCACGATCGCGACGGCGGTTGTGCGCAGCCCCTGGGAGATGTCGTCGCGGACGGCTCCGCTGTCGCCCTCGGCGGCCGAGCGCGAGATGCGGGGCAGCAGGGCGGCCATGAGGGACACCGTGATGATGGCCTGCGGCAGACCCCAGATGAGTTGGGCGTTGGCGTAGGCGCTGAATCCGGTTCCGGGGATGTTCGTGTCCGCCACGGACGCGGTGGCGAGTTGGGTGACCACGAGGGCACCCGCCTGGTTCGCGAGCACGAACAGGACGGTCCACTTGGCGAGCATCGCCGCCTTGCCGAGGCCGTGGCCCTTCCAGTCGAATCGCAGCCGCAGCTTGAACCCGGTTTCGCGCAGGTACGGGATCATCGCCAGCGCTTGGACGACCAGACCGAGGAGGACACCGACACCCAGGAGGCGTTGGGCCTCCGGCGGGATGTTGTCGACCTTCATGCCGGAGTCCGCCGAGGTGCCGTAGACCCAGAGGAACAGGCCGAGCGTCACGATGATGACGACATTGTTGAGGACCGGGGTCCACATCATCGCGCCGAACTTGCCCCGGGCGTTGAGGATCTGGCCCATCACCACGTGAATGCCCATGAAGAAGATCGAGGGCAGGAAGTAGCGGGTGAAGGTGATGGCGACATGGTCGGCCGCGGGGTCGCTGGCGACCGGATTCGACAGCAGGCGGACCAGAAGGGGTGCCGCGAGCACCGCGAGCCCGGTCAGTGCGCCGAGCGCCACGACGACCAGGGTCAGCAGGCGGTTGGCGAACGCCTCTCCGCCGTCGTCGTCCTCTTTCATGGCTCGCACGAGTTGCGGCACGAAGACGGAGTTCAGCCCGCCGCCGACGGTCAGGATGTAGATCATCGTCGGCAGCTGGTAGGCGACCTGGAAGGTGTCACCGAGCAGTGCCGTGCCCAGGGCCGAGACGATCAGCGCCGACCGTACGAAGCCGGTGAGGCGGGAGACCATCGTGCCCGCCGCCATCACGGCACTCGACTTCAGGAGCCCGCTGGCCTTCCCGCCCTTCTTGGGAGCGGCCGACGGCGCGGGTGCCGTCGGGGTGAGCTGCATCGTGGCGTCGGACATAGCGGCCGGCGTCGGCGCGAGGGGTGCCTGGCCCGATGGCGGTGCCGGGGACGGGCCGGGAACCCCGGGGGGATCCATCGACGGGCGTCCGCCGCCCTGGCCCTGGTCCCGGAAGAGGTGAGCGAAGGCGTCCGGCTCCTGATGGTCCTCGCCGGCCCCGGTCACCAGGTCGTCGACGCCCACGAACTGGGTCGTGCGGGCGTCGTCGCCGTAGGGCAGGTACTGGGTCGGACCTTCGGGCTCGGGCGCCGGGGTCTGCGCCCACACGCGGGGGTCGGGGGCGTACGGGGACTGGGGCGGCTGGGCGTAGAGCGGGGGCTGCGGCTGGTACGTGCCCGGAGGCGGCGGAGGGTGTGCGGCGCGGTCGTAGAGCGCCTCGGCGACCGGGTCCTGGGCGGAGAGGTCCTGCGCCCGGTAGGGGTCCTGGTCGTAGGCGTCCTGGAGGTACATGTCCGCGGGGGGCTGCGGCGGCACCTGGCCGTGTTCGGGCGGCGGACCCTCGGGGTGGCCCGAGCTGCCCGCGCCCTGACCGCGGTCACCGTCGTACGGCGCGTTCATGGTTACCCCACCTCATCGTCCCCGGGCCCACCGGCCACGACATCGCTCAACGGTCCACTCTCTCACCCGTGCCGGACGGGTCGGCGCTTTCCGGTGCGGTGTCCGGTGTCGGGTCACTCGGGTGCTCCGGGTCGTCTGCCCGGGACGGAGTGCCGGACTCCTCCTGGAGACGGTCCTGCGGGCCCTCGGGGTTCTCCGGGCCCTCCGGGGCTTCGTCCGCCGCGTCGTCGGGCCCGTCGGGACCCTCCTCCTCGGCCTGGCGGGCGGCGGCTCGTTTGCGGTGCGTGTACATCCGGAATCCGGCCAGGACGAGCAGCAGGACACCGCCGCCGATGACCAGCATCACCGTGGCGGTGACCTCGGTGACCTTCACATCGAAGTTGACGGCCTGCCCGTACTCCTGGCCGTCCTCCGTGTACAGCTGGGCGACCACGCCCACCTTGCCGTTGGCGTTGGCCGTCGTGGTGAACTTCACCGACTGGCTGTGGCCGCCGTTGACCGTGACCTGCTGCTCCGTGTAGGCCTTGCCGCCGATCTTGAGGCGCGTCGGGTTCGTCGAGGTGAGGCGCAGGATCAGATGGTCGACGCCCTGCACCAGGTTGTTCTGCACGGTCACGGGGATCGTGGCGCTGCGGCCCGAGAGCTTGGTCTCGGACTTGTCGATCAGTTTGACCTGGTCGATGAGGTCGTCGAGATAACCCAGCACGCCCTGGCGGAAGTTCTCCGCCTCTCCCGCCCGGCCGCGCCACGACGTGGACATCTCGCGGTTCATGGCCCGCCCGAAGGGGGTCACCACACGGGCCTCGTTGGTGAGGATCACCTGGAAGTTGTCGAGCTTGTCCTGCGTGGTCGCGATCTCCTCGAAGGCCGACCTCGGCAGCTCCTGCTTGCGCAGCGAGGAGGGGTACCTGGAGGACGACGGGATCTTCGTGGTGGCACCCGGGTCCGGCTTGGCCTTGGCCGCCGCGGCGAGATCCTGCGACTCGGTCCAGGTGCCGCCCTGAAGGGCTGTCAGCGCCGCGGCCATCGCCTGGGCCTGGCTGGCGGTCGGCATGCGCTGCGGGGCGACGACGATGCTGCGCTGCTTGTCCGACTGCAGGTCCAGCGCCAGGCTCTGGGCCAGGAACCGCTGCTCGGCGAGCGTGGCCGTCCCGGCCTTCGTCATATCGCCCTCGAACGCCGTCGAAAGGCGCGCGTCGGCGACCACCGCCGTCGTACCGCCACCGATGGGGCGGGCCGCGGAGGGTGTGTACGGCAGGCCGCCGGTCTCCTGGAGGCTGTCGCTGCGGGCGATCACCTTGTCGGCGCCGGCGGAGGTGGCGACCTTGATGATCGACGGGTCCACGGCGCCGCTCACCGGCCACGCGAAGTCGGTGGTCGGCGTCACGTGAAGCACCGTTTCCACGGTGGTCGCGGCGACGTCCGTGGCGTCCTTGAGGTGGCTCAGCGAGCCGGTGACGCTGGTGCCGTTGTGGGCGAGGGACGCCAGGTCCGGGTCGGCGAACGGGAGGGCGACGACCTCCTTGTCCGCCACCGCCGACTGCAGTTCGGCCAGCCACGCCTTGGCGACGGCCTGGTGGGTGCCGGTCGTGGTGGTGTCGCCGTCGCCCTGGATCTTGTAGCTGCGGGTCATCGCGTCGACGGAGGCCAGCAGGTCCGGGTCGATCACCCAGGTGACGTCGAGGTCCTTGCCCAGGGAGACCATCTGCTCAAGCCGGCCGCCCGGGGCGATCTCCTTGGCGAGGTCGTCGTTCAGGAAGACCGGCGTCTGCTGTTCGTTGGAACCCGTCTGGGCCGTCATGTGGACGGTGGAGACGAGCGGCCACAGAAACGTCGTCTTCGTCTTCGTGTCCGCGTCGTCGGGCTGCCACGGCAGGAACGTCCGCTGGATGCCCAGCACCTGGTCCCACGGCTGGGCGGAGGTCTGGCCGGAGAGCGAGACACCGAGTGGGTAGACGCCGTCGTCGCCGAGGTCCAGCTTGTCGACCGGCACGGAGAGCGTGAAGGGCTCGGCGACGCCCGGAGTGAGTTTGGAGAACTTCTGCGTGTACTTGTCGTCGATCTCCGAGCCGTCGACACCCTGGACGTAGCCGGCGCGTCCCGCGACGCTGTCGATCGCCGAGCGGGTGCTCAGCGCCTGTCCCAGGCGCAGTCCCACATGGGCGTCGGTGACCGCCTGCCTGCCGTTGTTCGTCACCGTTCCGGAGACGGTCAGCGTGTCTCCGTCCGTGGGGATGCCGGGGGTGAGTGTGTCCACGGAGACGGACACCGTCTGCGAGCCGGAGGCGGCCTGTGCGGAGGTCTGCTCGGCAGCCCCGGCGGGCGCGGCGACGGACATCTGGAGAAGGCCGGCCAGCAGAGGCGCCCCGGCGAGCAGTGCGCCGGTGCGCCGCAGCCACCGGCGGGCAGGTGAGGGACACGTCCCCTGGAAGTCTGCCGCCTCGGCCACGCGCTCGCCCGTCCCTCGTCATCGTCAGTGGTCGTCGCAATGTGCGTCCACGCATGGTAACGATGCGCGCTGAGGGGAAGTGCCGCGGACTGCTCCACAAGATCGCAGATCGATATCGGCGCGTCCTGTATGTGTGCGTATAAAGAGGAGCACTCCGGTAAGTCGTAAGGGCTGCGCTTGCACTGATATCACGGGATGTGTCCGTGAGCGTTTAATGGAGGCGCTGGGGGTCGCCCAGGCCACGTACCCTTTTTTCTTGTGCCGAACGCCAACGAAGACAACCTCAGTGCCCTGAGCCAGGTGCAGCATCGCGCGGTGAGCGAACTGCTGCGGGTGGCTCCCGTCGCCGACGACCTCGCCCGCCGCTTTCAGGAGGGCGGGTTCTCCCTCGCCCTGGTCGGTGGGTCGGTCCGCGACGCGCTGCTCGGCCGGCTCGGCAATGACCTGGACTTCACGACGGACGCGCGGCCCGAGGACGTACTGAAGATCGTCCGGCCGTGGGCGGACGCCGTCTGGGAGGTCGGGATCGCCTTCGGAACGGTGGGCGTGCAGAAGGACGCCCGCGTCGGAGACGTCGACCGGAGCTTCCAGATCGAGGTGACCACCTATCGGTCGGAGGCGTACGACCGGACCTCGCGCAAGCCCGAGGTGTCGTACGGCGACTCCATTGAGGAGGACCTCGTCCGGCGCGACTTCACGGTGAACGCGATGGCTGTCGCCCTTCCGGAGAAGGAGTTCATCGATCCGTACGGCGGTCTCGGTGACCTCGCGGCCCGGGCGCTGCGTACCCCGGGTACTCCCGAGGCGTCCTTCTCGGACGATCCCCTGCGGATGATGCGAGCGGCCCGCTTCGCCGCCCAGCTCGACTTCGAGGTCGCTCCGGAGGTCGTCGCGGCGATGAAGGAGATGTCTGGGCGGATCGAGATCGTCTCGGCGGAGCGGGTGCGGGACGAGCTGAACAAGCTGATCCTCTCCGCGCACCCCCGCAAGGGCCTGGCGCTGCTCGTCGACACCGGTCTCGCCGACCATGTCCTGCCCGAGCTGCCCGCCCTACGTTTGGAGAGCGACGAGCACCACCGGCACAAGGACGTCTACGAACACACGCTGATCGTGCTGGAGCAGGCGATCGAACTGGAGGAGAACGGTCCCGACCTGACCCTCCGGCTGGCCGCGCTGCTGCACGACATCGGCAAGCCGCGCACCCGCCGCTTCGAGAACGACGGCCGGGTCTCGTTCCACCACCACGAAGTGGTCGGGGCGAAGATGACCAAGAAGCGCATGCTGGCACTCAAGTACTCCAACGAGCTGGTGAAGGACGTCTCGCGTCTTGTCGAGCTCCACCTGCGTTTCCACGGCTACGGCACCGGCGAGTGGACCGACTCGGCGGTCCGGCGCTACGTCCGTGACGCCGGGCCGCTCCTGGACCGACTCCACAAGCTGACCCGCTCGGACTGCACCACACGGAACAAGCGCAGGGCTGCCGCACTGTCCCGTGCTTATGACGGGCTGGAAGAACGCATCGCGCAGCTTCAGGAGCAGGAGGAGCTGGACTCGATCCGTCCCGACCTCGACGGCAACCAGATCATGGAGATCCTGGGCGTCACTCCGGGGCCGGTCATCGGTCGGGCCTACAAGTTCCTGCTCGAACTGCGGCTGGAGAACGGGCCGATGGAGCATGAGGCGGCGGTGGCCGCACTCAAGGAGTGGTGGGCCTCGGAGAGCTGAGGTCGTGGAACGGGGTCATGTTTCACGTGAAACATGACCCCGGACAGCATCAGGGGCGGTGTTTCACGTGAAACATGAGACACCGCCCCGCGCCACAACTGCCCTACTTCTTGTAGTCCTTCAGGCAGAGCAGGAAGTCGCTGCCGTCACCGCTCTCGGTGTACGAGTACTGGAAGTCCTTCGCGGCCGCCGTGCACTTGGTCTGCGCCTCAGCCTCGGAGTAGTTTCCGCTGATCTTGGCCAGCACCTGGTACTGGGCCTTCGCGTCGCTGCACTTCACGACCTTGAGGTCCGGGTTGGTGTCGCTGGTGCTGCCGCGGTGCATGCAGTCGCCGACCTTGGCGGTGTCGGGGTCGTTCTGGCTCGATATGACGCCGTAGATGGCCGCGCCGATACCGATCACGATGATGATGGCGAGCCGGATCAGCTTGGGGCTGAAGCGGCGCTTGGGCTGCGCCGGGACCGGGGCGAACGGAGCCGCGCCCTGCGGCGGGAACCCGGGCTGGCCGGGCTGCTGCGGGTAGCCGCCCTGCGGCGGATACGGAGCCTGACCCTGCGGCGGGTACGGGGCCTGCGCCTGAGGGTCGCCGTAGGGCTGCTGACCCTGGGCGTATGGGTTCGGGCTCTGAGGCGGCGGAGTTGTCATTCGGAGTCCCCCCTGGAACGTGGACGCATGACGCGGCTTGGCACGCGGCATGGTGCGAAGTAAGACGCACGTAAGTTACCGGCACCCACTGACACCGCTGCGCCCCGGATCGACTCCGTGTCAGTGATGTGACACTCTCCGGCGCTCAAAGTGGGCCATAGCCGCCGCAACCGCCGAGTAGATAACGGCGACCGTGACCACCAGCGCCACCGAGCG
Source organism: Streptomyces sp. NPDC001100 (assembly GCF_053598575.1). Classification (NCBI taxonomy): domain Bacteria; kingdom Bacillati; phylum Actinomycetota; class Actinomycetes; order Kitasatosporales; family Streptomycetaceae; genus Streptomyces; species Streptomyces sp. NPDC001100. The sequence goes on from NZ_JBSFKO010000007.1 coordinate 24,345, forward strand.
GCCGTCCGGCGGCAGTACCAGGGCGGCCATCGCCGCCGCGCCGACGAAGGCGACGTTGAACAGGACGTCGTAGACGGAGAAGATCCGGCCGCGGAACCCGTCCTCGACCGAGAACTGCACGATCGTGTCCGTGGCGATCTTCGCGCCCTGTGTGGTCAGGCCCAGGACGAAGGCCGCCGCCAGCATCGGGGCGGTGCTGAACGCGAGGCCGAGGGCCGGTTCCAGGACCGCGGCGCCCGCTGCGCACACGGCGATCCAGCGGCCGGGGCCCAGTCGTCCGGCGGCCCAGGGTGTCACCACTGCCGCCACGAAGAAGCCGGCGCCGGAAACCCCCAACGCCAGCCCCAGCAGGCGCAGTCCGTCGTCCGGGGTCGACGACAGGGCGTACCGGCAGAGCATCAGCAGTAGGACCGTCAGGGCGCCGTAGCAGAACCGCATCAGTGTCATCGCGAGGAGCGCCCGGACCGCCTCCCGGCGCTCCGGCGCGGCGAGATGCTGTAGCGCCGCGCCGAGGTCCTGGGCGGTGCCGGCGAGGGCTGCCGCCAGTCGGGGCCGGGTCAACGCGAGGTCGGGGCCGAGGAGTTCGGGGGCCATGCGCAAGGAGGCGAGGGCCGCGCACAGGTACAGGGCGGCGCCCAGCAGAACCACCGTGGCGTCGGTGTCCGAGACCAGCAGCCGGACGACGAAGGCGAGGCCGCCGCCCGCGGTCGCCGCCAGTGTTCCGGCCGTGGGGGAAAGGGAGTTGGCGAGGACGAGCCGTTCGTCGTCGACCACGCGAGGGAGCGCGGCGGACAGGCCGGCGAGGACGAAGCGGTTGACGGCGGTGACGCACAGCGCGGAGACGTAGAAGAGCCAGTCCGGGACCTGGCTCACCATCAGGACGGCGGTGGCCGCGGCCAGCAGGGCGCGCAGCAGGTTGCCGTAGAGGAAGACCTGGCGGCGGCGCCAGCGGTCCAGGAGGACGCCGGCGAAGGGGCCGATGAGGGAGTACGGGAGGAGCAGGACCGCCATCGCGGAGGCGATCGAGCCGGCCGAGGTCTGTTTCTCCGGGGAGAAGACGACGTAGGCGGCGAGTGCGACCTGGTAGACGCCGTCCGCGCCCTGGGAGAGGAGTCGTACGGCGAGCAGGCGGCGGAAGCCCTGGAAGCGCAGAAGGACGCGCAGGTCACGGACGACGGCCATGGGCACAGCCTCACATACGAGGAGGGTCCCCGGACGGAATGCCCCGGGGACCCTCGACGACGGAACCGGCGGGTCCTAGCGCTCGACCTCGCCCTTGATGAACTTCTCGACGTTGGCGTAGGCCTCGTCGTCGAAGTACTGGACCGGCGGGGACTTCATGAAGTAGCTCGACGCGGAGAGGATCGGGCCGCCGATGCCGCGGTCCTTGGCGATCTTCGCGGCGCGCAGGGCGTCGATGATGACACCCGCGGAGTTCGGGGAGTCCCAGACCTCCAGCTTGTACTCCAGGTTCAGCGGGACGTCGCCGAAGGCACGGCCTTCGAGGCGGACGTAGGCCCACTTGCGGTCGTCGAGCCACTGGACGTAGTCCGACGGGCCGATGTGGACGTTCTTCTCGCCCAGGTCGCGGTCCGGGATCTGCGAGGTGACGGCCTGCGTCTTCGAGATCTTCTTGGACTCCAGGCGGTCGCGCTCCAGCATGTTCTTGAAGTCCATGTTGCCGCCGACGTTGAGCTGCATCGTGCGCTCAAGACGGACACCGCGGTCCTCGAACAGCTTCGCCATCACACGGTGCGTGATGGTGGCGCCGACCTGCGACTTGATGTCGTCGCCGACGATCGGGACGCCGGCCTCGGTGAACTTGTCCGCCCACTCCTTGGTGCCGGCGATGAAGACCGGGAGGGCGTTGACGAAGGCGACCTTGGCGTCGATGGCGCACTGGGCGTAGAACTTCGCCGCGTCCTCGGAGCCGACGGGCAGGTAGCAGATGAGGACATCGACCTGCTTGTCCTTCAGGACCTGGACCACGTCGACCGGGGTCTCGTCGGACTCCTCGATCGTCATGCGGTAGTACTTGCCCAGGCCGTCGAGAGTGTGGCCGCGCTGGACCGTGACGCCCTTGTTCGGGACGTCGCAGATCTTGATGGTGTTGTTCTCGCTGGCACCGATGGCGTCGGCGAGGTCGAGGCCGACCTTCTTCGCGTCGACGTCGAACGCGGCGACGAACTCGACGTCACCGACGTGGTAGTCGCCGAACTGGACGTGCATCAGACCCGGCACCTTGGCCGCCGGATCGGCGTCCTTGTAGTACTCGACGCCCTGTACCAGTGAGGCGGCGCAGTTGCCCACGCCGACGATGGCTACGCGAACCGAACCCATTCCGGTTGCTCCCTGTGTGTGCGAGGTGAGGCCCTGACTGGACCTCATGTGGTGGTTTCATCGGACGGATCCGGCCCGGGGGTGGCACCCCCGAGCCGGGGCAGGCCGCCCGACTCCCCGGATGTGCTGTCCTGCTGAGCGGTGCCGTCCGGAACGGGACCCTTCAGGTCACGTCCGGCCCGCTCGCTCTCGATGAGCTCGTTCAGCCAGCGCACTTCGCGCTCCACGGACTCCATTCCGTGGCGCTGGAGCTCAAGGGTGTAGTCGTCGAGGCGCTCCCGGGTCCGCGCCAGGGAGGCACGCATCTTCTCCAGACGCTCCTCCAGCCGGCTGCGGCGGCCCTCCAGGACGCGCATGCGTACGTCGCGTGACGTCTGCCCGAAGAACGCGAAACGAGCGGCGAAATGTTCGTCCTCGTACGCGTCGGGCCCCGTCTGCGAGAGCAGCTCCTCGAAGTGCTCCTTACCTTCCGCCGTCAACCGGTAGACGATCTTGGCGCGACGCCCCGCGAGTGTGGCCGTGAGGGCGTCCTCAGGAGTGTTCCCCGACTCCTCGATCAACCAGCCGTTCGCGACCAGCGTCTTGAGGCAGGGATAGAGCGTCCCGTAGCTGAACGCACGGAACACACCCAGTGATGTATTGAGTCGTTTGCGCAGCTCATAGCCGTGCATCGGGGATTCGCGGAGCAGGCCGAGGATGGCGAACTCGAGGATGCCGGAACGTCGGCTCATCGTCGCCCCCTCTCTGTCCGCGGTCCGACCGCGACGGTCTTTATGCCGAGCTGATGTATCGACTCGATACATCCAGACGATAGAACGGCCTTCCGGATGCGACAAGTGGGGGGATGGTGAGCGGCGTCACATCACTGATTCGTTGGAAGCAAGTTGCCTGATTTGGGGTGAACTTCGGGGCTAAGCAGGTTTTGACGGTGCGTAGTCTGTGCGGCATGCACACCACCGGGAACCAAGTGACGCGTGGGGGCGTCAACGTCCCCGGTGCGGTACGGATGAATGCAGAACCGACCACATCCGTACTTCGGGGGGACCGGAAACCAGCCGCCGTTTCCAGGCGCGCACGGGTGCGCCTGCCCGAGGAGTAATCGTTCGATGAGCGAGCACCGTCGCAAACCGCCGCAGCCGCAGGGAGGCGGACGTGCCGCGGACCGACGCGGCCAGTCCGGACCGACCTCCGGTCGCCGCGCGGCACCGCGAGGCGCCACCACCGGGTCTCCATCCGATTCCTATGGGTCCAACCCCGCCGCTTCCGGGGGCGACGACCGCCAGTACGGCAGTCGTGCCGAAGCCCGCCGGGCCGCGCAGAGAGGCGGCGGCCGTCGTAGAGGGGCCGAGCCGGCAGGGCGCGGTCCCGGTGGCCCGAACGGGCCCGGCCGGGGCAGAGGACGCGCTCCCGCGCCCGGCAAGAAGAGGTTCATCGACTATCCGCGCTTCGACAAGTACGGATGGCGCCGCTGGGTGCCCTCCTGGCGGCTGGTCTCCACGCTGTGCCTGCTGTTCTTCGGCAGCATCGTGGCCGCGGTCGGTGTCGGCTACGCGATGGTCAGCATCCCCAGTGAGAACACCGCGGCCAAGTCGCAGAACAACGTCTACTACTGGTCCGACGGCAGCCAGATGGTCGCCACGGGCACTGGCGCCAACCGCCAGAACATCACCATCGCCGACATCCCGAAGGCCATGCAGTGGTCGGTGATCTCGGCCGAGAACAAGAGCTTCTACACGGACTCGGGCGTCGACCCCATGGGTATCGCCCGGGCCCTGGTCAACATGGCCCGGGGCGGCGAGACGCAGGGTGGTTCGACGATCACCCAGCAGTTCGTCAAGAACACCTACCTGAGCCAGGAACAGACGGTCACCCGTAAGTTCAAGGAGATGTTCATCTCCATCAAGGTGGGGACGCAGCTCAGCAAGGAGCAGGTGCTCCAGGGCTACCTGAACACCTCCTACTACGGCCGCGGCGCCTACGGCATACAGGCCGCCGCGCAGACCTACTACGGTGTGGACGCGGTCAAGCTGACGCCGAGCCAGTGCGCTTTCCTCGCGGCACTGTTGAAGGGTCCGACGTACTACGACCCGATCGGTGCCACGAACATCGACCCCGCGGCGACCGCCGACGCCAACCGCAAACGCTCAGAGGCCCGCTGGAGCTGGATCCTCGAGCAGATGCACAACGACAAGCACATCACGGACGCCGAGTACCAGACGGCCATCAAGAAGTACCCCGTGCCCCAGGGCCTGAAGGCGACCAAGGGCATGACCGGCCAGATCAGCTACCTGGTCGACACGGCCAAGAAGTACGTCCTAAACCACTCGAACATCTCGCAGACCGAGTTCGACAAGGGCGGCCTCCAGATCTACACGACCTTCGAGAAGGACAAGGTCGACGAACTGAGCGCGGCCGTGAAGAAGGTCCAGAAGGAGCGCATCGACCCGAAGAAGCGCAGTCTGGACAAGTACGTCCAGTTCGGCGCGGCGTCGGTGAGGCCCAAGGACGGAGCGATCGTCGCCCTCTACGGAGGCGACGGTTACGAGAACGGCCACTTCACCAACAACGCCGACACCTCGGGTGTCCCAGTGGGTTCGACCTGGAAGCCGTTCGTGCTCGCGGCGGCCATGGAGTACGGCACGTACAAGACCGATGGCGTGGGTATCTCGCCGCTCAGCAAGTACAACGGCGACGACCATCTCAAGGTCAGAAACCAGGACGGCTCGTACGTCCTGAACAAGGACAACTCGATCTTCTACCAGAACAACGAGAGCAAATATCCCTGGGGCTACATCACGCTGCGCAAGGCGATGGAGCAGTCCATCAACACGCCGTACGTGCAGCTCGGTATGGACGTCGGGATGACGAAGGTGAAGGCCGTCGCCAAGTCGGCGGGCATCCTGGACGCCACTATGACGAAGGATCTCAACGCGTCCTTCGCCATCGGTACGTCGACACCCAGCGCGATCCGGATGGCCGACGCCTACGCGACGTTCGCCGCCTCGGGCAAGCAGGCGGACCCGTACTCGGTGACGGCCGTCAAACAGGGCGGACAGCCGGTGCCCGGCTTCGAGAAGCCCGCGGTGAAGCAGGCGATGCCGGAGAACGTGGCGAACAACGTCACGGACACCCTGGAGAACGTCATCCAGAACGGTACGGCGAAGAACGCGAAGGCGCTTGGCCGTGCGGCGGCCGGCAAGACCGGTACCACCGACAGCAACAAGTCGGCCTGGTTCGTCGGCTACACCCAGCAGCTCTCGACGTCGATCGCGATGTTCAGGGAGAACCCCAAGGACGCCGAACTGCTCTCCATGAACGGTACGGCGGGCGTGGCGTCCATTCACGGTGGTGACATCCCGACATCGATCTGGACCGAGTACATGGAGGCCGCCCTCAAGGGTGACTCCGACCCGGGCTTCCCGAATGCCACCAAGATCGACAAGATCCAGAACGAGGACGGCGCACCGTCTCCCAGCCCGACTCCGGTGGTGACGCCGAGCGAGACGCCCAGTGAGACGCCGATCGAGACGCCCAGTGAGACGCCGAGTTCGACGCCGTCGGCAACCGAGTCCTGCCGGTTCAGCTGGCAGTGCAGTGACAACGGCGGCACCGATGGAGGCGCGACGTCCACGCCGACGGACACGGCCACTGCGACGGAGTCCACCGGCACCAATAACGGCAACGGCAATGGGGGCATCTTCGGAGGCGCCAACGGTTAGCCGCCATACCGTCCACGATGGGTGTTTCACGTGAAACACCCATCGTGGACGGTTTCACGTGAAACAGGGGCCGTCGCATCCTCGGGTTGCGGCGGCCCTCGGCGTACTCCTAGGTGTGTACGGCAGGATGTGCCCCATGCCCAGTGCAGAACTGACGCCCACGAGCGTGCACGAGCCGGATCCGGTGAAGCCGACCAAGGTTGACCAGGTCGCCGCCGCCGGTAGCGAACTGATCGGTGGCCCCATCGGCCGGCGGGCCCTTCTCGGGGCGTCCTGGTGGACTCCCGTACGGGTCGTCGCGCTGGTGGCGATCGGTATGTTCGCCCTCGGCCTGGTCCAAAAGGCGCCCTGCTACAACAGCGGTTGGTTCTTCGGCGCGAGTTCGCAGTACACGCACGCGTGCTACTCGGACATCCCGCACCTCTACCAGGGGCGCGGCTTTGCCGACGGGCTCGTCCCGTACTTCGACAAGCTCCCGGGCGACATGCAGTACCTCGAATACCCGGTGCTGACCGGCGTGTTCATGGAGGTGGCCGCCTGGCTCACACCGGGCAGCGGCAGCATCCAGCACCAGGAACAGTGGTACTGGATGGTCAACGCCGGGATGTTGATGGTGTGCGCAGCCGTCATCGTCGTCTGCGTCAGCCGCACGCACGCCCGCCGCCCCTGGGACGGACTGCTGGTCGCCCTGGCACCCGCCTTCGCGCTGACCGCCACCATCAACTGGGACCTGCTGGCGGTCGCTCTGACGGCCTCGGCGATGCTGATGTGGTCCCGGGGCCGTTCCCTCGCGTTCGGCGTCCTGCTGGGCCTTGCCACGGCCGCCAAGCTGTATCCCGTCTTTCTCCTCGGCCCCTTGTTCCTGCTGTGCTGGCGCGCGGGTAAGTGGCGGGACTTCGGGAAGGCGTTCGGCGGAACCGCCGTCGCCTGGCTGGTGGTGAACCTGCCGGTGATGCTCTTCGCCTTCGACGGCTGGTCGAAGTTCTATACGTTCAGCCAGGAACGCGGCGTCGACTTCGGGTCCTTCTGGCTGGTCATGGCCCAGAAGTCCACCGACCCGCTCAGCACCGACACCGTCAACACGTTCGCCACGCTGCTGATGCTGCTGTGCTGCGGAGGCATCGCGGCGCTCACGATGACCGCTCCTCGCCGGCCGCGTTTCGCGCAGTTGGCCTTCCTGATCGTCGCGGCGTTCATCGTGACCAACAAGGTCTACTCGCCGCAGTACGTGCTGTGGCTGGTCCCTCTGGCCGTGCTGGCCCGGCCGAAGTGGCGTGACTTCCTGATCTGGCAGGCGTGCGAGGTGGCGTACTTCCTGGGCATCTGGATGTACCTCGCGTACACGACCAGCGGAGACGCCCACAAGGGCCTGCCGACCGAGGGCTACCAGTTGGTCATCGGCCTGCACATCCTGGGCACGCTCTACCTGTGTGCCGTGATCGTGCGCGACATCCTCATGCCGGAGCGGGACGTGGTGCGCCTGGCGGGCGACGACGACCCGTCGGGCGGGGTGCTCGACAGGGCGGAGGACGTGTTCGTGTTCGGGGCCGCGGCCCGTCCCGGACGACATGCGGCCCCCTTCGACGGGCCGCAGGTGGAGTGGGGCGGCGAGGGGACGGCAGGCCGTTCGCTCTGAGCGAACAAGGCTCGGCGAGACCACACGAAAGGCCGTACACGGGAGGTTCCGTGTACGGCCTTTCTGCTGTTCTGAAGAGGCTCAGCGATCGACGAGGCGGTCGAACTGGGTTGTGGTGTGCCGGAGATGGGCCACCAGCTCCTCGCCGACCTTCGGCTCGGCCGCTTCCGACGGCACGAAGAGGATCGAGACCTGCATGTGCGGAGGCTCGGCGAACCAGCGCTGCTTACCGTCCCAGACGAACGGAGAAAGGTTCCGGTTCACCGTGGCCAGGCCGGCGCGGGCGACGCCCTTGGCGCGCGGCATAACGCCGTGCAGCGCCTTGGGGGCCTCCAGGCCCACCCCGTGCGACGTACCGCCCGCCACGACCACCAGATAGCCGTCCGAGGCCGCCTTCTGCTGCCGGTAGCCGAAGCGGTCGCCCTTGGAGACCCGAGTGACGTCCAGGACCGCCCCGCGGTACTCGGTGGCCTCGTGGTCCCCCAGCCACAGCCGGGTGCCGATACGGGCCCGGAAGCGGGTCTGCGGGAACTGCTGCTGCAGCCGGGCGAGTTCCTCGGCCTTGAGGTGGCTGACGAACATCGTGTGCAACGGCAGCCGCGCGGCCCGCAGCCGGTCCATCCAGCCGATGACCTCCTCGACGGCGTCCGAGCCGTCGGTGCGGTCCAGCGGGAGGTGGATGGCGAAGCCCTCCAGGCGGACGTTCTCTATGGCCGAGTGCAGCTGCGGCAGTTCCTGCTCGCTGACGCCGTGCCGCTTCATCGAGGACATCACCTCGATGACCACACGGGCGCCCACGAGACCGTACACACCGTCGATGGACGACACCGAGCGGATCACCCGGTCCGGCAGCGGAACGGGCTCCTCGCCACGGCGGTAGGGCGTCAGCACCAGCAGGTCGCCCCCGAACCAGTCCTTGATCCGGGCGGCCTCGTACGTCGTGCCGACGGCGAGGACGTCCGCGCCGAGACGCGTCGCCTCCTCCGCCAGCCGCTCGTGCCCGAAGCCGTAGCCGTTGCCCTTGCAGACCGGGACGAGCCCCGGGAACTGCTCGGCCACATGCTTGTGATGCGCCCGCCAGCGCGCAGTGTCGACGTAGAGCGTGAGCGCCATGGCCGGACCTGGAACCTTTCGGGTGGCTGCGGTGTATCAGGAGTATGAGAGCTGTCGACGTTATCGAAATCGAAGCAAGGACCGTCAGGTCAGCGGCGCGACATGTAGATGTCGAGCGCCTTGTGGAGAAGCTTGTTCAGCGGGAAGTCCCACTCGCCCAGGTACTCGGCGGCCTGTCCGCCGGTACCCACCTTGAACTGGATCAGACCGAAGAGGTGGTCGGTCTCGTCCAGCGAGTCGGAGATGCCGCGCAGGTCGTACACGGTGGCGCCGAGCGCATAGGCGTCGCGCAGCATCCGCCACTGCATCGCGTTCGAGGGCCGGACCTCACGGCCGATGTTGTCGGAGGCGCCGTAGGAGTACCAGACGTGTCCGCCGACCACGAGCATCGTCGCCGCCGACAGGTTCACCCCGTTGTGCCGGGCGAAGTACAGCCGCATCCGGTTGGGGTCCTCGGTGTTGAGGGCCGTCCACATGCGCTGGAAGTACGACAGCGGGCGGGGCCGGAAGTGGTCGCGCACGGCCGTGATCTCGTACAGCCGCTGCCACTCCTCAAGGTCGTGGTAGCCGCCCTGGACGACCTCGACACCGGCCTTCTCGGCCTTCTTGATGTTGCGGCGCCACAGCTGGTTGAAGTTCTTGTGGACCTCTTCCAGCGAGCGGTTCGCCAGCGGCACCTGGTAGACGTAGCGCGGCTGGACGTCGCCGAAGCCGGCGCCGCCGTCCTCGCCCTGCTGCCAGCCCATACGGCGCAGCTTGTCGGCCACCTCGAAGGCGCGCGGTTCGATGTAGTCGGCCTCGATGTCACGCAGCCGCTTCACGTCCGGGTTCTGGATGCCCGCCTTGATGGAGGTGGCCTCCCAGCGCCGGATGATGACCGGCGGCCCCATCTTCACCGAGAAGGCGCCCTGCTGCTTGAGGTGGGCCAGCATCGGCTGGATCCAGTCGTCCAGATTCGGCGCGAACCAGTTGATGACCGGCCCCTCGGGCAGATAGGCCAAGTAGCGCTTGATCTTGGGGAGTTGGCGGTAGAGGACCAGGCCCACACCGACCAGCTCGCCGGTCTTCTCGTCGAACCAGCCGAGGTTCTCGGAGCGCCACTCCGCCTTCACATCAGCCCATGCCGGGACCTGCATGTGGCTAGCCGACGGCAGGCTCTGGATGAATGCCAGATGCTGCTCTCGGCTGATGGTCCTCAGGGTCAGGCTCATTCGGGGCGCTCCTCGGGCTGGTGTGTCCCCATGGGTACAGGGGCTCCGGCTCTCGCGCCGAAGCCTACTGCGCCTTGCGAGCGCCCCGACTGGGCGTATGCAACCTTCGCCTCGGCCTGTGGGTCGCCGAGGCGTTCCGTGGTGTTTTACGCGGTGTTCAGCCCGTGGTGCCGGAGCGTCAGCTGATGACACCGCCGAACAGTCCGCCGTGCGCCATGCCGAGGAAGAACCCGACACCCGCGGCACCGAGACCCAGGATCAGGCCGAAGCGCTCCCTCGTCGTCTCGGAGATCCACTGGCCGTACGCGCCGGTGAGGATCCCCACCAGGCCGGTCCATGAGCTGAGCAGATGCAGGTTGTGGAAGAAGCCCGTGACGAACGCGGTCAGCCCGAGCACCACGGTCACCGCGAGCAGCGTGTCCTGGAGCGGATGGGGCTTGCCGTCCGTGGCGAAAAGGGAACCGGCGGTGTTGGGTCGCAATGCCTGTGCCATGTGGCACCTCCTGCGGAAGGCGGCGCGTCGTCGCGCCGGACACACCCGATGTGTACAGATTGACGCTCTCCGCCACCGGATTTCAACCGGAAGCCGGTGTGCGGGTACTCTGTACCCTCTGCACTGGTGTCTGCCCATGTCGTCACGGATCGGAATCCCCGCAAGGGGCACCCGATGTCAGTGGCGGCTGTTTTACTGGCACACACTGTTGCTTACGCATCACAACCCTCCTGCCACGGATCGACCGTGGCCGCTGAGTCCAAAGGAGGTGGGTTCCACATGCGTCACTACGAGGTGATGGTCATCCTCGACCCCGATCTGGAGGAGCGCGCTGTCTCCCCCCTGATCGAGAACTTCCTCTCCGTCGTCCGTGAGGGCAACGGAAAGGTCGAGAAGGTCGACACCTGGGGCCGTCGTCGTCTCTCGTACGAGATCAAGAAGAAGCCCGAGGGCATCTACTCGGTCATCGACCTGCAGGCCGAGCCTGCGGTCGTCAAGGAGCTCGACCGCCAGATGAACCTGAACGAGTCGGTCCTCCGGACCAAGGTCCTCCGCCCCGAGACCCACTGAGCATCTAGCTCAGCCGATCTCGGGATCCGAGTAGCAGCAGCACCAAGCAGCCAGCAGCAAACCCGCCGAGAGGTTCCCCCATGGCAGGCGAGACCGTCATCACGGTCGTCGGCAATCTTGTCGACGACCCCGAGCTGCGCTTCACCCCTTCCGGTGCGGCGGTCGCGAAGTTCCGTGTCGCGTCCACTCCCCGCACCTTCGACCGCCAGACGAACGAGTGGAAGGACGGCGAAAGCCTCTTCCTCACCTGCTCGGTCTGGCGTCAGGCGGCGGAGAACGTCGCCGAATCGCTCCAGCGAGGCATGCGCGTCATCGTGCAGGGCCGGTTGAAGCAGCGGTCCTACGAGGACCGTGAGGGCGTCAAGCGCACGGTCTACGAACTGGACGTCGAAGAAGTCGGCGCCAGCCTGCGCAGTGCCACGGCCAAGGTCACCAAGACCGCCGGTGGCGCTCGCGGTGGCCAGGGCGGCGGCTTCGGCGGCGGCGGTGGTGGCGGCCAGGGTGGCGGCGGCTGGGGTGGAAACTCCGGCGGCGGTCAGCCGGCCGGCGGTGCTCCCGCCGACGACCCGTGGGCAACCGGCGCTCCTGCCGGGGGCAGCCAGGGCGGCGGCGGTGGCGGCTGGGGTGGAAACTCCGGCGGTGCCGGCGGTGGCGGCGGCTACTCGGACGAACCCCCCTTCTAGGCCCCCGGGCCGAGGGTGGGTCGTACCCACACTTCTTGATCACACAGGAGATACACCATGGCGAAGCCGCCTGTGCGCAAGCCGAAGAAGAAGGTCTGCGCATTCTGCAAGGACAAGGTCCAGTACGTGGACTACAAGGACACGAACATGCTGCGGAAGTTCATTTCCGACCGCGGCAAGATCCGTGCCCGCCGCGTGACCGGCAACTGCACGCAGCACCAGCGTGACGTCGCCACGGCCGTGAAGAACAGCCGTGAGATGGCGCTGCTGCCCTACACCTCCACCGCGCGATAAGGGAAGGGTGACCGACCAATGAAGATCATCCTCACCCACGAGGTCTCCGGCCTCGGTGCCGCGGGCGACGTCGTCGACGTCAAGGACGGTTATGCTCGCAACTACCTGATCCCGCGGAAGTTCGCTATCCGCTGGACCAAGGGTGGCGAGAAGGACGTCGAGCAGATCCGTCGTGCTCGCAAGATCCACGAGATCCAGACCATCGAGCAGGCCAACTCCGTGAAGGCCCAGCTCGAAGGCGTCAAGGTTCGTCTGGCCGTCCGCTCCGGCGACGCCGGTCGGCTCTTCGGCTCCGTCACCCCGGCCGACATCGCTTCGGCGATCAAGGCTTCCGGTGGCCCCGAGGTCGACAAGCGTCGTATCGAGCTGTCCGCCCCGATCAAGACGCTGGGCGCCCACGAGACGTCCGTGCGTCTGCACCCCGAGGTTGCCGCCAAGGTCAACATCGAGGTCATCGCGGCCTGACCGCTGCGCTCGGCACAGCTGAGAGAGGGGCCGCACCCGTTGGGGTGCGGCCCCTCTGCTGTGTTCAAGGCGGTGCTACGGCGCGCATGTTTCACGTGAAACGTGGCAGCGCGCGGTGTTTCACGTGAAACGGTCAGCGGGTCGCGCCCGTGACGACCCAGCGGCCGGAGCGGGCGCGCAGCAAGAGCGTCAGCATGCGCACCGTCATCATCAGAGTCATCGCTCCCCAGAGAGCGGTCAGTCCGGCGCCGAAGGCCGGTACGAGCAGGGCCACCGGGGCGAAGACCGCCAGGGTCACCAACATGGCTCCTGCGAGATACGGCCCGTCTCCCGCGCCCATCAGTACCCCGTCGAGGACGAAGACGACACCGCAGATGGGCTGGGAGAGCGCGACCATCAGTAGGGCGGGCAGGGCAGTGTCCTTGACGGTGGAGTCGCTGGTGAACAAGGGGAGGAACAGCGGCCGGGACATGATCACCAGGAGACCGAGCGCCACTCCGACGGCGATGCCCCACTGCACCATGCGGCGGCAGGCGGCTCGGGCGCCTTGTGGATCGTCCGCACCGAGGTAGCGGCCGATGATGGCCTGGCCCGCGATGGCGATGGCATCGAGTGTGAGGGCCAGGAGAGACCACAGCGACAGGATGATCTGGTGGGCAGCGATGTCGGCGTCCCCGAGTCGGGCGGCGACCGCTGTCGCGATCAGGAGGATCGCTCTCAGGGAGAGCGTGCGCACCAAGAGAGGCGCACCCGCCTGCGCCGAGGCTCGGATCCCTGTCGCGTCGGGGCGGAGTGAGGCACCGTGGCGGCGAGCTCCGCGGACGACCACGACGAGATAGACGGCAGCCATCCCCCATTGGGCGATGACGGTGCCCCAGGCGGAGCCGGCGATGCCGAGGTCGGCGCCGTAGACGAGTCCCAGGTTGAGGACGCCGTTGGCGACGAATCCGGTGATGGCGACATACAGCGGTGTCTTTGTGTTCTGCAGCCCGCGCAGGACTCCGGTGGCGGCGAGTACGACCAGCATGGCCGGGATGCCGAGGGAGGAGATCCGCAGATAGGTCGTCGCATAGGGGGCAGCCGTGTCCGATGCGCCGAAGAGGTCGACGAGGGCGGGTGCCGCGGGGAGAACGACCGCGATGACGGTGGCGCCGATCAGTAGGGCGAGCCAGATGCCGTCCATGCCCTGGCGGATGGCCGCCTGGAGATCACCCGCGCCGACGCGTCGGGCGACGGCCGCCGTGGTGGCGTAGGCGAGGAAGACGAAGACGCTCACGGCTGTCGTCAGGAGAGCGGAAGCCACTCCGAGTCCGGCGAGTTGGGCCGTGCCCAGATGGCCCACGATCGCGCTGTCGGCCATCACGAAAAGGGGCTCGGCGACGAGCGCGCCGAAGGCCGGGACGGCCAGTACGACGATCTCGCGGTCGTGCCGGCGTCGGGTGGCCCTGGTGGTCGCGGGAGCCTGTGTCATGAGCACTAATCTAATCGTCCACAGGTAAGAGATGCAATTGATGTGTGACCCTTACCTGCCGTCTCGCCTCGTGTCCTCTCGCGCACTGTTCGAAGCGATCTTGGTCCGACTGGAGAAGTTTTTCTTCTGCACAGCCGGTGGATGGGGAAAGGGCAGGTCAGACGGGTTGCGATGGGAATGGGAAGGTCTTGTTCACAGGGCTGTCCACCGGGTCGTGCACAGGTTTTGGCCGGTTCTCCACAGCATCGGGGCCGTCGTCCACATGGCCTGTGGATAACCAGATTGGCTGACGGTGCCCGCGGGCCTACGGTGGACCGGCGCCCGCTCCGTCCGTCGGCCTGAAAACCATCACAAAACCGACGCGCCCGTACCGGAGTTGGGCGTCTCATTTGTCAGTGCCGTGCCGTAGAAATAAGGGGCACGGCGAGGTCCGCTCGGCGGACGGGAGGAGGTGGCTCGGTTGAGTATTTCCGAGCCCTTGGACGACCCGTGGGCCGACAGCGGTCCCAGTGATCGTCTGCCTGCTTCCCGACGGCGCGGTGACGGAGGCCGGGACCGCGACGAACAGCACGACCGCGGCCGGGAAGGCGGCGAGTGGGAGGGCGCGGGCTCGGCCTTCGAACGCGTACCGCCGCAGGATCTCGATGCCGAGCAGTCCGTACTCGGCGGCATGCTCCTGTCCAAGGACGCCATCGCCGATGTCGTCGAGGTCCTCAAGGGCCACGACTTCTACAAGCCCGCGCACGAGACGATCTACCAGGCGATCCTCGACGTCTACGCCAAGGGCGAGCCGGCCGACCCGATCACCATCGCCGCCGAACTCACCAAGCGCGGCGAGATCAACAAGGTCGGCGGCGCATCGTATCTGCACACGCTCGTCCAGACCGTGCCGACGGCGGCGAACGCGGAGTACTACGCCGAGATCGTCCACGAGCGGGCCGTCCTGCGCCGTCTGGTCGAGGCTGGTACACGCATCACGCAGATGGGATACGCGGCCGACGACGACGTCGACGAGATCGTCAACCGGGCCCAGGCCGAGATCTACGCGGTCACCGAGCAGCGGACCAGCGAGGACTATCTTCCGCTCGGCGACATCATGGAGGGCGCGCTCGACGAAATCGAGGCGATCGGCTCGCGCAGCGGCGAGATGACGGGTGTTCCCACCGGGTTCACGGACCTCGACTCGCTCACCAACGGTCTGCACCCGGGCCAGATGATCGTCATCGCGGCCCGTCCCGCCATGGGCAAGTCCACGCTCGCGCTGGACTTCGCGCGTGCGGCGTCGATCAAGCACAACCTGCCCAGCGTCATCTTCTCCCTCGAAATGGGGCGCAACGAGATCGCGATGCGCCTGCTGTCCGCCGAGGCGCGCGTCGCCCTGCACCACATGCGGTCCGGCACCATGACCGACGAGGACTGGACCCGGCTGGCCCGTCGGATGCCCGAAGTGTCGTCCGCACCGCTCTACATCGACGACTCACCGAACCTGTCGATGATGGAGATCCGCGCGAAGTGCCGTCGGCTCAAGCAGCGCAGCGACATCAAGCTCGTGATCATCGACTACCTGCAGCTGATGCAGGCCGGTGGCTCCAAGCGCCAGGAGAGCCGTCAGCAGGAGGTCTCGGACATGTCCCGAAACCTCAAGCTGCTGGCGAAGGAGCTGGAGGTCCCTGTGATCGCGCTCTCGCAGCTGAACCGTGGTCCCGAGCAGCGCACGGACAAGAAGCCGATGGTGTCCGACCTGCGTGAGTCCGGCTCCATCGAGCAGGACGCCGACATGGTGATCCTGCTGCACCGCGAGGACGCCTACGAGAAGGAGTCACCGCGCGCCGGCGAGGCTGACATCATCGTGGGCAAGCACCGCAACGGTCCGACGGCGACGATCACCGTGGCCTTCCAGGGCCACTACTCGCGGTTCGTGGACATGGCACAGACCTGACCGGGCGATGCGGTGGGTGCTGCTGCTCAGCGCCTCGTCTCGTACCTGGTCAGAATCACGCCGCCGGGAAACGTCCGTGTCTCCACCAAGTTCAGGTTCACCCAGTTGTCCAGCGCGGCGAAGAACGGCGTGCCGCCGCCTACCAAGACCGGCGCGGTGGCCAGCACGTACTCGTCGATCAGCCCGGCCCGCATGGCCGCCCCGGCGAGCGTCGCGCCGCCGATGTCCATCGGGCCGCCGTCCTCGGCCTTGAGCCGGGTGATCTCGGCGACCGCGTCGCCGGTGGCCAGGCGGGTGTTCCAGTCGACCTTGTCGATCGTCGAGGAGAACACCACCTTCGACATGTCCCGCCAGCGGCGCGCGAACTCGATCTCCGCCGGGGTGGCGCCCGGCTGCTGGTCGCCGGTCGGCCAGTAGGAGCTCATCGTCTGCCACAGCTTGCGCCCGTACAGCGTCAGGTCGGTCGCGTGCAACTGGTCGGACCAGAACTGGAACAGCTCGTCGCTCGGCGGTCCGCCCCAGCCGATGTCGTCGCCGGGCGCGGCGATGTAGCCGTCCAGGGTCAGGTTCATGCCGTAGATCAGTTTCCGCATGGCGCCAGCCTTCCGTGAGTCGGTCTCACGCGTACGGACCGGCGCGGCGCGGGAAACTCATCGGTATGTCATCGGCGGCGAGACCTTCCACGACCGTTGGCGACCGACCCGGTGCCGTGTCCCGGGAAATGTGCTCGACGTACGGCAGCCCCGCCGGATGGACTGGGGGCATGACGACATCTCAGGACGACTTGCTTCCCCCTACCCGCCGGGCATTGCTGCATCGGATCGCCGTGGCTCAGGCCGAGGGACGGGCACCGTCGTTGGTCGCGGCGGTGGTGCGGGACGGGCGGGCGGTGTGGCACGGAGCGCGGACCTCGGTGGACGGGCACGGGCCGGACGAGAACGTGCAGTACCGGATCGGCTCGATCACCAAGACGTTCACCGCCGTCCTGGTACTGCGGCTGCGCGACGAAGGCGTCCTCGATCTTGGCGACCCCCTGGAGAAGCATCTGCCGGGAACCGGCGCGGGGGAGGCCACCATCGCCCAACTGCTCGCGCACACAAGCGGGTTGGCGGCTGAGTCACCCGCGCCCTGGTGGGAACGGACGCCCGGCTCCCTACGCCCCGAACTCCGCGATGTGCTGGGCGAGCAGCCCCTGCTGCATCCGGTCGGCCGCCGGTTTCACTATTCGAACCCCGGATACACGCTGTTGGGCGCGCTCGTCGAGGAGCTGCGCGGCGCTCCCTGGGAGGACGTACTCCGGCGGGAAGTGCTCGAACCCCTGGGTCTCCATCGCACGAGTGCGCAGCCCCAGGCACCCCACGCGGGCGGCTGGGCGGTGCATCCCTGGGCCGACGCGCTGCTGCCGGAACCCGCCGAGGATCTCGGTCTCATGGCGCCGGCCGGGCAACTCTGGTCCACCACAGGCGACTTGGCGCGGTTCGCCGTCTTCCTGGCCAACGGTGACGACCGGGTCCTGAACGCGGAGTCCGTGCGGGAGATGCAAACCCCCGCGGCACCGGCCGAGGCGGCTGATGTCGTGGACGGCGCCGCCTACGGTCTCGGCCTCCAGATTCAGCACCGCGACGGCCGACTGCTCATCGGCCACTCCGGATCGCTGCCCGGCTTCCTGGCGAACCTCACCATCAGCCTGGAGGACGACGTCTCGGCTGTGGTGCTCGCCAACTGCACCTCCGGACCGCTGCTGTCATCGCTGGGCGCCGATCTCGTCCGTATCGTCGCCGAGGCCGAACCGAGGATTCCCGAGCCTTGGCGCCCGATGCCCGAAGTCGACGCCGCCGCACTGGAGTTGGCCGGGCAGTGGTACTGGGGTACGCACGGGTTCGCACTGCGGCTGACGGCAGATGGAAGGGCCTCCCTGGAGCCCCTGGCGGGCAAGGGCCGCCGCTCACGTTTCCGGGCCAACGGTGACGGCACCTGGACCGGCCTGGAGGGCTACTACGCCGGAGAGCTCCTACGGCCCGCGCGGCGCCCGGACGGGTCCGTCAGCCACCTGGACCTCGGATCGTTCGTCTTCACGCGTCAGCCGTACGACGAGAGCGCTTCTGTACCGGGCGGGGTGGACCCCGAGGGATGGCGGGGGATCCGTTAGCCGTGTGATGGTCGGGGAGGGGTCATGTTTCACGTGAAACATGACCCCTCCCGTGCCTGCCTGGTGCCTCGCTTTCACTTCAGAGAGAGCTTGAAGCCCACATGCGAGGCCGTGAAACCGAGCCGTTCGTAGAACCGGTGGGCGTCGGTGCGGGTGGCATCGGAGGTCAGCTGGACCAACTGGCAGCCCTGGCGGCGGGACTCGGCGATCGCCCACTCGATGAGTCGGGTGCCGAGGCCGCTGCCGCGCTCGTCCGCGTGGATGCGTACGGCCTCGATGACCGACCGCGTGGCGCCTCTGCGGGACAGGCCGGGAATGACCGTGAGCTGGAGGGTGCCGACGACGCGGCCCTCGCGGACGGCGACGACGAGATGCTGGTTGGGGTCGGCGGTCAGGCGTTCCAGCGCGGTCAGGTAGGGCGTCAGATCGTCGGGTGACTCGCGCTGGGAGCCCAGGGGGTCGTCGGCGAGCATGCCGACGATGGCGGGGACGTCTTCGGTGACCGCGGCTCGTATCTCAAGATCTCCCATGGTCACACCTTAGGTAGCGGTGTGCGGCGGGGGATCGGGCCGTCTACGCGGGCGCGTGCATCGACTCTACGACGCGGACCAGGGGAGCCAGTTCGGGGTTCCCGGCCGCCGCGTCGAGCGCTTCGCGCAGGGCGGTGTCGTTGGTGGGCCGGGCCTCTTCGAGCAGGGCGAGGCCGGCCTCGGAGACGTTGGTGTAGATGCCCCGTCGGTCGGTCGGGCACAAATACCGGGCGAGCAGACCGCGGTCCTCCAGCCGGGTGACCAGCCGAGTGGTGGCGCTCTGGCTGAGGACGACCGCGTCGGCGACCTGCCGCATCTGCAGGTGGCCCCCCTCGCCGTCGTGTTGGCGGCTGAGGACGTCGAGCAGGGAGTACTCCCGCATGCTCAGGTCGTGCTTGGCCTGCAGGGCGCGCTCGATGTGTGCCTCGATCCTCCCGTGCAGCAGGGAGAGAGCGCACCAGCCCTGGGCAAGGGCGGTGAGTGCGGGGTCTGTCGCTGTCATTGGCGTTTCCTCCGTCCCGGAGCGGCTGAACCCAGGATAGAGCACAGGTGAAATAGTCCGCGCTTGCTTATAGCCCGCGTCTGCAACTATTGTGGACGCACGCAAAGCGCTCCTGCAATCTTCTCGGAAGGGTACATCCCCATGCCTCTCGCGCTTCTGGCCCTCGCGATCGGGGCCTTCGGAATCGGAACAACCGAGTTTGTGATCATGGGTCTGCTGCCGCAGGTCGCCGGTGACTTCGGGGTCTCCATCCCCACCGCCGGGCTGCTGGTCACCGGCTACGCCCTGGGCGTGGTGATCGGCGCCCCGCTCATGACCGTGCTCGGCACCAAGGTCCCCCGCAAACGGATGCTGATGCTGCTGATGGGCTTGTTCATCGTGGGCAACCTGCTCTCCGCCGTCGCCCCCAACTTCTCGGTGATGCTGATCGGCCGTGTGGTCGCCTCGCTCGCCCACGGCGCCTTCTTCGGCATCGGCTCGGTCGTAGCGGCCGAGCTCGTCGCCCCGGACAAGAAGGCCGGAGCCATCGCGATGATGTTCACCGGGCTGACCGTCGCCAACGTCGTCGGCGTCCCGCTGGGCACCCTAGTCGGGCAGTCCGTCGGCTGGCGCGTCACCTTCGCCATCGTCGCGGGCCTCGGCGTGATCGGCCTGGCCGGTATCGCCAAGCTCGTACCCGACCTTCCCAAGCCCGAGGGCGTACAACTGCGCCACGAACTCGCGGCCTTCAAGAACACCCAGGTCCTGCTCGCCATGGTGATGACCGTCCTCGGCTTCGGCGGCGTCTTCGCGGCCATCACCTACATCGCCCCGATGATGACCCACGTTGCCGGCTTCGCCGACGGCTCCGTCACCTGGCTGCTCGTCCTCTTCGGCCTCGGCATGGTCGGCGGCAACCTCATCGGCGGCAAGTTCGCCGACCGCGCCCTGATGCCCATGCTCTACGTCTCACTCGGCGCCCTGGCCGTGGTGCTCGCGCTCTTCACGGTCACCGCGCACAACAAGATCGCGGCGGCCGTCACCATCGCCCTCATCGGCGCCCTGGGCTTCGCCACCGTGCCGCCGCTGCAGAAGCGGGTCCTGGACCAGGCGCACGGCGCCCCGACGCTTGCCTCCGCGGTGAACATCGGCGCCTTCAACCTCGGCAACGCGCTGTCCGCCTGGCTCGGCGGCATCGTCATCGCGGCCGGTCTCGGCTACACCGCCCCCAACTGGGTCGGCGCCGTCCTCGCCGCGGCCGCTCTTGTTCTGGCGATCCTCTCGGCCGCCCTGGAGCGTCGCACAGGCGCCCACGGCACGGTCGTGGCGGGCGGCCTGCCGAGCGCACAGCGGACCGCCGTCCACCACTGACCCCCTAGGGCCGGAGCGGGGAGACACGGGGCCGGGGCTGTTCCCGTGACTCCCGACCGCGCCTGCCCGTCCGATCCATCCTTCCGACACCCCCAACAGCAA
This sequence comes from Streptomyces sp. NPDC001100, assembly GCF_053598575.1. NCBI lineage: Bacteria > Bacillati > Actinomycetota > Actinomycetes > Kitasatosporales > Streptomycetaceae > Streptomyces > Streptomyces sp. NPDC001100. The sequence goes on from NZ_JBSFKO010000007.1 coordinate 44,912, forward strand.
CACCCGCAAGGAGAAACCCTGATGAGCACCACCACCGCCGTAGCCCCGCTGACCATCCAGGACGCCGAAGCGCTCGTCGACCATGCCCGCCGTGCCGCGGAGGCCGCCGGAGTCACGGTGAGCGTCACCGTGCTGGACGCGGGCGGTCATCTGCTCGCCTTCCGGCGCGACGACCGGGCCGTGCTGATCTCAGGCGAGACCAGCACCCGCAAGGCGTACACCGCGCTTCAGCTGAACGCGGCCACCGCCGACCTCGTCGACGCGGTCCAGCCCGGAGGCCTCTTCCACACCCTGCCGACCGCGCTCGACCGACCGCTGCTGTTCATCGCGGGCGGTCTCCCCGTGCACCGCGACGGCCGGCTGATCGGAGCGATCGGGGTCGGTGGCGGCGCGCCGTCGCAGGACCACGGTTTCGCCCAGGCCGCCGTGGAGGCACTCGTCTGACGTCTGAAGACGACTGAGACGCCGGTTCCCGATCATGTCGGGAGCCGGCGTTTTCCATGCCCTGAAGACGTCAGCCGGCCGCGACCGTCAGGGGCGCGAACCGCCGTGTCCAGTCGCCGGGCAGCTCCGCGATTCCGTACGTCATGACGGAGTTGGAGGAGCGGTACTCCAGGCCGCGTTCCTTCGCCCAGGACAGCAGGTCTTCGTGGCGTGCGTCGATGTCGGTACGCAGGGGACGGTCGGTGCGGGCGGCTAGTGAGGCGAGGAGAGCCTTCGCCGTATCCGAGTCCTGTGCGATCAGCGGGCCCACGACGTGTGTGTCCATGTTGGGCCAGGCCGCCGCGTACCCGATGATCCGGCCGTTGTCCTGCGCCACCCGCAACTGGTCGGCGAAGGCGGGCAGACGGGTGATGAGGGGCGTGCGATCGGTGCCGAACACCTCCTCGTCGAGCCGGAGGATGCCGGTGATGTCCTCGGCCGTGGCTGCGCGGGTGGCGATCCGGCACTCGGGTCCGTCAGATCCATCCGGCGTGAAGTCGCCGCGCAGCGTCTCGGCTCGACCTGTCACCTTGAAGCCGAGTTCCTCGTAGAGCGGGCGTCCGTTCGGGGTCGCGTACAAGGTCAGAGGCGTGGGGCCCAGCACCGACAGGAGGTGGCGCATGAGTCGGCGCCCCACGCCCTGACGGGCATGCCGTTCGGCGACCAGGACCATGCCGATGGCGCTCAGATCCGGGCGCTCCTGCGGGCCGTACTCCGTGACGACACACGCCGCGACGAGGCCACCCTCAGGACTGTCGATGCCGTACCCCGTCCCCGCGCTGAGGAGGAAGCCCCACTTGTGTTCCTCGCGTGGCCACCCCCGGTCCTCGGAAAGGTCGGCGCAGGCGATGCGATCGCGGAGCGTCAGCCGGCGGATGGGCAGAGCGGCGAGGGAGTGAGTCGGCACGCAGGTCAGGCTGTCTGACTGCGTTGTCGGCGTCCACCCGTTTCCTGGGAGACGTACTTGCTTTTGGCCATGTCGTGGCCGACTGCACAGCACTTGTGCCGAAGCCGGATGTTTCACGTGAAACACCGGCGAACGGCGAGCATCCGGCAGGCTCGCGGAAGGTGCCACAGTTCCGCCGACTAACCTCGTGGCCCATGGCGAGACTTCATCTCTTCGACCTCGACGGCACTTTGCTGCACGGAACCAGCGCGCCCCTGGAGATCTCACGTCAGCTCGGTCTGGAAGCCGAGACGGTGAAGCTTGAACAGGAGATCTCGGCCGGACTGATCGGTCCGCCGGAGTACGCGACCCGTGTGTACGCGCTATGGGCGGATCTCACGGAGGCGCATGTTGCGGCTGCCTTTGAAGAGGCCCCTTGGTTGGCGCGGATCCGTGAAGTCTGGGCCGAGATCAGGAGCGCCGGCGAATACTGTGCCGTCGTATCGCTCTCGCCCTCCTTCTTTGTGGAAAGGCTCACAGGTTGGGGCGCGCACGCGGCACACGGATCGCTTTTCCCTGCCGTGCCCTTCACTGAGCCTTCGATGGCCTTGGGCGGAGTCCTCAGTGCAGCTGCCAAGGTGGTGATCGCGGATCGGCTCTGTGAGGAGTTCGGGGTGACGAGAGCGGACTGCGTCGCCTATGGCGACTCGATGTCGGACAAGGATCTGTTCGGCGCCGTGCCCGTCTCGGTCGCGGTGAACGCCGATCGACATCTGGCGGGCCTCGCCACCCACTCCTATGCGGGGCGGGATCTGTGGGATGCCTACGAATTGGTGCGCGGCGCCCGGTAGTTGAGGGAATTGATGGTTCGCGCCGCCCTCTGTTGGTGGGGAGGCGGGCCGGACTTGTGCGCGCATCACGGGCCGGTATGGTCGACTCCGGTTCTTGTCCGCAGCGGGGCGCCGCAGGCGAGTACTGCGGGCAATGTCACACTCTCGCCTTACTTGTCCGTACGCGGTGGGAATGCGGGTTGGATATGGCTGTATTGGCCGCTTGAACGAACGGGGAAAAGCAAGCAGTCCGCGCGGAACGCAGGCAGCTTCCGATGGAGGAAGCACGCCGACCGACCGAAAGATGTTCGAGGCGAGGCACATCATGGACGCTCCGACCACCACGTCGGCCGACAACGGCCCGTCCGGCGGCGGAGGCGGCAGTGGCGGAAGCGGCTGGTTCACCCCACGCAAGCAGCCGGAGGTGCCTCCGGGCGAAGAGCGGGAGACGACGGCGGTACGGCGTCCGGCCGTGATGCGACCGGTCCGCAGGTCCGCGGCGGCCGGCAACGAGCGCCCGCCCACAGAGAGTTCGGAGCGGCCCGCCCGGAGCGCCGAGGGCACAGCGCCGGAGCCGGAGAGCCATGGTTCGCATCCGGGCGTGCCGCCCGGCCAGGAGCGAATACCGCCGGCTGGGACCACTCCTCAGCCCTCCACCCCGGCCCAGCCTCTGCCGCCCGCGCCTCCGCAGCCCTTCGTTCCCGCTCAAGCCTCGCCGACGGCCCCTCCGCAGCCCTTCGTGCCTGCTCACACTTCGCCCCCCACACACTCGTCACCCGTCCCTCCCGCCCAGGCTCCGCCCGCCACGCCTACGGCATCCGCCATGCAGGTCCAGGGACTGTCTCCCGCGCCCTCGTCACCCTTCCCGCCCGCGCAGGTTCTGCCGCCCGAGCAGTCCGCTCCCGCACCCGCCCCGTCCGTCGCCGCGCCCGGTTCGGCCGTCGTCCGTGTACCCGCCCAGCGTTCGTCCGGCACCGTCACCGAGAACGCCTCCCCGGACGCCGTACTCATCCGCCGGACCATGGCCGAAGTCGCCCCGGTGGCCGACAAAGTCACCTCGTACTTCTACGCGCTGCTCTTCGTACGCCACCCCGAGCTGCGGTCGCTGTTCCCGGCGGCGATGGACACCCAGCGGGACCGGTTGCTGAAGGCGCTGCTCACCGCGTCCGAGCACATCGACAACACCGAGGTGCTCGTCGCGTATCTGCAGAACCTCGGCCGCGGGCACCGCAAGTACGGCACCAGGCCCGAGCACTACCCGGCCGTCGGCGAGTGCCTCATCGGCGCGCTCAACAAATACGCCTCGGCGGTCTGGGACGGGGAGACGGAGGCGGCCTGGGTCCGGGCGTACACGACGATCTCGCAGGTCATGATCGACGCAGCTGCCGCGGACGAACTGCGCGCCCCGGCCTGGTGGAACGCGGAGGTCGTCGCCCACGATCTCAGGACGCGGGACATCGCGGTCGTCACCGTCCGCCCCGACCAGCCCTACCCCTTCCTCGCCGGGCAGTACACGAGCCTGGAGACGCCCTGGTGGCCGCGGATCTGGCGGCACTACTCCTTCGCCTCGGCGCCCCGCTCGGACGGACTGCTGACCTTCCATGTGAAGGCCGTCCCGGCGGGCTGGGTCTCGAACGCGCTGGTGCACCGGGCCCGGCCCGGCGACGTCATCCGGCTCGGTCCGCCGGCCGGCTCGATGACCGTGAACCACGGCACCGACAGCGGACTGCTCTGCCTGGGCGGCGGCACCGGCATAGCGCCGATCAAGGCACTGGTCGAGGACATTGCCGAGCACGGCGAGCGGCGGCCCGTGGAGGTGTTCTACGGGGCTCGTACCGACCACGACCTCTATGACATCGACACGATGCTCCGGCTCCAGCAGTCGTATCCATGGCTCACGGTCCGGACGGTCGTCGACCAGCAGGCGCACCTCCAACTCCCGGACGCCATAAGGACGTACGGGCCGTGGAGTGGCTACGACGCCTATGTCTCGGGCCCGCCCGGAATGATCCGCAGCGGTGTCGACGCTCTGAAGGACGTCGGTATCCCGGCGGAGCGCATACGGCACGACTCGGTCGAGGAACTGGTGGCCGCCGGGGACTGACCCGGTGCCGAAGAGCTCAGCCGAGGTCGGGTGCGTGCATCGCGCGGACGCCTTCGATGTTGCCGTCCAGATAGTGCCGTAGGGACAGGGGCACGAGATGGACGGACGCGATGCCTACCCGGGTGAACGGGACTCTGACGATCTCGTACTCGCCGAGGGGTGCATCCACTTCGGGGCCGTGGCGCAGCGCCGGGTCCATGGACTCCAGGTGGCAGACGAAGAAGTGCTGGACCTTGACGCCGGTCGCCGTGGCGTCCGCGCCGATGTGCTCGACGGTGTCCACGAAGCAGGGAACCACGTCAGTGATCTTGGCGCCGAGCTCCTCGTACACCTCTCGGTGCAGGGCATCGACGACGGTGGTGTCCTCGGGCTCGACCCCGCCACCGGGCGTGACCCAGTAGGGATCTACACCGGGCTTGGTGCGCTTGATCAGGATCAGGTCGTCGCCGTCGAGGAGGACGGCACGTGCGGTGCGCTTGACCACGGGTCGGACGGTCATGGGAGAAATGTGGCCCGGCTGGTTCCACGTGAAACATCGCGAAACGTCACCTCGGCGGTTCAGAGCGTGACATTCGACGCCGTCGACGCGAAGCGACAGCAAAGTACCTGGTCAGCCCCATCCGGTGGCCGCACGGTGCAGCCACTCGTGGGCCCGGGCGATGTGCGGCATCGCAAGAGTTCCGGTCCGTACGACGAGGAAATACGTCCGCAGGGGCGGCACGGCCGGTTCGTGGAGCGGGACAACCTCGCCGCGTTCCAGTGCCGGGACGCACAGATAGCGGGGCAGTACCGCGAGTCCGGCGCCCGCGCTCGCGCAGGCGAGCACCGCGCGCAGGTCCGGCACGATGACGGTGCCCGGGGCTGCCGGACGGGAGTCGAAGACGGACGCCCAGTACCGGGAGACGAAGGGCAGCGACTCGTGGACCTCGATCAGGGGGAGGCCGTCCAGAGCGGGCGCGTCCTTGGGGTCCGCGTTCACGGAGCCGATCTGCTCGGCCCAGCGCGGAGCGGCGACGAGTATGTGCTCCTCGTCGCAGAGCGTTGTCGCCGTGAGGAGGGCGCCCCGCGGACGGGCCGTGCTGATGGCCAGATCATGATGTCCGGCGGCCAGCCCCTCCAGGGTTTCCTCGGCATTCCCGAAGGACGCGCGCAGTGCGAACGGCTGGCCGTCGTCGCCGGTCAGCTCCGTGAGCGCGGGCAGCGCCCGCTCGGCGGTGAACTCGGGGGGCCCGGCGAGATGCAGGGTCCGCAAGGAGGAGTCGTTGTCGGGGCCGGTCTCGGCTATCTCCACGAGGGCGTCGAGATGCGGCGCGGCCTTGTGCGCGAGTTCGTCGCCCATGGTCGTGGGGGTGACACCACGGGCCTGGCGCAGGAACAAGGGGCGGCCCAGCTGCCGTTCCAGGGTGCGGATCTGGGACGTCACCGCGGGCTGGGAGAGACCGAGCAGGGCTGCGGCGCGGGTGAAGGAGCCGGCCCGGTGCACGGTCACGAAGGTGCGCAGCAAGGCCAGATCCATGGCACGCACTCTCCTTTCCCCGCCCTTCTTCCGGCCCCGGGCAGGGCCCAACTATAAATAAGTCGATAGGTCTCTGTCGCTACTGTGATTGGACACTGACACAGAGTCAACTAGCCTTGTGCGCGCGGTTCTTCGCGCGCAGAACCGAGGACGGTCCGAGCCACGAGGGGGGAGGCTCGGACCGTCCGTTGTGCGCAGCAGGACACCGACCGGCGATACGTAAAGCGGTCACCGCGCCGACTCGTCCAGCGCACGCAGCACATCGGCCACCAGGTCCTCGGGATCCTCGGCGCCCACCGAGAAGCGAACGAAGCCCTCGGGCACCGCGTCCCCGCCCCAGCGTCCCCGGCGTTCGGCGGTCGACCTCACCCCGCCGAAACTCGTCGCGTCGTCCACGAGTCGCAGCGCGTCGAGAAAACGCTCGGCACGCGCGCGCGTGGGCAACGTGAACGAAACCACACACCCGTAGCGCCGCATCTGCCGCGAGGCGACCTTGTGCGAGGGATCGTCGGGCAGCCCCGGATAACGCAGCCCCGTCACGTCGTCCCGCCCCCGCAGGGCCTCGGCGAGGATCAGCGCGGTGGCGTCCTGCCGGTCCACACGCAGCTGGAGCGTGGCGATCGAGCGGTGCGCGAGCCAGGCCTCCATGGGTCCGGGAATCGCGCCGACGATCTTGCGCCAACGGCGTACGGCGGTCATCGCGGCGGCGTCGGTTCCGGCGACGTATCCGAGAAGGAGGTCCCCGTGCCCGCTGAGCTGCTTGGTCCCGCTCGCCACGGTGAAGTCGGCGTCGAGTTCCAGCGGGCGCTGTCCCAGGGGTGTGGCGAGGGTGTTGTCGACGGCCACGAGGGCGCCACGCGCGTGTGCCGCCTCGACGAGCCTGCGGATGTCGCACACGTCGAGCCCGGGGTTCGAGGGGGTCTCGATCCACAGCAGCTTCGCGCCGTCGAGGAGGTCGAGCTGGGCGTCCCCGCCGGTCGGCGCGGTGCGCACCTCGATGCCGTACGCCTCCAACTGGGCGCGCACCAGGGGTAGTACCTGATAGCCGTCGTTCGGCAGTACGGCCGTGTCGCCGGCGCGCAGCTGGGAGAAGAGCACCGCCGAGATGGCGGCCATCCCGGAGGCGAACACGAGGGTTTCGACATCGCTCCGCCCGGGTGCCTCCAGCTCGCCGATGGCGCGCTCCAGGTGGGTCCAGGTCGGGTTGTCGTCACGGCCGTAGCTGTACGGGCCCGTCACCTCGCCCGGGAGGTGGAAGTGCGCGGCGAACACCGGTCCGGGGAGCGTCGGCTCGTATTTGACCATCTCGGGCAGACCGGCCCGCACCGCGCGCGTGCCGTCCCCGGTGCCGTCTCCGACGCTTGCGTCTGCGGCGGAATCACTCATATCGCTCGTCCTTCCACTTCCTCGCGTACCGCGGCGAGCAGGCCCTCGCTCGCCGCCTCCACCATCTCAAGGCATTCCTCGAAGCCGTCCAGACCCCCGTAGTACGGGTCCGGCACGTCGAGGTCGTCGTTTGCGGCGGGGTCGTAGGAGCGCAGCAGGTGGACCTTCCCGGCGTCCTGCTCGGTCGGGGCGAGGCGGCGCAGGGTCTTGCGGTGGCCGGAGTCGAGGGCGATGACGAGGTCCAGGCGGGCGAACCAGGAGGCCTGGAACTGGCGTGCGACATGGTCGGTCCCGTAGCCGTGCTCGGCCAGGACGGCGACGGCGCGCGGGTCGGCGCCGTCGCCCTCGTGCCAGCCGCCCGTGCCCGCGCTCTCGACCTCGACCCGATCGCCGAGCCCGGCCTCTTCCACCCGCGCGCGGAAGACCGATTCGGCCATCGGGGAGCGGCAGATGTTGCCGGTGCAGACGAAGCTGACGCGGTAGGTCATCGCGCCTCAGTCCCCGTCGGGGAGGGCGAGGTTGAGCGCCCAGGAGACGACCGAGATGATCAGGCCGCCCAGGACGGCGGTCCAGAAGCCGTCGACGTGGAAACTCAGGTCGAGCTTGTCGGCCAGCCACGAGGTGAGCAGCAGCATCAGCGCGTTGACCACCAGGGTGATCAGACCGAGCGTCAGGATGAACAGCGGGAAGGTCAGCAACTTGACGATCGGCTTCACGAGGAAGTTGACCAGGCCGAACACAACGGCGACGAGGAGCAGGGTCCAGACCTTCTTGAAGGTGCTGTCGCCGGTCAGGGTGATCTTGTCGAGCAGCCATACGGCCACCGCCAGGGCGCCCGCGTTGGCGATCGTCTTGACTAGAAAATTCTTCATGTGTCTGATCGTGACAGAAGAGATCGACTCCGAGTGTGGACGAGGGCGATGAAGGCATTCCGGTTGGACGAACTGGAGGCGGAGCGTGCCGCCAACGACGGCGCATACCTGCAGTTCCTGCGCGAGAAGAACATGTCGGTCGGCCTCTACGCGCTCGACGCCGGCGATCACGACCGGCAGCAACCGCACAACCAGGACGAGGTGTACTTCGTCGTGAGCGGCCGCGCCGCGATCACCGTCGGCATGGAGACCACCCAGGTGGCGCGCGGCAGCGTGGTCTATGTGCCGGCCGGGGTGGCCCACAAGTTCCACCACATCAGCGAGGACCTGCGGGTGCTGGTGGTGTTCTCGCCGCCGGAGGCCTGAGCCTCCGCAAGCCCGGCTCTCCACCGGAAGCCTGACCCGCGTCTCAGGGTTCCCTAGGGGAACGGTCAGGGGAGGACAAGGGATGCGAGGCCCCCGTTCTGCCGTCGGCCGCCCTAGCATCGAGTGCAGAACATCAGAGGTCCGGCACAGCAGCGCCGGACACCGACGGGACCCGGTACGAGCGACGGGCGGAGAGGTAAAGGACGAGGGCGATGCGAGAGATCTTCGGTGGACTGCCGTGGTGGGTGAAGTGGGTCGCGGTGCCGGTCATCGCCCTGGTCGTCTTCGGCGGGCTGATAGCGACCGTCGTGGGCTTTGTCATCGGACTGCTCTTCAAGGCGCTGGTCTTCGTGGCGCTCGTCGGCGGACTGATCTACGTCGTGCGGAAGTTCACGGCGGGTTCCTCCTCACGCAGCGAGTGGTGAGGTCCTGCCGGGCAACCGGTGATCGGTAACAGGAATCACCGGTTCCCTCGGGCGGGGGAAGTTTTCCGGACGGGCCGTCCGCGGGCGGTGGCGGGCGGTTACAGTCCGGAATTCGACGCGGGGACGAACCCCGCGGGCGGCGCACCCCCTCTCCGTGTTCCCCGCACGGGCTGCCCCCTCGCGCTCCGGAAGTGACCCTTGGCCACGGTTGACACCGCACCCGTAGAACAGCACGCACCCCCCACCCAGCCCGGCCCGCCGACCTGGCCGAGTTCGGTGGCGGTCCCCGCACAGCTGCGTCCCGTGGCGGCCCCGCCGCGGCAGCGCTCCGCGACGGCACCCGAGCCCCCGCCCCAGCCCGCCGCCACCCTCATCGGCTCCGTCCAGCGGGCGATGCGGCTGCTGGAGTCCGTCGCCGCGCACGAACACGGCGCCCCCGCGAAGCAGTTGGCCCGCGAGACCGGCCTCGCGCTTCCCACGGCGTACCACCTGCTGCGCACCCTCGTATACGAGGGCTATCTCCGCCGTGACAGAGGGTTGTTCTTCCTCGGTGAGGCGGCCGAGAGGCTGAGCAGCAGCGGGGCGCAGGAGAAACGTCGCAGCACGCTCGTGGACGCGTTGGCGGCCTGGCGGGATTCGATCGGTGTGCCGGTCTACTACGCGATGTACCGCGAGGGCGAGATCGAGGTCATGTGCGTCTCCGACAGCCCCGGCAATCCGGCGGTCGAGGAGTGGGCCGACTTCCGTGAGACGGGGCACGCGCACGCGATCGGCCAGTGTCTGCTCGCCCAGCTGGACGAGGACGCCAGGCGCGACCACCTCGACCGCTACCCCGTGCGCTCCCTCACGCCGTACACCGTGCGGGACGGTCACTCCCTGCTGCGGCGCCTGGAGCGGATGCGGCGGATGGAGCTGGTGGTGGAGCGTCAGGAGTACGCGCTGGGGACGGTCTGCGCGGCGATTCCGATCACGCTCGGCAGTACGGCCGCCACGATGGCCATTTCTCTTCCCTTGCATCAGGCCGACCGTCTGCCGGCCGCTGCCCGGGAGTTGCAGACCGAGGTCGGCAGGCTGCTGGGGTCCCTCGCACTCTCTATCAGTATCTGAAAACTTACTCCTTGTGATCTGTTGTGTACGTTCAGCAATATTCCTTCAGTGTCACGGGGATCATTCCCAGCCAGTCGGCGGCAATTGACGGGATAGGCGATGCGCGAGTCCGTACAGGCAGAGGTCATGATGAGCTTCCTCGTCTCCGAGGAGCTCTCCTTCCGTATCCCGGTCGAACTGGGCTACGAGACGCGCGATCCGTACGCCGTACGGCTGACCTTCCACTTGCCGGGCGATGCCCCGGTGACCTGGGCCTTCGGCCGGGAGCTACTGATCGACGGGGTGGGCCGGGCGTCCGGGGACGGTGATGTCCGGATCGAGCCCGTCGATCCCGAGACGCTGGGCGAAGTGCTGATCAGGCTTCAGGTGGGCGGCGACCAGGCGCTGTTCCGCACCGGTGCGGCCCCGCTCGTGGCGTTCCTCGACCGCACCGACCGGCTGGTTCCGCTCGGTCAGGAGGGTGCGCTCGCGGATTTCGACGCTCACCTCGACGAGGCACTGGACCGCATCCTGGCGGAGGAGCAGAGCGCCGGCTGAAGCGTTGCCATGGCGGTGGGGGGAGTTGGCGTAACGCTTCACCAAGGGGCCCGAAGCCCCTGGAGGCATCTGTGGCGCCCTGGAGGTCTGCGGGGCCGCGAGGGGGCGGAGCTCTTCCGGAGAACCCCGGGAAGGGGCCCTGGGATCGCAGGAACGCTTCTGCGTGGCTCCGTGCGGCGGTTCTCGCCGCTCTCGGTGCCTGCCCTCAGTGCTTGCGGCGGCGGCCCTTGCCGCCGCGCGCCGGCGCCGGCTTGGCATCGGGCGCTCCCGTGGGCCTGCCACCCGGCGCCACCGTGGCCGATGCAGCAGCCCCCGCCGGAGCCGTTTCGCGTCCCGGTCGGTCCGCCGAGACCACCAGGGCCGCGAGCAACGTGGTGACCGGCACCGAGGCGACCAGGCCGATCGAGCCCACCAGCGTGCGCACGATCTCCTCGGCGACCAACTCGCTGTTGGCCACCGACCCCACGCTGCTCTGCGCGATGGAGAAGAGCAGCAGCAACGGCAGGGCGGCGCCCGCGTACGCGAGAACGAGCGTGTTGACCACGGATGCGATGTGGTCGCGGCCGATCCGGATACCGGCGCGGTACAGCCCGCGCCAGCCCATCGCCGGGTTGGCCTCGTGCAGTTCCCAGACCGCCGAGGTCTGCGTGACCGTCACATCGTCGAGCACACCGAGCGAACCGATGATGACGCCGGCGAGCAGCAGACCACTCATGTCGATCGACGGGTACAGCCCGTGGATCAGGCCCGTGTTGTCGTCAGTGTTGCCGGTGAGCGCGGCCCAGCCGATGAACCCCGAACCCAGGACACCGATCAGCACCAGCGACATCAGCGTGCCGAGCACCGCCACGGACGTACGGGCCGACAGCCCGTGGCACATGTAGAGAGCGATCAGCATGATGGCGCTCGACCCGACCACCGCCACGATCAGCGGGTTCGAGCCGTGCAGGATCGCAGGCAGGATGAAGAAGTTCAGGATCATGAAGCTGATGGCCAGCGCGATCAGGGCCATGACGCCACGCAACCGGCCCACCACCACGACGGCCAGTGCGAAGATCCCGGCGAGCAGCGCCATCGGGAACTTCCGGTTCACATCGGTCACCGAGTACTGCAGATCCCTGGGCGCGGAGGGCTCGTAGGCGACCACGACCTTCTCGCCCTGGTGCAACTGCCGTGACTGGTCGGGCTGCACGATCTCCGTGAACGTACGGCCCTTGTCCTTGCCGGTGCTGACCGTGACCGTGGCCTTCTTGCAGGTGCCGCCCGCCTCCTGCTGCGCCGAGGAGCCCTCGGCCGTGGAGGTGTCCCCGGTCGAGCCCCCGCCCGAGGCGTTCACCGAGGCGCAGCTCACGCTGACGACCTTGGTGACCGTCGCCTGCTGCGTCTGCCGGTCGAAGCCGACGCCGGTGCGCTTGTGCGACGGGGCGCCGCCGGGCCACAGCACCACCATGCCGACCACGACCGCCACCGTGAACGGGATCAGGATCGCCGCGATGACCTTCCGGAGGTGACGGGAGACGGGGGCGGCGGGGCCGTGACTGTGCGAGTGACCGTGCCCACCACCCGCGCCGGCACCGTGCCCGCCGTCGCCACCGGAGCTGTGGTCGTCCCCGGACCCGGAACCACGGTCGCCTTCGGGACCGTGGCCGTGGGCATGGCCGTGCGGCGGCCCGGTCGGCGGGTACGGAGGCTGCTGCGTCGTGGTCACCGCCCGATCATCGCAAGAACGCCGGAGGCCCACTGTTCAGCGCGCCACATATGACGCTAGCGTGGAGGCACCTTTGCACACGCGGGAGCTCGGAGCACCGGGCTGAGAGGGCGCTGACCTCCGTCTCTGCGATGTTTCACGGGAAACGTCACCTGAAGTGAGTGATGTTTCACATGAAACATCGACTGATGGAAGCCGCTGCGTCGACCGCCGAACCTGTTACCGGGTAATGCCGGCGTAGGGAGTAGGTCTCATGACCAACAAGGACGCACGCACGCCTGCCTTCAGCCAGGACGAACAGTCCATTCCGGGCGGGGAGTTCGCGCGGGCCGAGCAGCCGACGGAGGCTGGGGAGCCCCCTGCGGCCGGGAAGTCCGTCGGCTGGCACAAGGGGTATGTCGAGGGCTCGCGCCCCGATCTGCGGGTGCCGGTCCGGCAGGTGCACCTCACCAACGGACAGTCCGTGACGCTGTACGACACCTCCGGTCCGTACACCGATCCGCTCGTCGACACCGACGTCCGCAGGGGGCTGGCGCCGCTGCGGGAGAACTGGATCATCGCCCGGGGCGACACCGAGGAGTACGCGGGCCGCCCCGTCCGCCCCGAGGACGACGGAATCAAGCACACGTCACCGCGCGGCGGACTCCGCAACCTCGACGCGGTGTTCCCGGGCCGCCCGCGGCAGCCGCGCCGAGGGCGTGAGGGGACGGCGGTGACTCAACTCGCCTACGCGCGACGGGGCGAGATCACGCCCGAGATGGAGTTCGTGGCCGTGCGGGAGAAGGTCTCGCCCGAGGTGGTCCGCGAGGAGATCGCTGCGGGGCGTGCGGTGCTGCCGGCCAACGTCAACCATCCCGAGATCGAGCCGATGATCATCGGCAAGCGGTTCCTGGTGAAGGTCAACGCCAACATCGGCAATTCCGCGGTCACTTCCTCCATCGAGGAGGAGGTCGAGAAGATGACCTGGGCGACCCGCTGGGGCGCCGACACGGTCATGGACCTGTCCACCGGCCGCAACATCCACACCACCCGCGAGTGGGTGCTGCGCAACTCCCCCGTCCCCATCGGCACCGTGCCGCTCTACCAGGCGCTCGAAAAGGTCGACGGCCGTGCCGAGGAGTTGACCTGGGAGATCTACAAGGACACGGTCGTCGAACAGGCCGAACAGGGCGTGGACTACATGACCGTCCACGCGGGCGTACGGCTGCCGTTCGTACCGCTGACGGCGAACCGCAAGACCGGCATCGTCTCGCGCGGCGGCTCGATCATGGCGGCCTGGTGCCTGGCACACCACAAGGAATCGTTCCTCTACGAGAACTTCGAGGAGCTCTGCGAGATCCTCGCCGCCTACGACGTCACGTACTCGCTGGGCGACGGTCTGCGGCCGGGGTCGATCGCGGACGCCAACGACGAGGCGCAGTTCGCCGAGTTGAGGACGCTCGGGGAACTCAACACGATCGCGAAGCGTTTCAACGTACAGACCATGATCGAGGGCCCGGGACATGTCCCGATGCACAAGATCAAGGAGAACATCGACCTTCAGCAGGAGATCTGTGATGAAGCTCCGTTCTATACGCTCGGCCCGCTGACGACGGACGTCGCGCCTGCGTACGACCACATCACTTCCGGCATCGGTGCCGCGATGATTGCCTGGTGGGGCACGGCCATGCTCTGTTATGTCACGCCCAAGGAGCACTTGGGCCTGCCCAATCGTGACGACGTCAAGACCGGCGTCATCACCTACAAGATCGCCGCCCACGCAGCCGACCTCGCCAAGGGGCACCCAGGTGCACAGGAGTGGGACGACGCGCTGTCCGACGCCCGCTTCGAGTTCCGCTGGGAGGACCAGTTCAACCTGGCCCTCGACCCGGTCACGGCACGGGAGTTCCACGACGAGACGCTGCCGGCGGAGCCGGCCAAGACGGCGCACTTCTGCTCGATGTGCGGGCCGAAGTTCTGCTCGATGAAGATCTCCCAGGACATCCGCCGTGAACACGGCAGCACCAAGGCGGAGGTCGAGGAGGGCATGGCGCGGAAGTCGAAGGAGTTCGCGGCGGCGGGGAACCGGGTGTACCTGCCGATCGCCGACTGACGACGGCCGGCGGGGTCGGGCACGGCCCAGCACGGTAACTAGCTCTTCGGCGAGCCCTTGGCTGACGTGTTGTCGCACAGGGCGTGGTCCACGAGGGTGCCTGTCGCACGGTTGAGGGCGGTGAGGTCCGGCGGCGCGGTGGTGGTCGTGATGGAGACGGTCACCGCGCGCCTGCCGTCGGCGCTCACCGCGGGGCGGGTGTTGACGCCCGCCCCGTCGCCCTCGTGGGTGTAGTAGAAGCCGCCGCAGGAGAGCGGGATCCTGCGCAGGCCGAGGCCGTAGGTGCCCTCGGGCATCTCGGCCACGTCCTCCGGGTCGTCGGTCCGCTGCACGGTCTGCCGCATCTCGCGCCACTGCGCGGCGGGGAGCAGTCGCCCGCCGGCCAGGGCCCGGAAGAAGGTGTTCAGGTCGGCGGTGGTGCTGACCACACCGGAGTCCGCGGTGTGCTGGAAGCTGTGGTCGGTGACGTCGAGACGCTTGCCGTCGGCGGTCGTCAGATACGCGTTCACGTGCGGGTCTGGCAGGAACGGATTGAGGCCGGGGACGGAGGTGTTGCGCAGTCCGAGCTTCGCGACGATCCGGTGGGCGACCAGGTCCTGCCAGCTCGAACCGCCGGCCTTCTCGGCGATCATCCCGGCCAGCAGGTAGTTGGTGTTGGAGTACGCCCACCGGGTGGCCCCGCCCGACTGCGGCACGAAGAGCGGGCGGTGCTTCATCGCGACGGCGACGAGGTCGGCCGCCGGGGTGGTGTCGTAGCGGTTCTCGTCGAAGTGGTTGATCAGGCGGTCCTGGATCGCCGGGTCGTCGATGTAGTCGTAGAGGCCGCTGGTCTGCCGGAGCAGGTCGCGGACGGTGATGCGGGTGCCGTCATTGCCGTTGCCCGTGACGACTCCCGGCAGCCAGTGCTCGACGGTGTCGTCGAGCGACAGCCGCTTCTCCGCCACGAGTTGGAGGACGACGGTCGCCACGAACGTCTTCGTCGTGCTCGCCACACGGAAGTGCGCGTTCCAGGGGATCGGGGCCGTGGAGTCGACCGTGCGCGTGCCGATGCGGGCCATGAGCGGTGCGCCGTTCGGTCCGTCGACCCTGGCCAGCACGTTCACATGGCCGCCCCCGGCCTTCCGTACGGCTGCCAGGTCGTGCTGGAGCGTGGCCTCGTCGTACACGTGGGAGGGGTGGTTCGGCGCCGGGCGTCCGGTGGTGGCTGTCGCGGCCACGGGCGCGCCGAGTGCGAGCAACGCCGCTGCCAGCACGGCGGCGCCGGTCGTCCTCGACGACGGCATCTGCATGTCCGAATCCCCCGTTGCTCCTGGTCCTGATCGGTGACGATCACCAGCCAACCGGATCGGGGCGCGGGGGAGGATGGGGCTGCCCTCCGAATGAGAGGTCGAGGTAGCCCCCGTACGAGCCCATCGCGGCGAACCCCGTTGGAGGTCGTAACGGAAGAGACAAGCCACGCGTGCCGCGATCAAGGTCTCTGCCCTGCCCTGCCCTGCTTGGCATGGGTGACATCTCCCAGACCGCTCTCGAAGAACAGCCGGAATTCCATCTGAGTCTGCGTCTGACGGACTACTAAACTCTTCTCGCGGCCCAGCAATTGGACCGTCGGCTGGCCGACGGGACCACCCTCGTTCGCGTTATCTCGATCCCGAGGACCCGCTGTCGGCACCTGCTTTTCTGCAATGCAGTTTCGCCGTGAAAATGGTGGTAGTGACGGCCGACGACACGCTGATCGTCACGCGGCGCAGCAACAGGGTCCGTCGGCAGGAGCGCGCCGGATCTGCACGCGGTCGCGCGGCGCGGCATGCGCGAGGAGCTGGCCATGGAACCGCACGAGTACGCACTCGACAGGCCGGCCTTCATGCGGGACATCGAGAAGCGGCAATGGAGCGCCCACTTCTACGGCCGGCTCAAGGACGTGAGGTGTGCCGAAATGCAGGCGCGTATCAGCAGAGGGGTGGCGGACGGATGGGAACATCAGGCCATCGATTTCGTTCCGTTCCGCACTTCGACGGTAATCAAGTACATGCTGCGCGCCGATCGCATTCACCGGTGGGTCGCAGCGCAGATAATTCGCCGAATTCCGTGAACTCGGGTTTTCGGCTTGCGCTCCCCTGGGTGGGGGCGCAAGCCGAGGGGCTACTCCGGCTGGTGGTCGGGCCCCCCGAAGTCCGGGCTGGAGAAGTCCGGGCTGCTGAAGCTCGGGCGGTGGCCCGGTTCCGGGCCGTCGTCGGGGCTGGAGAAGCCCGGGCGGTCGTAGCCGAGGTGCGGCATGCGACTCGGGCCCGTGGGTGTCGTACGGCGCAGTGCAGCCGTGCCCGGGGCCGCGAGCGCCTCCTGGAGGAACGGCAGGATGCCGCGTTCCAGAAGGGCGTCGTGCCAGGCTTCCCTGGCCCGGGCCACCTCGCCGCCCGACTCGCCGTAGGGGTCGGCGTCGAACGTCGGCCGGTTGCGCAGGGCCGTGAGGAGCAGGCCGATGGCGGCGACGAGGATCGCCGCGGCGGTCATCGCGCCGAACACCCAGCCGGCGGTGAGCATGGTCTGCGCGAACGCGGGTTCGGGGGTGAGCATCTTGAGGATGTAACCCACGAGCAGGAATATCGCCGCGGCCGTGCCGGCGAGGACGGGGGTGAGGACGGCGGCGACGGCGACGGCACCCGCACCTTCGGCAGCCTCCCCCAGGGTGGTGGCGAGCCCCATCGCGCCCATGCCGTCCGGCTCCGCGGAGCCGGTCTCGGGGACGGACGACGGGGTGGACGACGCCGGGCGGCGCAGTTCCTCGCGGACCTTCACGTAGTGCTGGTACTCGGTCGCCGCGGCCGCCGTGATGAGTGCGGTGGCGTTCAGCGCCATGGTGCGCAGCTGTTCGGGGTTGAGCCGCTTACCGACAGCGGCCAGTTCCGGGCGGGTAGGGGCGGAGCGCAGCGCCTCGTCGAGGATCCGCTCGTACTCCTGGCGGTCCTCGCTGTGCAGGTGCTGCGGAACGCTGTTCATGTGCATCCCCCGATGCTCCGTAGGGCTTGGGGCTCGCATGCCAACGAGCCGTCGGGCAGAAACGGAGGGGAGCCTGCTACGGATAAGCCGATGGTAGAGCGGCGACGGCACACGGTGACAGGGGGTTTCCAGAAATTGGCCCCTGGCCAGCGCTGTCGTCCGCCGGTCCTCCGAGGGGGACGTCTGCCCGTTAAACGCTCAGATATCCAACGGCAGTTGCTGGACCAGCAGTTTTCCGGCCATGGTCACTCCGCCGTCCATCGCGATGGCCAGTCCCTCGGCGTAGACGTGAGGTCCCTCGACCACGGGACTCGCGGTGTCCTCGCCGTCCTCGGAGCCGACGTCGCCCAGAAGGTAGGGAATCGGGCTGTGGCCGTGCACGATCCGGGTACCGCCGTACATGTCGAGCAATGAGCGGACATGTTCGGCACCGCCCTCGTCGCGGAAGGAGAAGCGCTTGGTGAACTTGCGGAACACGTCCCACACCTCGTCCGCGTCGTTGCGCGTGAGGGTCTCGCGGACGTTGTCGTTGACCGCTTCGATCGAGTCGCCGTAGTCGAGGTAGGCGGTGGTGTCGGAGTGGACGAGGAGGTGCCCGTCGACCTCCTCCATGGCGTCCAGCCGGGCCATCCACTGCAGGTGGACGTCCTGGAGGCGGTCCATGTCGGTCTTCTGGCCGCCGTTGAGCAGCCAGGCCGCCTGGAAGGTGGCGGTGCCCGCGCCGGAGTTGACGGGGGTGTCGCCGAACCGCTTGGCGCCGAGCAGCAGCAGCTCGTGGTTGCCCATGAGGGCCTTGCAGTAGCCGCCGGCCGCGGCGGCCTCGGCGGACAGCCGCATCACCAGGTCGATGACGCCGATGCCGTCCGGGCCGCGGTCGGTGAAGTCGCCGAGGAACCACAGCCGCGCGGTGCCCGCGCACCAGCTGCCGGCCGCGTCGATCAGGCCCTTCTCCCGCAGTGCGGCCACCAGTTCGTCCAGGTAGCCGTGCACATCCCCTACGACGAACAGCGGACCGGGGCCCTCCGTCTGCCGCGGAATGCTCACCGACGCCGGGTCCACCGCGACCTGAACCGTGTCACCCCGATGGATGACCGGCAGATCGCGCTGAGTCGGCGTGTACCCGTCGGGATAGGCCTCGTCAAAGGCCTCCTCGTCGGGTCGTACGGCGCCGGGCTGCGCGCTGTCGGCGTACGGACCGGTCTCGTGGACATACGCCGGTACCCGGAAGTCGCGCAACGTCGCCGTCCGCTCCACCTCGGGTCCCTGACCGGCCCCCTGAGTCATCGACCCCTCCACCATCGCGCCGCGTCTGCACCGCGTCGGACTGCCTGGTCGCAGCGGCCCGCGGTGTCGTGGGCCCATCATAGGAATGCGGATCGCGCCATGTGATGACCCAGGGGTGGTGAATCAGAGCAGGACTCCGGCTCACCGTGGCTTTCGCCCCGATTGGGCAGGGCTTCGACCACTCGACCAGCACCCGAGGGCCGATCGGTTCCCGCCGGAAGGGCGGCTGGATTTCGCCGGTGCGGTGACCTCCGGCGGTTGCCGTACTCCACCTCCGACTTCGGTACGACCGCCTGCCGTCGACCGGTCGGTGGTCGGCTCCGGTGCCGGGTGGGTGCCTGGGGAGACGGGGCGGGCGGACGTTGAAGGGGCGGGACCGGGCGATACGGGCCGAACGGCAACGGATGCGTGCCCGGGGACACAGGGTTGGGCGGGCGTCGAGGGGGCAGGGCGGGCGGTACGGCCCGAACGGCGCCGGGTGGGAGTCCCGGCACCGTCCGGCCCGTACCGGAGCCCGAGGGGAGCGCCCGGGCACCGCCCACCCGCCACTCCGCCCCGAGAGACGCCCGGCCCCGCACCAACTGCCTCGCGGAGCCCGTCACGACGTCCTTCCCCCCAGCCATTACGACGTCCTCCCCCTCCGGCCGTCCCACCCCTCACCGCGCGGGCCGTGAGAAGGGGCCCAACGCCGCCCCGTCCCGGCCACGACCCCGCCCCCCATGTCCGTCACCACACCCCGAGCAGCCCTCGACGCGGGAAAGCGCCGGCAGGCGGACCCACCGGACGGTCGACCCACCGACAGGCTCGCCGGGGCAGCTCCACCGCCACGCCCGGTCTGTCGCCGACCTGACCCACCGCCGGCCCGACCCACCGCCCGACCGGTTCACACAACCGGGCAGCCCGGGCCTGACCGGGATCAGGCGCACCGGGAAGGGAAACAGGCAGACAGACCACCGTAAGACCCGACGACAGCCCCCCACCGGACTGACCGATCCACCGACTGGCCGACAGGCCCGACCGTTGCCCCGCCCACCGAAGCCAGACTGGCCGACAGGCCTGCCCCGTCGCCCCGCCCACAGACGGCCCGACCGCTGGCCCCCCGACCGCCGGACGGCCCGCCCGGCCGACCGGCTGTTCGCCCCCTCCGGGAACTCGACCGACGGGCTGTCCTACCCACCGGCCGTCCAATCCCGCCCATTCCGGCCCAACGTCGCCCTACTTCCCCTCCGGCGACCGAGGCGGACTCACCGTCGTCCGTGGTGGGCGTCGCTGGGACGACGTACGGATGATCAGTTCGGTCGGTATCACCTGCTCGACCGGCAGGTCCGAATCGACCCCCTCGATGGCGTCGATGAGGAGCTGTACCACCGCCGTACCGATGCGGCGCGGTTTCAGTGAGAGCGTGGTGATCGGCGGCTCGGTGTTGGCGTACACCGTGGACTCGCTGCAGCACACCAGCAGCAGATCCTCCGGCACCCGCATCCCGTAGCGGCGCGCGGCGGCCAGCAGATCCGTGCCGTTGGGGTCGAACAGGCCGTAGACCGCGTCGGGCCGGTCGGGCCGGGCGAGCAGCCGGTCGGCGGCGACGGCGCCCGCGCACGGATCGTGCGCCGGATAGGACTCGTACACCGGATCCTGGCCCACCCGCTCGCACCAACGCAGGTATGCGGTGGTCGAGAGGTGTGTGTACGTGTCCGTGCTCGTGCCCGTGAGCAGGCCGATCCGGCGGGCGCCGGCGTCGGCAAGGTGGTCGAGGATGCCGAGGACGGCGGCCTCGTGGTCGTTGTCGACCCAGGCGGTCACCGGGAGCGAGCCGGCCGGGCGGCCGTCGGAGACGACCGGTAAACCCTGTCGGACGAGCTCGCTGACCACCGGGTCCTGGTCGGACGGGTCGATGACGACCGTGCCGTCCAGGGCGACGTTCGACCACACGTCGTGGCGCGAGGTCGCCGGAAGGATCACGAGGGCGTAGCCGCGGGCGAGCGCGGCCGAGGTGGCCGCCCTCGCCATCTCGGCGAAGTACGCGAATTCGGTGAAGGTGAAAGGTTCATCCCCGTACGTCGTGACGGTCAGGCCGATGAGGCCCGATTTCCCGGTACGGAGCGTGCGAGCCGCCGCGGAGGGGCGATAGCCCAGCCGGTCGGCCACTTCGCGGACATGGCGTCGGGTGGCGTCCGGGAGCCGGCCCTTGCCGTTGAGGGCGTCGGAGACGGTCGTGATGGAGACTCCGGCCGCGGCGGCCACATCTCTGATTCCCGCCCGGCCCGGCCGGCTTCCTCGACGAGAGGTTTCCGCGCGGCTCACCTGGTGCTTCCCTGCTGCTGTCATGGCGAGCCGATAGTAGGGCTCATGCGGTGGGGTAGTGCGGACGCATATGCACGCGTTGACAGGCACGTTTCTGCAAGGTCATGAAGGGTCAACTGCCTTAGAAACAAAGTCAGTTAAACGTTTCGATGGCATTACGTGACTTGTCGGCGCGCATGGGCCTGCCAAGTCCCCGATGTTTCGAAGAGGTCTCAACTCACCTGCACGAGGGATGCGCGCCACGGCGTGAGCTACCGGCGCATAGATATATGTACAGCGCGCCCCCGGTTCGTGCGCCTTCGTGCGGTGTTGCCCCTGATGTGGATGTGACATGTGAGGCAGTCCCGGCCGACGTCCGCAGGCCGCTCACCCGGACGCGACCTGTACGCGGCGACGTCGAATCCTCATAAGGTGAGCAGTATTGAAATCCGGTGGTGGTCACAAGGAGGACTGCGGTGAGCGAGACGAGCCCCAAGCTGCGCGCCGAGCTGGAGGGTATCCCCACCTACAAGCCGGGCAAGCCCGCCGCGGCGGACGGTCCGGTGGCCTACAAGCTGTCCTCCAACGAGAACCCGTATTCGCCGCTGCCCGGTGTCATGGAGAGCGTGACGGCGGCCGCCGCCTCCTTCAACCGCTACCCGGACATGGCCTGCACCGGCCTGATGAACGAGCTGGCGGAACGGTTCGGCGTCCCCGTCTCCCACCTGGCCACCGGCACCGGCTCGGTCGGCGTCGCCCAGCAGCTGATCCAGGCGACCGCCGGCCCCGGCGACGAGGTCATGTACGCCTGGCGCTCGTTCGAGGCGTACCCGATCATCACGCGGATCAGCGGCGCCACGGCCGTACAGGTGCCGCTGACCCCGGGCGATGTGCACGACCTGGACGCGATGGCCGACGCGATCACCGACCGGACCCGGCTGATCTTCGTCTGCAACCCCAACAACCCGACGGGCACGGTCGTACGGCGGACCGAGCTGGAGCGCTTCCTGGACCGGGTGCCCGGCGATGTGCTCGTCGTGCTGGACGAGGCGTACCGCGAGTTCATCCGGGACATGGAGGTGCCGGACGGCGTCCAGCTCTACCGCGACCGGCCGAACGTCTGCGTCCTGCGCACCTTCTCCAAGGCGTACGGCCTCGCCGGGCTGCGGGTCGGCTTCGCTGTCGCGCACGAGCCGGTGGCGGCGGCACTGCGCAAGACGGCGGTGCCGTTCGGGGTGAGCCAGCTCGCGCAGGACGCGGCGGTCGCCTCGCTGCGCGCGGAGGACGAACTGCTGGGCCGGGTCGGCTCGTTGGTGGCCGAGCGCACCCGCGTGGTCGACACGCTGCGCGCCCAGGGCTGGACGGTTCCGGAGACCCAGGCGAACTTCGTGTGGCTGCGGCTGGGGGAGCGCACGGTCGACTTCGCGGCGGTGTGCGAGCAGCACGGCGTGGTGGTGCGGCCGTTCGCGGGCGAGGGTGTGCGGATCACGGTCGGGGAGACCGAGGCCAACGACATCTTCCTGAAGGTGGCGGAGGGCTTCCGCAAGGAGCTGTGAACGACAAGGGTCTGTGAACGACGGTCGCGAACCTGCGGGGCGTCTCGGTTCCACGTGAAACCGGGGCGCCCCGCGCCATAGGCCGACCGGCCCCGGCTGATGTGACGTACGGGACTGCATTAGGGACCCCCCGCCCATCACATGTCGAACAGCCATGCGTCATAATCCTTGTGAATGTGAACGCGTTCACAAGCGTGTCCTGCTTGTCCAGTGATGCGTGTGACATAAGGGGCAAACTGCCGCTGTGACCACGGCGACATAAGGAGACTGACGACGTGGATTTGGCTCTGGCGCCGGAGACACTGGCGCGATGGCAGTTCGGCATCACCACCGTCTACCACTTCCTGTTCGTCCCCCTGACGATCTCGCTCGCCGCTCTCACGGCCGGGTTGCAGACCGCGTGGGTGCGCACGGAGAAGGAGAAGTACCTCAGAGCCACCAAGTTCTGGGGCAAGCTCTTCCTGATCAACATCGCCATGGGCGTCGTCACGGGCATCGTGCAGGAGTTCCAGTTCGGTATGAACTGGTCCGCCTACTCGCGGTTCGTCGGTGACATCTTCGGTGCCCCGCTCGCCTTCGAGGCGCTGATCGCGTTCTTCTTCGAGTCCACCTTCATCGGGCTGTGGATCTTCGGCTGGGACAAGCTCCCCAAGCGGATCCACCTGGCCTGCATCTGGATGGTCTCGATCGGCACGATCCTCTCGGCGTACTTCATCCTTGCCGCCAACTCGTGGATGCAGCACCCCGTCGGCTACAAGATCAACAAAGCCAAGGGCCGTGCCGAACTCACCGACTTCTGGCACGTCCTGACCCAGAACACCGCGCTCGCGCAGGCCTTCCACACGCTCTCCGCGTCCTTCCTGACCGGCGGCGCGTTCATGGTCGGCATCGCGGCCTTCCACCTGTTCCGCAAGAAGCACATCGCGGTGATGAAGAGCTCGCTACGGCTGGGCCTGATCACCGTCACCATCGCCGGACTGCTCACCGCCGTCAGCGGCGACACCCTCGGCAAGGTCATGTTCAAGCAGCAGCCGATGAAGATGGCCGCCGCCGAGGCCCTCTGGGACGGTCAGGACTCAGCGCCGTTCTCGATCTTCGCCTACGGCGACGTCAGCAAGGGCCACAACACCGTCGAGCTCTCGATCCCCGGGATACTGTCGTTCCTCGCCGACGACGACTTCGGCTCGTACGTCCCCGGTATCAACGACACCAACAAGGCCGAGCAGGCCAAGTACGGCCCCGGCGACTACCGGCCCATCATCCCCGTCACCTTCTGGGCGTTCCGCTGGATGATCGGCTTCGGCATGGCGTCCTTCGCCGTCGGCCTGGCCGGACTCTGGCTGACCCGCAAGAAGTTCATGCTGCCCCAGCATCTGCGGGTCGGCGAGGACGAGGTCCCGAACGTGGTCCTCTTCAAGAAGAAGGCCCTCGGCCCGAAACTCACCAAGCTCTACTGGCTGGTGTCCATCTGGACCCTCGGCTTCCCCCTCATCGCCAACTCCTGGGGCTGGATCTTCACCGAGATGGGCCGCCAGCCCTGGGTCGTCTACGGCCTCTTCCAGACCCGTGACGCCGTCTCCCCCAGCGTCTCCCAGGGCGAGGTCCTCACCTCGATGATCGTCTTCACCTCGCTCTACGCGATCCTCGCCGTCATCGAGGTCAAGCTGCTCGCGAAGTACGTCAAGGCCGGCCCGCCCGAACTCACCGAGGCCGACCTCAACCCGCCCACGAAGATCGGCGGCGACTCCCAGGACGCCGACAAGCCGATGGCCTTCTCGTACTAGGCCGAGGGAGTTGCAACTGTCATGGAACTGCACGACGTCTGGTTCGTCCTCATCGCCGTCCTGTGGACCGGCTACTTCTTCCTGGAGGGCTTCGACTTCGGGGTCGGCATCCTCACCAAGCTGCTCGCCCGTAACCGCACCGAGAAGCGGGTGCTGATCAACACGATCGGCCCGGTCTGGGACGGCAACGAGGTCTGGCTGCTCACGGCCGGCGGCGCCACCTTCGCCGCCTTCCCCGAGTGGTACGCCACCCTCTTCTCCGGCTTCTACCTCGCCCTGCTGATCATCCTGGTCTGCCTGATCGTCCGGGGCGTCGCCTTCGAGTACCGGGCGAAGCGGCCCGAGGAGAACTGGCAGCGCAACTGGGAGACGGCGATCTTCTGGACCTCGCTGCTCCCTGCGTTCCTGTGGGGTGTGGCCTTCGGCAACATCGTGCGGGGCGTGAAGATCGACAAGAACTTCGAGTACGTGGGCAACTTCTGGGACCTGCTCAACCCGTACGCCCTCCTCGGCGGTCTGGTCACGCTGACGCTGTTCACCTTCCACGGCGCGGTGTTCACGGCGCTCAAGACCGTCGGTGACATCCGGGTGCGGGCACGGAAGCTGGCCCTTCAAGTCGGTCTCGTCACCGCCCTGTTGGCACTGGCCTTCCTGATCTGGACCCAGGTCGACAGCGGTGACGGCAAGAGCCTGGTCGCGTTGGTCGTGGCCGTCGTCGCTCTGGTCGCGGCGCTGGGGGCGATCCAAGTCGGGCGTGAGGGCTGGTCGTTCGCATTCTCCGGGGTCACGATCGTGGCGGCCGTCGCGATGCTCTTTCTGTCACTCTTCCCGAACGTCATGCCGTCCTCGCTCAACGCGGACTGGAGCCTCACGGTCACCAACGCCTCGTCGAGCCCGTACACACTGAAGATCATGACCTGGTGCGCGGGGGTCGCCACCCCGATCGTCCTGCTCTACCAGGGCTGGACGTACTGGGTGTTCCGCAAGCGGATCGGTACGCAGCACATCGCCGAAGCGGCGCACTGAGGCCGAGCACTGAGTCCGCTTTGGGGCATGTTTCACGTGAAACATGCCCCCTTGGGACCTACTGAGAAGTCGGGACATCCCGAGAAGAGGGTGTGTTTCACGTGAAACCAATCGACCCACGGCTCCTTCGATACGCCCGCGCCACCCGGCTGTTCATGGCGGCGGTCGTCGGCCTGGGAGCCGTCGGGGCGCTGCTGGTCATCGCCCAGGCGATGCTCATCGCCGAGGTCGTGGTCGGCGCCTTCCAGCACGGCAAGTCCGTGAGTGAACTCGGCACTCCCCTACTGCTGTTGGTGGCCGTGGCGGCCGGCCGCGCCCTCGTCTCCTGGCTCACCGAACTCGCCGCCCACCGCGCCAGTACCTCCGTGAAGTCGGAGCTACGGCGGCGGCTGCTGGAGCGGTCCGTGGAGCTGGGCCCCGGCTGGCTGAGCGGGCAGCGGACCGGCTCGCTGGTCGCCCTCGCCACGCGTGGTGTCGACGCCCTCGACGACTACTTCTCGCGCTATCTCCCGCAGTTGGGGCTCGCGATCGTCGTTCCCGTGGCGGTGCTGGCGCGGATCGTCACCGAGGACTGGGTGTCGGCGGCGATCACCGTCGGCACCCTGCCGCTCATCCCGCTCTTCATGGTGATGATCGGCTGGGCCACGCAGTCCCGGATGGACCGTCAGTGGCAGTTGCTGTCCCGGCTCTCCGGGCACTTCCTGGATGTGGTCGCGGGGCTGCCCACCCTGAAGGTGTTCGGGCGGGCCAAGGCGCAGGCCGAGTCGATCCGGCGCATCACCGGCGAGTACCGGCAGGCGACCATGCGGACGCTGCGGATCGCCTTCGTCTCCTCCTTCGCGCTGGAACTCCTGGCCACGCTCTCCGTGGCCCTGGTCGCCGTGACGATCGGCATGCGGCTCGTCCACGGCGACATGGACCTCTACATCGGCCTCGTCGTCCTCGTCCTGGCACCTGAGGCGTATCTGCCCCTGCGCCAGGTGGGCGCGCAGTACCACGCGGCGGCGGAGGGCCTGGCGGCGGCCGAGGAGATCTTCTCGGTACTGGAGACACCGGTACCGGCCACGGGCACCGCCGAAGTACCGTCCGATGCCCTCGCCTTCGAAGGCGTGACGGTCCGGTATCCCGGGCGTTCCGTGGACGCCGTGTCGGACGTGTCCTTCGCCGTGGAAACCGGCGAGACGGTCGCTCTCGTCGGCCCGAGTGGCTCGGGCAAGTCCACTTTGGTGAACGCCCTGTTGGGGTTCGTGCGGCCCGCCGAGGGCCGGGTGCTGGTCGGGGGAGTCGACCTCGCCGACGCCGACCTGGAACGGTGGCGGTCGCGGATCGCCTGGGTGCCGCAACGGCCGCAGCTGTACGCCGGGACGATCGCCGAGAACGTACGGCTCGCCCGGCCCGACGCCGACGACACCGCCGTACGGCGGGCCTTGGCCGACGCAGGCGCCCTGGACTTCGTGGACGCGCTGCCCGAGGGCATCGGGAGTGCGCTCGGTGAGGACGGGGCGGGACTGTCCGCCGGGCAGCGGCAGCGGCTCGCGCTGGCCCGCGCCTTCCTCGCCGACCGGCCCGTCCTGCTCCTCGACGAGCCGACGGCCGCACTGGACGGGGCGACCGAGGCCGAAGTGGTCGAGGCGGTAGGGCGGTTGGCGGTCGGGCGGACGGTGCTGCTCGTGGTGCACCGGCCGGCCTTGCTGGCGTTGGCGGACCGGGTGGTGCGGGTGACGGAGGGCGAGGCCGCGGTTCGCGGGGAGGCCGGGCCGACGCTCGCCGGTACGAGCCCGGTCTTGTCGGAGACGCCGACGGCTTCCTCGGACGAGTCCGAGACACGACTCACGGCACACACGGGCAGCGTCCTCTCCCGCGTCCGCGCCATGTCCGGTGCCCGGCGTGGCCGCCTCGCCCTGGCACTGCTGCTCGGAAGTCTCGCGCTGGGCAGTGCGGTGGGACTCATGGCCACCTCGGGGTGGCTGATCTCGCGGGCCTCGCAGCAACCGCCCGTGCTGTATCTGATGGTGGCGGTGACCGCGACCCGGACCTTCGGTATCGGCCGGGCCGTGTTCCGGTACGGGGAGCGGCTCGTGTCGCACGACGCGGTGCTGCGGATGCTGGCCGACACCCGGGTCGCCGTCTACCGGCGCCTTGAGCGGCTGGCACCCGCCGGCCTGCGAGACACCCGACGCGGCGATCTGCTGTCCCGGCTCGTCGCCGACGTGGACGCGCTCCAGGACTACTGGCTGCGCTGGCTGCTGCCCGCCGGGGTCGCGGCCACCGTCTCGGCGGCGACGGTCGGCTTCACGGCCTGGCTGCTGCCCGAGGCCGGTGCCGTGCTCGCGGTGGGTCTCCTCGCGGCCGGTGTCGGCGTGCCGCTCGTCACCGGCGCCGTGGCCCGTCGTGCCGAACGGCGGCTGGCCCCGGCCCGTGGCGCGCTCGCCACCCGGGTGACCGAACTGCTCACCGGCACCGCCGAGTTGACGGTCGCCGGCGCACTGCCCGCCCGTACCGCCGAGGCCCGGCGCGCAGACGGCGTACTCACCCGGATCGCCTCGCGCGCCGCCACCGCCACCGCGCTCGGTGACGGCCTCACCGCGCTGATCTCCGGCCTGACCGTCGCCGCCACCGCCCTGGTGGCCGCCCAGGCCGTCGCCGCGGGACGGCTCAGCGGTGTCCTGACGGCGGTCGTCGTCCTCACCCCGCTCGCCGCCTTCGAGGCCGTCCTCGGACTGCCCCTCGCCGTGCAGTACCGGCAGCGGGTCCGCAAGAGCGCCGAGCGGGTGTACGAGGTCCTGGACGCCCCCGAGCCCGTACGGGAACTGGAGCAGCCCCGCCCGGCGCCCGCGACGCCGTTCCCGCTCGTCGTGCAGGGACTGGCCGCCCGGCACACCGGGCAGGACCGGGACGCGCTCGCCGGGCTCGACCTGACGCTGGAGAAGGGGCGCCGGGTCGCCGTGGTCGGGCCCTCCGGGTCCGGCAAGACGACGCTGGCGCAGGTGCTGCTGCGCTTCCTCGACGCGGACGCCGGTACGTACACACTGGCCGGCGTGGACGCGTACGCCCTGGACGGCGACGACGTACGACGGTTCGTGGGGCTGTGTGCCCAGGACGCGCACCTCTTCGACAGCTCGGTGCGGGAGAACCTGCTGCTCGCGAAGAAGGACGCGACCGAGGACGAACTGCGGGCCGCGCTGGAGCGGGCCAGGCTGCTCGACTGGGCCGACGGGCTGCCCGACGGACTGGACACCCTCGTCGGTGAGCACGGGGCGCGGCTGTCCGGCGGCCAGCGGCAGCGGCTGGCCCTCGCCCGCGCACTGCTCGCGGACTTCCCGGTGCTCGTGCTCGACGAACCCGCCGAACACCTGGACCTGGCGACCGCCGACGCGCTCACCGCCGATCTGCTGGCCGCCACGGAGGGCCGTACGACCCTGCTCATCACGCACCGGCTGGCGGGACTTGAGGACGTGGACGAGGTGATCGTGCTGGACGAGGGACGGGTCGTGCAGCGGGGGCCGTACGCCGGACTGGCCTCGGTGGCGGGGCCGTTGCGGGGGATGGCGGACCGGGAGGCGGAGTCGGAGCTGCTGGTGGCGGCCGGGTAGCGAGACCGGCGGCACAGGCGCTCGACTTTCGCGGACAAAGAGGACTAATTAGGCTCGGGTCATGTCAGCCGCTGCGAGTGCCGGTCCCCCGTCGTCCTCCTCGGAGCTGTCCGCCGAACCGGCCGTGCGTGTGCCGCAGTTGCTGGCGGCGATGCGGTCCGTGGGCAGCGGGCTCGAACTGCACTCCACGCTGGAGCGGATCTGCGAGGCGGCGGCGACGCTGACTGAAGCCCGTTACGCGGGTCTCGGTGTCGTGGACGAGGACGGCGAGGCCCTGGCCGACTTCGTCTTCCACGGGGTCGACGCGGGGACCGCGCGGCGCATCGGACGGTTTCCCGACGGGCACAAGGGCCTGCTCGGCGCGCTCATCCGGGAGCCGGATCCGGTCCGGCTCGTGGATGTGACCCAGGACCCGCGCTCCTGGGGCTTTCCCGCGCACCATCCCAGGATGCGCGGCTTCCTCGGTGTTCCGATCCGAGTCCAGGGCGAGGTCTTCGGGAATCTCTATCTGGGCGAGAAACGCGGCGGGGACCCGTTCGACGACGACGACGTCAACATGGTCCGGGTCCTGGCGACCGAGGCCGGCATCGCGATCGGCAACGCCCGGCTGTACGAGGCCGCTCAGCAGCGTGAGCGGTGGATCGACGGGTCGGTGGCCGTCACGACCGCCCTGCTGTCCGGCGGGGACGCCGAGGACGCGCTCCAGGTCGTCGCGGAACGGGCCCGTCGGCTGTCCGGGTCGGCGGCCGGGATCGTCCTGCTGCCCGCGGACGAGGGCGGCATGGAGATCGTCGCCGTGGCCTCGGAACAGCCGTCGAACCAGCTCGGCGAAGTCGTCCCGCCGGAGAGCGAGATCGTCGCGCAACTCCTCGACGGACAGCCGGTGTTCGTGGGGGACGCGGGCACCGATCCCCGTATGATCAGCGCCCTCGCGCGCGCGTACGGGCCGATCATGGCGCTGCCCCTGCAGAGCGGAGGGCGCGTCCTGGGGGCCTTGGTCACACCTCGCGCGTGCGGCGAGCCGCCGTTCACGGAGGCGGAACGTACCCTCGCGATCCAGTTCGCCTCGCAGGCCGCGCTCGCGCTGATGATGGCCGAGGCGCAGCGCGACCGGGAACGCCTCGCGGTGTACGAGGACCGGGACCGGATCGCCCGCGACCTGCACGACCTGGTCGTCCAACGGCTGTTCGCCACCGGCATGATGCTGGAGAGCGCCCGGCGCGACTCGCTCGTGCCCGAGGTGCGGCAGGGCGTGGGCAACGCCGTCGACGAACTCGACATCACCATCCAGGAGATCCGCACCGCGATCTTCGCGCTCCAACAGGGGCCCACCGAAGCCCCCTCCACGCTGCGCACGCGGGTGCTGCGGGAGATCAACATGGCCGCCGTGCCGCTCGGTTTCACACCCGCACACCGTTTCGTCGGCGCGGTCGACACCGTGGTCGGCGACCTCACCGGCAAGAACCTCATCGCTGCCCTGCGCGAGGCCCTCTCCAACGCGTTCCGGCACGCGGCGGCCACCCGGATCGAGGTCGTCGTCGACGCGGGCGCGACCCTGCCCGACGGAGGGCCGGGCGTCCGGCTCACCGTCGCGGACGACGGGGTCGGCATCCCGGAGGGCGGTCGCCGCAGCGGCCTGAAGAACCTCAAGCGACGGGCCGAATCCCTGGGCGGCGACAGCTGGTACGGGCCGGGCATCGGCGAGGACGGAGGCGGTACGACGGTGGTGTGGCAGGCACCCGACTGAGCCCCTCACCACAGGGCTCCCACTGAGCCGTTCGTGCCACCCCGTCCCCCAGGCGTACGACTTGAACAGGGCGCCGGTCCGGCGCGCGGGTCACGATCGCTGACATGCCCTCATCTCGCCGTCACCCACTGCTCGTTCCGGTGCTGCTGTGCGCGATCGCCGTTCTGGCGGCCCGCCCCGGCGACGGCGACAGCCACACCGCCGGTGCCGGGCGGCCGGACGCCTCGGGAGCGGCGGGCTCCTGCCCGGGCGCTGTCCGCCCGGACCAGCCGCCGGCGACTGAAACCGCCTCATGGGTCGCGCCGGTGGAGTCGAGCGAGCTGTCCGCCGGATTCGGCAGC
This sequence comes from Streptomyces sp. NPDC001100, assembly GCF_053598575.1. Classification (NCBI taxonomy): domain Bacteria; kingdom Bacillati; phylum Actinomycetota; class Actinomycetes; order Kitasatosporales; family Streptomycetaceae; genus Streptomyces; species Streptomyces sp. NPDC001100. Next base: position 75,832 of record NZ_JBSFKO010000007.1, read on the forward strand.
AGCGGCTCCCGCTGGGCGAACCGCCACACCGGCCAGGACTTCGCGGTGCCCGTCGGCACACCGGTCCGGGCGGCCGGAGCGGGCCGCGTGGTGCGGGTGTCCTGCGGCGGCGCCTTCGGCATGCAGATCGTGGTCGAGCATCCGGGCGGCTACTGCACGCAGTACGCCCATCTCGCCACCGTCGCCGTCGACCAGGGGGACCAGGTAACCACTGGTCAGTGGATCGGCGAGTCCGGCACCACGGGCAACTCCACCGGCCCCCACCTGCACTTCGAGGTACGGACCACCCCGGAGACGGACTCGGCGATCGATCCGCTGCCGTGGCTGGCGGCGCGCGGAGTGGCTGTCGGCTGAGCTACCGCCGCTCGGACAGCATCCGCTCGATCACGACGGCCACGCCGTCCTCGTTGTTGTCGACGGTTCGCCCCGAGGCCGCCGCGAGCACGGCGGGGTGCGCATTGCCCATCGCGTACGACTGTCCGGCCCAGGTGAGCATCTCGACGTCGTTCGGCATGTCACCGAAGGCGACGACCTCCTCGGGCGCGATACCCCGCTCCGCGCAGCACAGGGCGAGCGTGCTCGCCTTGGAGACGCCCGGGCCGCTGATCTCCAGCAGGGCGCTGGGACTTGAGCGGGTGACGTTCGCGCGGTCGCCCAGGGCGAGGCGGGCGGTGGTCAGGAAGTCGTCCGGGTCGAGGTCGGGGTGGAACGCGAGGATCTTCAGCACCGGTTCGTCGGCCCCCGGGGCGTCCGCCGCGAGGAGCTTCTCGGCGGGCGCGAGGGTGTCCGGGATCTCCATGTGCAGCTTCGGATACGCCGGCTCCTGGTAGAAGCCGTAGGTCTGCTCGATCGCGTACACGGTCCCGGGCGCCGCCTCGCGCACCAGTCGTACGGCGTCGAGGGCGTTGTTCCGGGCCAGTTCGCGGACCTTCACGAAGCGGTGGGCCCCGGGGCCGCCGTGCAGGTCGACCACGGCGGCGCCGTTTCCGCAGATCGCCAGGCCGTGGCCGTGGACGTGGTCGCTGACGACGTCCATCCAGCGGGCCGGGCGGCCGGTCACGAAGAAGACCTCGATGCCCGCCTCCTCGGCAGCCGCCAGGGCGGCCACCGTGCGGGGGGACACCGACTTGTCGTCGCGCAGCAGAGTGCCGTCCAGGTCGGTGGCGATCAGCCGTGGCGGGACGGCGGAGGCCGGGGTCTCGGGCTGTCGAGTAGCTGAGGTCACCGGGCCATTCTCCCGCATATGCCCGCACGGCCGTGCGGCAGTGCGCACATGTGAGTGGTTACGGCCCCAGCAGGGCCGTTGCGCCCGAGGTCAGGGGTGCGGCCGGGTCAGCGGAGCTGCGTGGGGGCTTCCATCGCGATCTGCTCGAAGACCTTCTCGTCCGCCGCGAAGTCGGAGTCCGGGATCGGCCAGTGGATCACGATGTCGGTGAAGCCCAGTTCCTGGTGCCGGCCCGCGAAGTCGACGAAGGCGCCGAGGGACTCCAGCGGACGCCCGCGGTCCGGGGTGAAACCGGTGAGCAGGATCTTGTCGAGCCCGGCCGTGTCCCGGCCGATGGCCGCGCAGGCGTCGGCCAGCTTCTCGACCTGCCCACGAATGGCGTGAACCGACTGCTCGGGAGTCCCGCTCTCGAACAACCGGGGATCACCAGTGGTCACCCAGGCCTGCCCGTGGCGGGCGGTGAGCTTCAGACCGCGGGGCCCGGTGGCGGCCACCGCGAACGGCAGCCGGGGCCGCTGCACACACCCCGGGATGTTCCGGGCCTCGTGCGCCGAGTAGAAGTCGCCCTCGTACGACACCGAGTCCTCGGTGAGCAGCCGGTCCAGCAGCGGAACGAACTCCCCGAACCGGTCGGCACGCTCCCGTGGGGTCCACGGGTCCTGTCCGAGCGCGGTGGCGTCGAAGCCGGTACCGCCCGCACCAATGCCGAGGGTGATGCGCCCGTCGGAGACGTCGTCGAGCGTGATGAGGTCCTTGGCGAGGGTCACCGGGTGCCGGAAATTGGGCGACGTGACGAGCGTGCCCAGACGCATCCGCTCGGTCACGGCCGCTGCGGCGGTCAGTGTCGGTACGGCGCCGAACCACGGGCCGTCCCGGAAGGTGCGCCAGGACAGGTGGTCGTAGGTGTAGGCGGTGTGGAAGCCGAGCTGCTCCGCGCGCTGCCATGCCTCGCGGCTCCCCTCGTTCCAGCGGCGGTACGGGAGGATCACGGTGCTCAGGCGCAGGTTCATGGCTCCCAGGCTATGCGGCTGTCCGTGTTTCACGTGAAACCGTCACCTGATGCGGCCGTTCAGCCACGGCGTGAGAGTGATCATCGAGATCCACTCCTTGTGCGTCCGGTCGCCGGGCAGCGGGACGATCAGGTTGCAACTGGGTGGGAAACGGCGGGCCTTGACGTAGGCGTGGCCGTCGAAGACGGAGCGGAGGAAAGCGGGGACGTCGTCGCGTGCGACGTCGGGGCAGGCGATGCCCTCGACCGTGATCACGGCGTCGTCCTCGGGAAAGAGCCGCACGCTCACCCGTGGCAGTCCGCCGAACTCGACGAAGGCCTCGTGCGGGAGCGAACCGTCAGGGTCCGTGGTGACACCGAAACCCGCGGAGGTGCGGCGCGAGGTCTGGTCGGCGCCGATGTCGTGGGTGACCTCGATCTCACGCGCGTACTCGGCCGCGATGTCGCGCAGGACGGTGACGGCCGCCTCGGTGCTGGGGAAGTGGTCCATACCTCTGATCATGCCGGGGTGGTGCGGCCGGGGCCATACCCGGTGACACATCCCGGGCCGCGGGATCAGTGGGATTCGGGGAAGCGCAGATAGCGCGTCGGTACCGCCTCGGTGAGCCACACCCCGTTCTCGCTGACCCGGAACACATGGCCGTCGCCGTGCATCGCGCCCGCGTCCACGGTGAGCACGACGGGCCGGCCGCGGCGGGCGCCCACCCGGGTCGCGGTCTCCCGGTCGGCGGAGAGATGCACGGCGTGGCGGTTCATGGGTCGTAGCCCCTCGGCCCGGATCGCGTCCAGGTTGCGCGCCACCGTGCCGTGGAAGAGGTACGACGGCGGGGTGGCCGGGGGCAGTCCGAGGTCGACCTCGATGCTGTGGCCCTGGCTGGCGCGGATACGCGTGCCCTCGATCGCGAAGCGCTTCTTGTCGTTCGTGGCCACCACATGGTCGAGTTCCTCACGGCTGAACCGGAACCCGTGCGCGGCACAGGCGGCGATCAGCGTGTCGATCTCGACCCAGCCGGCCTCGTCGAGGGTGAGCCCGATCCGCTCGGGCTGGTGGCGCAGGTGCTTCGAGAGGTACTTCGACACCTTCACGGTGCGTCTTTCATCCATCCGCTCAGCATGACGGGAGAGACGCGGATCACGCATTTTCTTTTGGGGCCGATGTTTGGTCCACAACCAACTGTAGTTATCCACAGGGTATTTGGCGTTTCTGTGGACAACTCCCTGCCATGTCACACCTGTTCGTCAAGATCGGCTGGGGGACGACCACTTGGCATGAGCGCATCCAACGCCCTTGCCCGCAGCTCCCGTTCAGCTGCCAGCGCGACGAACTCCGCCGCGTTCGCCGCCCCAACCAGCCCCTCCACGGCCCGCATTGTCTCTTCGGGCACGGCCACAGAACGTGACGAGGACACCGACGGCGAAGGTTCCGCCGCCCCGAGGTGCTGCCGTAGCGAACGGTTGGCGAACAGCCGCATCGCGCGGGCGAGTTCGGCGTCCACAGTCTGCTGGGCGAGCGGGCGCAGCCGTCGTACGAGCGAGGCCGCCTCGGTCGCGTCCGCGTCGGTCGGACGGTGCGTGCCGTCGAGGTAGCGGGCGAAGACGTGCTCGGTGGTGAACTCCAGGAAACGGGAGGCGATGTGCTCGACCTGGACCCTCAACTCCCGCAGATGGGAAGAGATCGCGGACAGCGGAACCCCCGAGGCGTGCAACTCGACTGCCACGGCCAGCTCTTGGGGGCTCGGCACAAGGAAGGAGTCGGTGTCTCCCGGGACCGGCTCCAGTACGCCGAGCTCGACGGCCTCGGCGACGGCCGCGTCGTCCGGGCTGCCGCCGAAGCGCCGCTCCAGTTCGGCGCGCGAGATCCGGGCCGCCTCCTCGTCGCTCCACGGCCCGTCGACCTCCGCGACCAGCCCGAGCACCCCGCCCAGCCCCCGGCCCGCGTCCCAGGCCTCCAGCAACTCCTTGATGGAGGCCAGGGTGTAGCCGCGGTCGAGCAGGTCCGCGATCTGACGGAGCCGGGCCAGATGGACGTCCGCGTACACATTGGCCCGCCCGCGCCGCTCGGGGCGGGGGAGCAGCCCGCGGTCCTGATAGGCGCGGATCGTCCGGACGGTGGCCCCGCTGAGCCGCGCGAGATCCTCGATCCGGTAGGCGACGTCGTGGGTGTCGGAGCCGCTGCCGCCCCCGGCACTCACGCGGCCCCCGCCCGCGCCGCCGGTGACCGCCTCAGGTACTCCACCGCCCGGCTCAGCGATCCCTCCCGCGAGGGATGGTAGGAGCGGCGCAGATAGCGGGGGACGGCCGCGCCGAGGGACCGCCAGGTGGGCAACAGGCCTTTCCGTACGGCCCTGTTGTGCTCGGCGAGCGAGTAGCGGACGCGTCCGGCGAGCTGGGGGTCGTGGCGGATCAGGTAGGCCGTGCCCCAGGCCCACAGGTAGAGCATCACGGGTGCGGTGACCGTCATGCCGGCGATTCGGCGGGCGTACCGGGGGAGACCGCGGCCCCCGCAGTGCTGGAACATGTCGAAGGCCACCGCGCGGTGTTCGACCTCCTCCGCGCCGTGCCAGCGCAGCAGGTCGAGCATGATCTCGTCGGCGCCCGCCCGGTCGAGGTCCTCCGCGGCCAGGATCCAGTCGCCGAGCACCGCCGTGAACTGTTCGATCGCCGCGACGACCGCGAGCCGGAAGCGCAGCCACTCGCGCTCGGGCAAGGGCGCGCCGAGCGGCGGGCGTTCGCCCAGCAGCCGTTCGAAGAGGAAGTCGACGTACCGGGTGAAGCGGGCGGTGTCGAGCCGCTGGGCCGCGAGATGGTCCAGCACGTGCGCGTGCTGGACGCTGTGCGTGGCCTCCTGGCCCATGAACCCCTTGACGTCCGCGAGGAGTTCGGGGTCGCTGACCAGCGGCAGGCCTTCCTTGAGGACCTTCACGAACCACCGCTCCCCCGCCGGCAGCAGCAGATGCAGCACGTTGACGACATGCGTGGCGGTCGGCTCGTCCGGGATCCAGTGCAGGGGCGTGCGCGACCAGTCGAAGGAGACCCGGCGGGGCGCGATCGCGTGGTGTTCACGCGCGTGGCGCTCGCTCGCCTTGTGCTCGCTCGCTTCGTGCTCGTTCTCGTCGTGCTCGTGCGCGGAGGTCACAGCGGCGGCTCCAGTCTCGCCACCGCCCGCAGCGCGCGCGGGGCGAACCGGGACAGCAGATGGGCGCCGCGTGCCTCCGGGGTGACCGGTACGACGGCCCGGTCCCGGACGACCGCCCGCAGGATCGCGTCGGCGACCTTCTCCGGCGGGTAGTTCCGCAGCCCGTACAGCCGTGCCGACCGCTTCTGGCGCCGTTTCTCCTCGGCGGCGTCGACCCCGGCGAAGCGCGCGGTCGAGGTGATGTTGGTGTTGACCAGGCCCGGGCATATGGCCGAGACACCGATCCCCTGTCCGGACAGCTCGGCGCGCAGGCACTCGCTGAGCATCAGGACGGCCGCCTTGGAGGTGCTGTAGGCGGGCAGCGCCTTGGAGGGCTGGAAGGCCGCCGCCGACGCGGTGTTGACGATGTGGCCGCCCTGGCCGCGCTCGGCCATCTGCTTCCCGAAGAGCCGGCAGCCGTGGATGACGCCCCACAGGTTGACGTCGAGGACCTTCTTCCACTCCTCCGGGGTGGTGTCGAAGAAGGAACCGGAGAGTCCGATTCCGGCGTTGTTCACCAGGACGTCCACCACGCCGTACTCGCCGGCGACCTTCGCGGCGAGTTTCTCCATGGCCTGCCCGTCGGAGACGTCGACCGTCTCCGCCCAGGCCTCGGGGGCGCCGATCAGCCGCGCCAACTCGGCGGTGCGGGCGGCACTTTCCGCGTCCCGGTCGACGGCCACCACGCGCGCGCCCGCCTCGGCGAACGCGAACGCCGTGGCCCGCCCGATCCCGCTGCCGGCCCCCGTGACCAGCACGAGCTGCCCGCCGAACCGCTGGGCGTACTTGCCTGTCCCCGTCCCCGTGGACGTCAGCGGACCTCTTTCGCCGGCCGTCACCAGACCCCCTTCGTTGTCCGTCACGAACTCCGCGATCCAGGAGGCCAGTTGATCGGGCCGCGTGCGCGGGATCCAGTGCTTGGCCGGCAGCGTCCGCCGCACCAGCTCAGGCGCCCACTCCTCCAGCCCGTCGTAGAGCCGCTCGGAGAGAAACGCGTCCCCCAGAGGCGTGATGAGCTGCACGCGCGCGTGCGCGTACGCGTCGGGGCGGGGCCTGCGCAGCCTGGCGCGGACGTTGTCGCGGTACAGCCAGGCGCCGTGGGCCGCGTCCAGGGGAAGCGACGACGTGGGGTAGTCGCCGCGCGGCACCTTCTCGACGCGCTCCAGGATCTTCGGCCAGCGTCTGCCGAGCGGGCCGCGCCAGGCGAGTTCGGGCAGCACGGGCGTGTGCAGCAGGTACACGTACCAGGACTTGGCGCCCTGGCCCAGGAGTTGGCCGACGCGGCGCGGGGTGGGCCGGGTCAGGCGTTTGTTGATCCAGTGCCCGAAGTGGTCGAGGGAGGGCCCGGACATCGACGTGAAGGAGGCGATACGGCCCTTCGTGCGCTCGACCGTGACGAACTCCCAGGACTGCACCGAGCCCCAGTCGTGGCCCACCAGGTGCACCGGCCGGTCCGGGCTGACCGCGTCCGCGACCGCCAGGAAGTCGTCCGTCAGCTTCTCCAGGGTGAACGCGCCCCGCAGCGGCTTCGGTGCCGTGGACCGGCCGTGGCCCCGGACGTCGTAGAGCACGACGTGGAAGCGGTCGGCGAGCCGGGACGCGACCTCGGACCACACCTCCTTGCTGTCGGGATAGCCGTGCACCAGGAGCACGGTGGGGTTCGACTCGTCCCCCAGCTCGGCCACGCACAGCTCGACTCCACCGGTCCGCACCCGGCGCTCGCGTGCACCCTCAAACGTCACTTGTCCTCCGCCCAGCGCCGCACGTGCGGCAGATCGTCGTCCAGCCAGAAGGCGCTCTGCTCGGGGTCCTTGGAGTCGGTGACGACGAGGATCTCCTCGAACTTGGCGCCCGTGCCCCGGAATCCGAGGTGGGGTTCGACCGCCCACAGGCCGGGGTGCGGGGGGTGGTCGGAGAAGCGGTACGGCGACCACAGCGGGGACCAGCCCTCGCGGTGGCCGTGCAGCGCGTCGCCGGCCAGGCCCTTCAGGGACTGCGTGCCGAACCCGAACAGGCGCGGGGACCAACGGCGTTCGGCGACCCGGTCGACCTTGTGCGCGATCACGCCGAAGGGGTAGGCGCGGTGCCGGTTGGCGTAGCCCTGGCGGACCATGAGGCGGTCCACGTCCTCGTAGATCTCGCGCAGTGGGCGCCGCTCGCGCACCTCGCGCAGCAGCAGCTCGCGATGGGCCTCCAGGTCGGCCATGAGCCGGTCCTGCACCGCGTTCGCGCCCAGGGAGCCCGAATACCCGATGTCGGCTGTGAAGCCCTTGTACACCGGGGCCATGTCCAGGATGAACGGCATCCCGGGCTCCAGTCGGCGGTTCGTGGGGAAGAACTGCAGCGGTATCCGGAAGTTCGTGAATGCCGTGCGGTCGCCGAACCAGGCGAAGGGCAGATGGAACCAGTCCTTCACACCCTTCGCGCGCAGCCAGGATCGCTGCATCCGCGCCGCATCGCGCTCGGTCACCCCGGGCTCCAGCCGGGTCGCGACGGCTTCGGCGCACTCGTACGCCAGCCGCTGGACCTCCCTGAACCCCCGCAGTTCCGCGGAGAGTTCGCGTGTCACCGCCGTAGTCATGCCACCGCCCCACCTGTCCACACCGACTGCGGTACGTGCTCGTAACTTGACACTGGTGAATGTGACAGTTGTTAGAGGCTGCGTCAATAGGGTTGATCTCTGCCTGTGGACAACCCCGCGGACCGGTCGTGTAGCTCTCAAGTAGGGGCATCCCCTACGGACCCGTACGCCTGGAGTCTGACGTGAGGACAGCTCTGCGGGGTGACGACCGGAGTGGTCCGCGTCACTACCTTCGTAGACGTGACTGTGATCGCGACCGAAAGCCTGAGCAAGCGGTTCCCCCGGGTGACCGCGCTTGACCGGCTCTCCGTGGACGTCGGACCCGGTGTGACGGGGCTCGTCGGTGCCAACGGAGCCGGCAAGTCCACCTTGATCAAGATCCTGCTGGGTCTGTCCCCCGCCTCCGAGGGCCGAGCCGAAGTGCTCGGCCTCGACGTCGCCACCAAGGGTGCCGACATCCGTGAGCGCGTCGGGTACATGCCGGAGCACGACTGTCTGCCGCCCGACGTCTCGGCCACCGAGTTCGTCGTCCACATGGCGCGCATGTCCGGACTGCCGCCCACCGCCGCGCGCGAGCGCACCGCGGACACGCTGCGCCATGTCGGCCTGTACGAGGAGCGCTACCGCCCCATCGGCGGCTACTCGACGGGCATGAAGCAGCGCGTCAAGCTCGCGCAGGCCCTCGTCCACGACCCGCAGCTGGTCTTCCTGGACGAGCCGACCAACGGCCTCGACCCGGTCGGCCGCGACGAGATGCTGGGCCTCATCCGCCGTATCTACACGGACTTCGGCATCTCGGTGCTGGTGACCTCGCACCTGCTGGGCGAGCTGGAGCGCACCTGCGACCACGTGATCGTGGTCGACGGCGGCAAGCTCCTGCGCTCCAGCTCCACCACGGACTTCACCCAGACCACGACGACCCTGGCGATCGAGGTCACCGACACCGACGAGCACCCGGACGGCACCCGCGCGGTGCGCGAGGCGCTCCACGCGCGCGGGGTGGACACCCACGACGGCAGCGGACTGCCCGGCGCGGGCCACGTCCTGCTCCTGACGGCCTCGGGCGAGGAGACGTACGACGTGGTCCGGGACGTGATCGCGGACCTCGGCCTCGGCCTGGTGCGCATGGAGCAGCGCAGGCACCACATCTCCGAGGTCTTCACCGACACCGAGACCGGCACCGACAGCGACGCAGAGCGGAAGGAGGCCGTAGGCCATGGCAATTGACCAGCCCCTGGTCCCCCAGCCGGGCGACCAGACCCGTATCCACAACATCGGCTACCGCAACTACGACGGCCCCCGCCTGGGCCGCGCCTACGCCCGGCGCTCGCTCTACTCGCAGTCCCTGCGCGGCGCCTACGGCCTCGGCCGCTCGGTGAAGTCCAAGGTGCTGCCCATGCTGCTGTTCGTGGTCATGTGCGTGCCCGCCGCCATCATGGTGGCCGTCGCGGTCGCCACGAAGGCCAAGGACCTGCCCGTCGACTACACCCGCTACGCGATCATCATGCAGGCCGTCATCAGCCTCTACGTCGCCTCCCAGGCACCCCAGTCCGTCTCGCGCGACCTGCGCTTCAAGACCGTGCCGCTGTACTTCTCACGGCCGATCGAGACCGCCGACTACGTGAGGGCCAAGTTCGCGGCCCTCGCCTCGGCCATGTTCATCCTGACCGCCGCCCCGCTGATCGTGCTCTACGTAGGAGCGTTGCTCGCGAAGCTCGACTTCGCCGACCAGACCAAGGGCTTCGCCCAGGGACTCGTCTCCGTGACCCTCCTCTCCCTGCTCTTCGCCGGCATCGGCCTGGTCATCGCGGCGATCACCCCGCGCCGCGGCTTCGGCATCGCGGCCGTCATCGCCGTACTCACCATCTCCTACGGCGCCGTCTCCACCCTCCAGGCGATCGCCGACGCGCAGAACGCCACGAGCGCCATCCCCTGGATCGGCCTCTTCTCGCCCGTCACCCTCATCGACGGCCTCCAGTCGGCCTTCCTGGGCGCGAGTTCGGCGTTCCCCGGAGGCGTCGGCCCCACCCACGGACAGGGCGTCGTCTACGTCCTCGCCGTCCTGAGCCTCATCGCCGCGACCTACGGCCTCCTGATCCGCCGCTACCGGAAGGTGGGCCTGTGACCACGCTCTCCATCGACCATGTCTCCCGCTGGTTCGGCAACGTGGTCGCCGTCAACGACATCACCATGAACGTCGGCCCCGGAGTCACCGGACTCCTCGGCCCCAACGGCGCCGGAAAGTCCACCCTCATCAACATGATGGGCGGCTTCCTCGCCCCCTCCACCGGCACCGTCACCCTCGACGGCCAGCAGGTGTGGCGCAACGAACAGATCTACAAGCACATCGGGATCGTCCCCGAGCGCGAGGCGATGTACGACTTCCTCACCGGGCGCGAATTCGTCGTCGCCAACGCCGAGTTGCACGGCCTCGGCGCCAAGGCCGCCCAGAAGGCGCTGGCCACGGTCGAGATGGAGTACGCGCAGGACCGCAAGATCTCCACGTACTCCAAGGGCATGCGCCAGCGCGTGAAGATGGCGTCCGCCCTGGTCCACGACCCCTCGCTGCTCCTGCTCGACGAGCCCTTCAACGGCATGGACCCGCGCCAGCGCATGCAGCTCATGGACCTGCTGCGGCGGATGGGCGACGAGGGCCGCACGGTGCTGTTCTCGTCCCACATCCTCGAAGAGGTCGAACAGCTCGCCTGGCACATCGAGGTCGTCGTCGCCGGACGGCACGCGGCCAGCGGCGACTTCCGCAAGATCCGCCGCCTGATGACCGACCGCCCGCACCGCTACCTGGTCCGTTCCAGCGACGACCGTGCCCTGGCCGCCGCGCTGATCGCGGACCCGTCGACCTCGGGCATCGAGGTCGACCTGGCCGAGGGCGCGCTGCGCATCCAGGCCGTCGACTTCGGCCGGTTCACCGCCCTGCTGCCCAAGGTGGCCAGGGACCACGGCATCCGGCTGCTCACGGTCTCGCCGTCGGACGAGTCGCTCGAATCCGTCTTCTCGTATCTCGTCGCGGCGTAGGAGGCCAAGAGATGTACGACCCCACAGTCGCCCGACTCACCTACCGGGCCCTGCTCGGCCGGCGCCGGGCCCTCATCCTGGGCGCCCTGCCCATGCTGCTGATCCTGATCTCCGTGGTGGTGCGCGGCCTCGCGGGCGCGGACGACCAGACGGCCGTCGACGTCCTGGGCGGCCTCGGCCTCGCCACGATGGTGCCGATCATCGGCGTCATCGCCGGCACGGGCGCGATCGGACCGGAGATCGACGACGGCTCGGTGGTGTACCTGCTGTCCAAGCCGCTGAAGCGGCCCACGATCATCTTCACCAAGCTGATCGTGGCGGTCGGCGTCACCATGGTGTTCTCGGCCGTGCCCATGCTGATCTCCGGGCTCATCCTGAACGGCAACGGACAGCAGATCGCCGTCGCCTACACGGTGGCCGCCCTGGTCGCCTCCATCGCCTACGCGGCACTCTTCCTGCTGCTCGGCACGGTCTCGCGGCACGCGGTGGTCTTCGGGCTCGTCTACGCCCTCGTCTGGGAGGCCCTGTTCGGCTCCCTGGTCGCCGGCGCCCGCACGCTCAGCGTCCAGCAGTGGGCTCTGGCCGTCGCCCACAAGGTGTCCGGCGGCGAGCTGGTGACCTCGGACGTCGGGCTGACCACGGCGACGATCTTCCTGGTCGCGGTGACCGTGGGAGCGACCTGGTACGCCGGACAGAAGCTGCGCTCGCTGACCCTCGCCGGCGAGGAATGACAGGTCCTGATCTTGACGGGGGCTTCATCTCTGTCCGGGCACACTGGGCAAACGGGGACGCACGGCTAGGAGGAACGGGGATGGCGGGACAGGCACCGTACGGCGGCGGACAGGCCGAATCAGGCGACGGCTGGGACAAGTTGGTCCTGGACGACGACTTCATACGGTCCGCCGAGACGGCCGAGCCGTCCGCGCGCGCCCGGATGCTCGCGGCGCGCTGGCGCAACGAGTCGCCCGAGCCGCAGCCCTGGCGTTCGGACGAGCCGCCCGCGGGCTGGTTCTTCAGCAAGGCGCGTCGGCGCAGGTGGCGACGGGGCTAACCTTCACCCGGCTGCCCTTTTATTCGGTGGCGTCCAACTCGGCGTACAGGCACAGTTGTTCTGTCGACGCCGGAGCAGCCGGCGCCACCGACTGGGAGAGGAGCTGGACGATGTCGATGCACGACAGGACGTCCAACTCCCTTCAGGGCAGCCCGCGGCGGTCTCCGGAGTAGTTACCCCTCCGTCGAGTCGCCCACCACGGGGAGCTGCCCGGGGCGGCCGCTTCGAGCACGCGACTCATTATCGCGTGGGCCGCCCACCCTGTTGCCCCCGTCGCAGGGGGCGAGCCGAGCTGGGGCGGTTGCCCACACCTACGCGAGCAACCGCTCCAGCACGACCGCGATGCCGTCGTCCTCGTTGGAGGCCGTCACCTCGTCCGCCACCGCCCTGAGTTCCTCGTGGGCGTTGGCCATCGCCACGCTGTGGGACGCCCACGCGAACATCGCGATGTCGTTGGGCATGTCGCCGAAGGCGATCGTGTCGGCGGACTTCAGACCGAGGCGGCGCGCCGCGATGGAGAGGCCCGTGGCCTTGGACAGGCCCAGGGGCAGCAGTTCGACGATGCCCTCGCCCGCCATCGAGACCGTGACGAAGCCGCCCGCGGCCTCGCGGGCCGCCTCGGCGAGCTGGTCGTCGGTGAGGGTCGGGTGCTGGATGTAGATCTTGTTCAGGGGAGCGGCCCACAGCTCGGACACGTCCGTGAACGAGGTCGCGGGCAGCGCCCCCGCGACCCGATATCCGGGACCGACCAGCACCTCGCCGTCCAGGCCGCCCTGGCTCGCCGCCAGGAACAGCGGGCCGACCTCGGCCTCGATCTTGGCGAGCGCCACGGCGGCCAGTTGCCGGTCCAGGGTGACCGAGGTCAGCAGGCGGTGCTCGCCGGCGTCGTAGACCTGGGCGCCCTGGGCGCAGACCGCGAGGCCCTCGTAGCCGAGGTCGTCGAGGATGTGCCGGGTCCAGGGGGCCGCGCGGCCGGTCACCACGATGTGCGCGGCACCGGCCTCCGTCGCCGCCGCGAGGGCGGCACGGGTGCGCGGCGAGACCGACTCGTCGGAGCGCAGCAGCGTTCCGTCGAGGTCGGTCGCGATCAGCTTGTACGGGAAGCCGGTGCTCACTTGGCGACCGGCGTCAGGACCTCACGGCCGCCCAGGTACGGGCGCAGCATCTCGGGCACGCGCACTGAGCCGTCGGGCAGCTGGTGGTTCTCCAGGATCGCCACGATCGTGCGCGGTACGGCGCACAGCGTGCCGTTGAGCGTCGCCAGCGGCTGCACCTTCTTGCCGTCGCGCAGCCGCACGGACAGGCGGCGGGCCTGGAAGCTGTCGCAGTTGGAGGCCGAGGTCAGCTCGCGGTACTTGCCCTGGGTCGGGATCCACGCCTCGCAGTCGAACTTGCGGGACGCCGACGCGCCGAGGTCGCCCGAGGCCACGTCGATGACGTGGAAGGGGAGTTCGAGGGCGGTGAGCCACTGCTTCTCCCACTCCAGGAGTCGCCGGTGCTCGTTCTCCGCGTCCTCGGGGAGGACGTACGAGAACATCTCGACCTTGTCGAACTGGTGCACGCGGAAGATGCCCCGTGTGTCCTTGCCGTACGTGCCGGCCTCGCGGCGGAAGCAGGGCGAGAAGCCCGCGTAGCGCAGCGGCAGCTTGTCGGCGTCGAGGATCTCGTCCATGTGGTACGCCGCGAGGGGGACCTCGGAGGTGCCGACCAGGTAGTAGTCGTCCTTCTCCAGGTGGTACACGTTCTCCGCGGCCTGGCCGAGGAAGCCGGTGCCCTCCATGGCGCGCGGGCGGACCAGCGCCGGGGTCAGCATCGGGATGAAGCCGGCCTCCGTGGCCTGCGCGATCGCCGCGTTGACGAGCGCCAGCTCCAGGAGGGCGCCGACGCCGGTGAGGTAGTAGAAGCGGGAGCCGGACACCTTGGCGCCGCGCTCGACGTCGATGGCGCCCAGCGCCTCGCCGAGCTCCAGGTGGTCCTTGGGCTCGAAGCCCTCGGCGGCGAAGTCGCGGATGGTGCCGTGCGTCTCCAGGACGACGAAGTCCTCCTCGCCGCCGACCGGCACGTCCGGGTGCACCAGGTTGCCGAGCTGGAGGAGGAGCCGCTTGGTCTCCTCGTCCGCCTCGTGCTGCTCGGCGTCGGCCGCCTTGACGTCGGCGGCGAGCTGGCCCGTCTTCTTGAGCAGCTCGGCCTTCTCGTCGCCGGAGGCCTTGGGGATGAGCTTGCCGAGCGCCTTCTGCTCGGAGCGCAGCTCGTCGAAGCGGACGCCGGACGACCTGCGCCGCTCGTCGGCGGACAGGAGAGCGTCGACGAGCGCGACGTCCTCTCCACGGGCGCGCTGGGACGCGCGCACACGGTCGGGGTCCTCACGGAGCAGGCGAAGGTCAATCACGCGGACCAGGCTACCGGTGCGGGGTTCCGGCTCACGACTTGGTATTCCGAACTGCGGCTTACATCCAGTTATGGGGTAATTGCGGAGAGTGTCAATGTCGATGGATGCAAGTCAATAAAAGAGCGTCCCACTCCCTGGAACGGGGCAGGCGCGAGGCGGCCTGTTGACTCGAATCCCTTGTGGGAAACGGGACTTGAGGTCGCGGTTGTCCACAGGAATCCACATCCCGGAAGAGTTATCCACAGGCTGTGTGGAAGATCTGTGGATGCCGGAAGTGATCATTCCTGAAGAGGGTCCCGGGGTGAGGAATTCCCGACCCAAACGTCCCGCACACCCACTTTCGGGTGGAATTGCGTCGCTCCATAGGATTGCCCGAAGGAAACGAGTGGACGAAGAGTGACCTACGCGCCGGTGCGCGCACCAGGCGCCTGTAGGGCGATTTGTCGACAGACTGATGCTCCACTGTCGACTTGTCCCCAGGTCGAGAAGTGGGCCTGTGGATAACTTCTGTGGATAACGAAGATACGCAGGTACTACCGGGCCACTACCGGGCCGCCGTCGGCGCACTGCCGGTCAGAAACGGCCGTCCTGGCAGTGCGCGACCCAGTCCGCCGCCGACAGGAACTCCTCGTCCGAGGTTCCCGGGAACAGCGGTCGTACCCCGTCCACGCCGACGTCCGCGCGCGGGTACGAACCGAGGAAGCGCACCTGCAGACAGATCCGCTTGAGTCCCATCAGCGCCTCGGCGACCCGGCGGTCCGAGATGTGTCCCTCGGCGTCGACGCAGAAGCAGTAGTTGCCGATGCCGGCGCCGGTCGGGCGGGACTGCAACAGCATGAGGTTGATGCCCCGGGTGGCGAACTCGCCCAGCAGGTCGCGCAGACCGCCGGGGTGGTCGTCGCGCTGCCAGATGACGACGGACGTCTTGTCCGCGCCGGTCGGCGCCGCCGGGCGGGCGGGCCTGCCCACCAGCACGAACCGGGTCTGCGCGTTCTCCGCGTCGTGGATCTCCGTCTCCAGGGCCTCAAGGCCGTACCGGGCGGCGGCGAACTCACCGGCGAACGCGGCGTCGTAGCGGCCCTCCTGGACCAGGCGGGCGGCGTCCGCGTTCGAGGCGGCCGACTCCCACAGGGCGTCCGGGAGGTTCGCCTTCATCCAGTTGCGGACCTGCGGCTGGGCGGCCGGGTGCGCGGAGACCGTCTTGATGTCGGAGATCTTCGTGCCCGGCCTGACCAGCAGCGCGAAGGTGATCGACAGCAGCACCTCGCGGTAGATCATCAGCGGCGCGCCCGCGACCAGCTCGTCCAGGGTGGTGGTGATACCGCCCTCGACGGAGTTCTCGATCGGCACGAACGCGGCCTCGGCCTCGCCGCTGCGCACCGCGTCCAGCGCGGACTGCACCGACACATACGGGATCAGCTCCCGGGTGGCCGCCTCGGGAAGCGTGCGCAGGGCGACTTCGGTGAAAGTGCCCTCGGGGCCGAGATACGCGTAGCTGGCTGGCATGACCTCACCCTAATGGGCCTTGCGAAACCGGACGTACCCTTCCCGGCCCAGCCACCCGTCAGGGCGACGACTCCCGCCTCAGTGCGTCAGGGCCACGCCTCCCGCCCCAGCCCGTCGGGGCGACCGGCTCACCCCTCCAGCAGCCGCTGCCCCACGTACTCGCCCTCCGCCGCCCCGCCCGGCACCGCGAACAGGCCGCTCGCCTCGTGGCGGATGTACGTCGACAGGGCGTCGCCGCGGTCGAGCTTGCGCTGCACGGTGACGAAGCCGCGCAGCGGGTCGGCCTGCCAGCAGACGAAGAGGAGCCCGGCGTCCGGGGTGCCGTCGGCGGCGATGCCGTCGTGGTACGAGAAGGGGCGCCGGAGCATCGCCGCGCCGCCGTTCTGGTCGGGACGGGCGATCCGGGCGTGCGCGTTGATGGGGACGACCAGGGAACCCTTCGCGTCGGTCTTCTCCAGGTCCATCGCGGTCGTCTCACCGCCCCCAGAAAGCGGCGCCCCATTGGACTTCCGGCGGCCTACGACGTTCTCCTGGGCGCCGGTCGAGAGCTTCTCCCAGTCGTCGAGGAGCATGCGGATCCGGCGTACGACGGCGTAGGAGCCGTTCGCCATCCAGGCCGGGTCTGCCGACCCGGACGCCGGCACGAAGATCCGCTTGTCGAAGTCGGCCTCGGTCGGCTTGGGATTGCGGGTGCCGTCGAGCTGGCCCATCAGATTGCGGGCCGTCATCTTGTGGGCCGTCGCACCCGGTGTCCGGTTGAAGCCGTTCATCTGCCAGCGCACCTTGGCCGCGCTGCCCGCGTCCTTCTGGATCGTGCGCAGGGCGTGGAAGGCGACCAGAGCGTCGTCGGCGCCGATCTGCACCCACAGGTCGCCGTTGCTGCGCGCCTTGTCG
This sequence comes from Streptomyces sp. NPDC001100, assembly GCF_053598575.1. Classification (NCBI taxonomy): domain Bacteria; kingdom Bacillati; phylum Actinomycetota; class Actinomycetes; order Kitasatosporales; family Streptomycetaceae; genus Streptomyces; species Streptomyces sp. NPDC001100. The sequence continues at coordinate 92,695 of NZ_JBSFKO010000007.1, forward strand.
AGCTGGTCGGAGGAGAAGTCGGGGAGCGGGTCGAGGGAGCCGGGACGCTGCTTCTCCAGTCCCGTACGGGAGAAGAAGCTGTTGCCGAAGCCGAAGGTGATCGTCAGCGACGAAGGTCCCGCGTCCCGGGCGACATCCGTGTCGTCCTGTGCCGCCGGCTCACCCGCCATCAGCCGCTGCGCGGTCGTCGACCAGCGGCGCAGCAGGGCCGCCGCCTGCTTGCGGCCCGCGCCCGCCGCAAGGTCGAAGGCGACCAGGTGGCCGCGCGCCTGGAGGCCCTCGGTGATGCCGGGCTGATGTTTCCCGTGAAACATTGCCCTGTCCGCGCCAAGCGAGGTCAGCGGAGTGGCCCCGGCCGGTGCGGCCGCGTACCCCACGGCCCCGCCCGCCGCACCGAGCACGAGCCCGGTGGCACCGGCCGTACCGAGGAGCCGTCGGCGGGAAACACCCTCCCCTGGAGAGGCGTTTTCGGAAACGGCCTCCCCGGGAGGTGCCTTTACGGTGCGGGCCTCGGGAATGGACTGGTCAGGCATGGCGTGGTTCAGCCGATCTGCGCGTTCTTGTCGACGGTCGTCTGGTCGATGTCGGAGGTCCGCACGGTCACCGAGATCTTCCAGTCGCCCGCCATGGGGATCTGGATTCCGTTCGCGGCCCAGTGCCCGGTGGTGATGCGGTCGGGCGTCACGGGCAGCGGACCGATCTTCTTCGCGGCGAGCGTGAAGGCGACCTTCACTTCGGGGACGTCGAAGGCCCGGCCGTTGGGGCGCTGCACATAGACGTGCATCTCGTTGCCGCCCACCCGCGCGGGGTCGATGTCGACCCGGATGACGCCCTTGCCGTCCGTGCCCCCGGTGTCGAAGGACATGTCCAGCGTCAGCGCGCCCGAGGACGACGAGGAAGAGGACGAGGAGGACGTCTTGGCCGCCTTGGCGTCCTCCTCCGTGCGGCCCGGTTCGGTGGTCGTCAGGGCCGTGGTGACGGCGAGGACGACGACCGCGACGGCGGCCTCGGCGAGGACCGAGCGGCGCAGCCCGAAGAGGTTCGGGTCGGCGTCCCGCAGCCGCTTCTGCCGGGCGCTGTCCACCGCGGACTGCTGGCGCGCGAGTTGGGCGGCGCGCTTGGAGTCTCCGGTCCCATTGGACGCGGCTGATGCGGGCGTCGGCGCATCGTCCTCGGCCGATGCTCCGGCGCCGGCGGAGTCCGCGGCCGTGGAGTCGGTGACCGCGGCGGACGCCTTGGCACCGGCGTTGGTGTGCGCGGCGGAGGCCTTGGCGCCGGAGTCGACGGCTTTGGCGGACGCCGTGACGTGCTCCTTCTCGGGCTCGTGCTCCTTGGCTGCCGCTGTCTCCTCGACGACCGTCTCAGCCGTAGCCGTAGCCGTAGCCGTAGCCGTAGCCGTAGCCGTAGCCGTAGCCGTGTCGGTGTCGCTGTCCGCGAGCCGCCGCGTCCACCGCCGGGAGATCGACGCGATCCCCACAAGCAGCGCCACGAGCCCGATCTTCACCAGCAGCAGCTGCCCGTACCCGGTGTCGGTGAACGCCGACCAGGAGCCGAGCTGGCGCCAGGACTGGTAGACGCCGGTCGCGACGAGCGCGACGACACTGCCGAACGCCAGGCGCGAGAAGCGCTGGACGACGGCCCGGCCGACGGGGTTGTCGGCGGGCGCCCGGTACAGCGAGACGAGGAGGGCGGTGAGGCCGCCGAGCCAGGCCGCGACGGCCAGCAGGTGGACGACGTCGACGGGCATCGCGATGCCGGGCTGCAGCCCGGTCGAGGCGTGCTCGGACAGCGCCCAGCTCGCGGCGAGCCCGGCGGCCACCACACCGCCGCCGATGGCGAGTCCGAAGGTCAGGTCGCGCTTCTCCTCGTCCTCGCGCTTGTCGTAGGCCCCGAAGAGGACGGCGATGAACAGCGCGGCGGCCGCGAGCAGCAGCAGCCGGGAGACGAGCGAGGCGCCCGTCTTGGTCTGGAGGACCTGGCCGAGGAGGTTCAGGTCGAAGATGTCGCCGAACTTCCCGGAGGTCGTGTACGAGCCGCGCAGGAGCAGCAGCCAGAGCGTGGCCGCGGTCAGCGAGACCCACCCGGAGACCACCAGCCGCTGGAGGGCGCGCACTCCGGCGCCCCGCTGCCAGCAGGCCAGCACGAAGGCGGCGCCGCCGACCATGACGATGAAGCCGGCGTACGACATGTAGCGCCCGAAGCCGTACAGCCCGCCGACGAGCCCGCCGCCGACGTCCTGTTCGGCCGACGCCGAGACGACGGTCTTCGAGGGGGAGCCGATCGAGAAGGTGAAGGCGCCGCCCACGGGATGGCTGTCCGCGGACACGACCTGCCAGGCCACCGTGTAGGTGCCGGCGGGCAGCCCGCTGCGGATCTGTGTGGCGTACGTCGTGCCGCTGATGTTGGACGGCTTGCCGACGTCGACGCGTTTGCCCTTCGGGTCGAGCACGCGCAGCGAGTCGTTGTTCGTCGCGACCTTCTCGGAGAAGGTGAGCGAGACCTGTGTCGGAGCCTTGTTGACCACCACCCCCGAAGAGGGGTCGCTGCCGGTCAGGGCGGCGTGCGCGGAGGCCGTCCCGGCACCCGCGAACAGCATGCCGACGACGGCCAGGAACAGCAGCACCAGCGTGCGGACTCGGGGGGTGATGGTCGTCTTCAAGGTGGGGGTCCCTCCCTCAGTGCCCGGTCGTGGGGTTGTACGTCGCCGACTTCACGGGCATCTCAACCGTGAGGGGGCCGGACTTGGCAAAGTGCAGCTTCACGGTCACGTTGTCGCCCTGCTTCAGCGTGTGCTTCAGCTTGTCGAACATCAGGTGGTTGCCCCCGCTCTTGAACACGAGTTGACCGTGTGCGGGCACATCGAGCGACTGCACCTCCTCCATCGCCTGGCCGACCGTCTCGTGCACGGAGACGGGGCCGACGTTGCTCGTGACGGAGGTCAACTCGTCCTTCGCGCCGCCCTTGTTGGCGATGTCCAGGAAGCCCGCCGCCATGTCCGAGACCGGCTGGGGAATGTAGGCGGAGCCGACGGAGAGCTCGGCCTTCGCGTCGTCCGAGCCGCCGCAGCCGGTGAGGACCAGCGCGCCGGTCAGCGCCGCGACGGGCCCGGCGAACCGCCTCACGGCGTCTCCCCCTTGATGATCTTGGGGAGGTCCTTGGTGTAGTCGTCGACGGTGGTGTCCTGGCCGTAGAGGAGGTAACCGCCGTTGGTCTTCGGGGAGAACGCGACGACCTGGGTGCCGTGGACGGAGACGAGCTTGCCGTTCTTGTCCTTCGACGTCGGTTCGATGGAGATGCCCAGGGTGCGGGCGCCGGCCTGGATGGTCGCGAAGTCGCCGGTCAGGCCGACGAACTGGGTGTCGATGCCCTTGAGCCACTTGCCGAGCTCCGACGCGGTGTCCCGGGCCGGGTCGGTGGTGACGAACACGACCAGCAGCTTGTCCTGCTCGGCCTTGGGCAGCGACTTCTTGGCGACCGCGATGTTGTTCATCGTCAGCGGGCAGATGTCGGGGCAGTGGGTGTAGCCGAAGTAGATCAGCGTCGGCCGGTTCTTGGTCTCAGCCCGGAAGTCGTACTTCTTGCCGTGCGTGTCCGTGAGGACCAGGTCCGGCTTCTCGAACGGGGTGTCGAGCACGGTGGCGGCCTGGGTCGCGGTGTCCTCGGAGACCACGGCGACGGGGCTGTTGCCGTCGTCGCCGCTGCCGCAGGCGGAGAGCGTCAGGGTGGCGGCGGCGAGCAGCGCTGCCGCCGCGAACGTCTTCTTGCGCATAGGAAAAATGTCCCAGTTGTGAGAGCTCCGGCGCGCACCGGGGTCGTACGCAAGAGTCGCACGGACCCCTGTGCGCGCCATGAGCGGACGGGCCTCAGACGGTCGTACGCCGACGGCCGGCGAGAACGCCGTACGCCACACCGGCCGCACCGACGGCGATGCCGACGACGGCGAGGACGCGGGCGGTGGTGTCGGAGGAGTCGGCGGCGGTCGTGGTGTCGGCGGCGGTGTTCTCGGTCTTCTCGGAGGCGTCCTCGGCCTTCGCGCCGGAGGCGGAGGCGGAGGTCAGCTCAAGCGTCGGAGCCGGGTTCTCGGGCTCCTCCGCGCCGTCCTTCTGCACCTCGATCCAGCGCACGACCTCCTTGTCGGAGTACGTCTGCAGCGCCTTGAAGACGAGCTGGTCGGTGTCCGTGGGCAGCATGCCGACGGAGACCGGGAACTTCTGGAAGTAGCCGGGCTCGACGCCCTTGCCGGTCGCGGTCCAGGTGACCTTGGTGACGGCCTCGGTGATCGTCTCGCCGTGCATCTCGGCCGGCTTGGCCAGCTTCGACTTGGTGACCTTGACGGTCCAGCCGCTGATCGGCTCCGGCATCACGGAGGCCAGCGGGTGGTCGGTCGGGAAGGTGACTTCGAGCTTGGTGGTCGAGGCGTCGTCGCGCTCGTTCGGGACCTTGAAGTCGACGACCGCGTAGCCGCCCTGGACGGCCGTGCCCTCCGGCTGCACGGAGACGTGCGCGAAGGCGGGGGAGGACAGGACGACGACGGCCGAGCCGGCGACGGCAGCGGCGGCGGCGATACGAGAAGCCTTCATGGAAAGGAGCACTCCACTTCGAGTTCGAGTGAGTTCCGGTGGTGAAGAGGGGGCGCGTGAACACCTGGGTGACGTCAGGGGTTTCCCGGCGGAGAACGCCGGGCACGCGCGCGTGCCGCACGACGGCGGCCTCTCCACGCACCAAAGGAGTGCGGTGGTGGTCGCGTCGCGTCAGGCGGCGAGGACGTGGGCGGCGGCCGAAGGCGGGCCGCGGCGGATCACCGAGTGCTGGAGTGCGGTGGTGTGCGGCGCGGGCGGTGCGAACAGGGCCGTACGCCGTGGACGCGGACCCGTCCCGGGCGCCCCGGGCAGTCCGGCCCGCAGGGCGCGCACCAGGGCGAGGGCCCCGCGCAGGGACCGTACGAGCGCACCTTCCGCGACTCCGTGTGCCGACAGTTCCATCAAGCGCCGCAGCGCCAGGTCCCCGTGCCGCAGCAGCCAGCCCGCGGCGAGCGCCGCGAGGAGGTGGCCGATCAGCATGGACACGGACGGGAACAGCGACATGGAGGAGGCGGCGGAGGTGGACATGGCGTCCGCCGGGTGGTGCATCGACCCCATGCCGCTCATCGAGCTCATGGAGCCCGTCGAGCGCGAGGCCGGCAGCAGCCGCGCGTTGGCGAGGAGTTGGTGGGCCTGCGCCGGGCTGATCGCCGCCGCGGTGGTTCCGCACAGCAGATGCGCGGCGCGCGCGACCAGCGTGGCGTCGGAGGCGGACAGGCCGCCGGTGGGCGACGTGCCGGCGGTCGTCTGGCCGAGCCCGAACAGCGTGTGCAGGACGGTCTGTCCGACCGCGAGCAGTGCCGCGATGCCCGGCAGCGAGCGCTCGCGCCCGGTGAGCGGGGCGACGACCAGGAACGTGGCGAGGAAGCCCGCGCCGAGTGTCCACAGGGGCACGGTGGCGCAGGAGGCGATGGCATGACCGGCCGCGGCCAGCACGACACAGACCGCGGCGAACACCGCGGCCCGCAGGACCCGGAGTTCACCTCCGGAGCGCGCCGTACGTGGGTGGGGGGCAGTCATGGCGGGCTCATCATCGCACCGGCCCTGCGGGCGCCATACGGCAGGTCCGCCACACCGGGACGATAATGTGTCATAGATCACAAAGGTCACTCTCCGACGTGAGCTACCTCCGGATACACCAATTACGTTTGGGACACATCCCCCATATGGGCGGCATCACGTCAACTCCGTGCTTACACAGGGGCACTGGCGGCAATAGGTATCACTATGTCGAGCCGCGGCCAGGAGGCTGGAGCATGAGCATCTGGTGGTCACTCCATCTGAGGCGCGAGGCCGCGAGCGTTCCGCTCGCCCGCCGGCTTCTCCTCGGCACGATGGAGACCGCGGGCGTCGACCCGGACATCTCCTACGACCTCTCGGTCGCCCTCAGCGAGGCGTGCGCCAACGCCGTCGAGCACGGCGGCGACACCGAGCCCGGCGCGTCCTCGGAGGCGTACCGCGTCACCGCGTACCTCGACGGCGAGAAGTGCCGTATCGAGGTCGCCGACTCGGGCCCCGGCTTCGCGCGCGCCCAGGCCGTCCGCCCCGCCCCGAGCGAGGCGGAGAACGGCCGGGGCCTGTGTCTCATCCAGGAACTCGCCGACCACGTCCACATCGGCAACAAGCCGGGTGTGGGCGGCGCGGTGGTGAGCTTCGACAAGATCCTGAAGTGGCGGAAGGACGCGCCGCTGATGGCGGTGTGAGGGAGCGTCCGAAGCGCGTCCCCCGGTGTCGGCGCCACGGCAGAATCCGCGCATGGACATCCGACCCGAACAACTGGCCGACGGTCTGACGCTGCGGCTCGCCGAGCCGGCCGACGCCCCGGCCCTCGCCGCCGCCTTCACCGAGAACCGGAGCCCCTGGGAGCCGTACCGCCCGGACGCCTTCTTCACCGCCGAAGGGCAGCGCGGGCGGCTGCGGGCGATGCTGCGGGAGTACCGGGAGGGCCGGGTCGTGCCGCTGCTCCTCGTGTCCGGCGAGCGGGTCGCCGGGGCCTTCACCCTGGCCGGGATCGTGCTCGGCTCCTTCCGCAGCGCCACGCTCGGCTACTGGATCACCGCCGACCTGCGGGGGCGCGGCCTGGCCACCTCGGGTGTCGGGCGGGTCTGCGCGCTCGCGCGGGAGACGATCGGACTGCACCGGCTGGAGGCCACCACGCGGCTCGACAACCTGGCCTCCCAACGCGTCCTGGAGAAGAGCGGGTTCGAGCCGATCGGCATGGCTCCGCGCTATGCGCACATAGGCGGGGCCTGGCAGGACCACCGGTTGTTCCAGCGGATCCTGCACGACGACGACCCGCCTTCAGCTTTCTGAGAATTCTTACCTTGCGCACAGCGCACGCCCACGCCCTTGACGGCGGTCGTTCGTAGCTTCCCGAGCATGACGGGAAACCACAAGGACACAACGATCAGCCGGCGCCGCGCCCTCGCGGTGACCGGCGGGACGGTCGCGGCCGGCGGGCTGGCGGTGGCCGGATTCCAGTCGGCGTTCGCCGACACGACCCACACGACTGCCGACGCGGACGCGACGGCCACGGCGACCTCGACCAGCGGCGAGTGCATGACGCTGATGACGAGCGTCACCGAGGGCCCGTACTACCTCGACGGTGCCCTGGTGCGCAAGGACATCACCGAGGGCAAGGCGGGTGTCCCGCTCACCCTGCGGCTGACCGTCGTCGACGCCACCGACGGCTGCACCCCGGTCAAGGGCGCGGCCGTGGAGATCTGGCACTGCGACGCCTGGGGCTACTACTCCGGCTACACCACCGCCAACCCCGGCGGCTCGGCCCCCGCCGAGAGTGAGGAGGGCGACAGCGCCAACGACCTCACCTACCTGCGCGGTTACCAGATCGCCAACGCCAACGGGGTCGTCAAGTTCGAGACGATCTTCCCGGGCTGGTACACCCCGCGCACCTGCCACATCCACGTCAAGGTGCACACCGGCGGCGAGAAGGAGGACGGCACCTACGAGGGCGGCAAGGTCAACTACACCGGCCAGCTGTTCTTCACCGACGACATCGCCGAGGAGATCTTCACCCTCGACCCGTACGCCAAGCACACGGGCTCGTACACCGTCCTCGCCGACGACATGGTCTACGACGGCGGAGGCGCCGCCAGCGGACTGCTCACCCTCAAGGCCGTCCACAAGAAGGACCCGTCCAAGGGCTACAAGGGCTCCCTGACGCTCGGCGTCGACCCGGACGCGGAAAGCACCGGCGCGGGCAGCGGCGGAGGCGGCACGCCCCCGAGCGGCGCCCCGACGGGCACCCCGCCCAGCGACAGCGCCTCCCCTTCGGCCTCCGCCTCTTCGTAAGGTAAGGGACATGACAAGCCGCGAGGACGACGTGCTGGCGCGGGCCGCCGTGGCCGCGCTCACCGGTCAGCTGGCCCTGGCTCCCAAGCCGGGTCTGCCCGACCCCCGTGACCTGGACGCCCGCAGCACGCGCCGGGAGCACGACAGTCTGCGCTGGTCGGCCAAGGCGCTGACGCCCGGGCTCGCGGCGATGGCCGCCGCCGCCCGCCGTGCCGGCGAAGCCACGCCGGCGCTGCGGGCGGAGTTGGGCGCGATCGGCCGGTGCACCGAGCACTCGGTCGGCCTGGCCGGAGGCGGCCACAAGGGCGCCCTGTGGACCCTCGGCTTCCTGGTCGCCGCGGTCGTCCTGGACCCCGGCGCCAAGGCCGGCGAGATCGCCGTGAACACCCGGAAGATCACCGCGTTCAACGACAAGGGCGCCCCCAGGCGCCCCTCCCGTGGTTCGTCGATCTCCGTCAAGTACGGCGCGGCCGGCGCCCGGGGCGAGGCCCGGGCCGGATTCCCGCACGTACGCAGGGCGTTGGACGCCCTCGCCGCAGCCCGCACGGCAGGTGCCACCGAGACCCAGGCCCGGCTGGACGCCCTCCTCACCGTGATGTCCACCCTCCAGGACACCGAACTCCTGCACACCGCGGGCCCGTTGGGCCTGCGCCAGGTCCAGGCGGGCGCCCGCGGCGTCCTGGAGGCGGGCGGCACGGCGACGGAGGCCGGCGCGGAGGCCCTGGCCGCGTTCGACACCGACCTGCACGCGCGCGCGTGGAGCCCTCGCGGAAGCGCGGGGCTCCTGGCGGGAGCGCTGTTCCTGGACTCCTTACCGGTCAACTCACTGGCAGGGGTCGCCTGACGGTTCCTTCACCAGCACCGGCCGCCTGACGGTCACTTCAGCGGCACCGGCACCGGCACCCGCACCGGCCGCCCACCGCGCCGCCGGTCCCATCGCGTACGACGCCGCCACCGTCGCCCCGCCCAGCAGCAGCCAGCCCGGTGTGCCCCACTCCAGGAGGAGGGACGTCAGCACCAGGGGGCCCATCGTCCTGGCCACGGTCACGCCGGTGCCGAAGAACCCCTGGTACTCGCCCACCCGGTCGACGGGTGCCAGGGCGAAGGACAGTTGCCAGGAACCCGCCGACTGCCCCATCTCGGCGGCCACCTGGAGCAGCGCCCCGACCACCAGTGCCCCCGCCGCCACCCACGGCGACGCGCCCGCCGACAGCGCGAACGCCGCGCAGGCCGCCAGCATCACCCAGCCCGAACGCCGCACCACGCGCGTGGCCGACGCGAGCCCCGTGACCCCGCGTGCCGTCCGCACCTGGAAGACCATCACCGCACCGGTGTTGAGCACGAACAGCGCGGACACCAGCCAGGTGGGCGCGTCGGTGCGCTCGGCGATCCACAGCGGCAGCCCGAGGCTGAGCAGCGGCATCCGCAGCAGCAGCACGGTGTTGAGCAGCGTGACGACGACATACGGCCGGTCGCGCAGGACGCCGAGACCGCCCGGCTTCCGTGCCCGGACGGCCCGCACCGACGGGAGACGCAGCAACAGCCCCGCGCACACCACGAAGCTCACCGCGTCCAGGGCGAACACCCCGAGGTACGCCGGCCGCGTCCCCGCCCGCAGCGCGAGCCCGCCGAGGCCCGCGCCCACCGCGAGCCCGGCGTTCAGCGTCGACTGGAGATGGGCCAACAGCCCGGTCCGTTCCCCGGCCGACACCAGCCCCGCCAGCAGCGCCTGCCGGGCCGCCGCGAGCCCCGACTGCGCGGAGGCGTAGGCGCACGCGGCGAGCACGAACGGCACGAATCCCCGTACGACGAGGAAGGACGCCACCGCGAGCCCGGTCGCCAGCGCCAGCAGCACCGCCGTACCGCGCGGCCCCCGCCGGTCGGACAGCCGCCCCAGGGGTACCCCCACCAGCGACCCGACTGCCCACGCGAGGGTGAGCCCGAGGCCCACGCGCGCGGGGGCGAGCCCGACGACGTGGGTGAAGTACAGCGCCGAGGTCACGTAGTAGGCGCCGTCACCGATGGAGTTGGTCAACTGGGCCAGCGCCAGGGTGCGTTGCGGGCCCGCGGGCGGGACGAGCGAGTTCGTCATGCCTATGACGTTAGAAGCTCAGTGGGTCTCCGGTGAGACCCAATAGGTATCCCATTTATTGGTCCAATTCATGTTCAGGTCCCCTCCAGCACCCGCCCCAACACCTCCAGCGCCTCCGGATACACCCGCTCCCGAGGCGTCCCGTATCCCACGACCAGCCCCTGCGGCCGGTCCGCGCCCGCCTCCGCCGTGTGCCAGTGCTCCCCGAGCCGCCCCACCGCGAGCCCCTCCTTCTCGGCTCGCGCCACTACGGCCTCCTCGTCGGCGACCTCCACCAGCGCGTGCAGCCCGGCCGCGATCCCGCGCACGCTGCTGCGCGCCCCCAGTCGGCCGAGGAGCTGGTCGCGGCGGCGCCGGTACCGGAGCCGGCACGCGCGCACGTGCCGGTCGTAGGCATGGCTGTCGATCATCTCGGCGAGCGCCAACTGGCCGATGGTCTCGGTGTGGTGGTCGCTGTGCAGCTTGGCGTCGGCGACCGGGTCGACGAGGTGGGGCGGCAGCACCATCCAGCCGAGCCGCAGGGCGGGCCCGAGCGTCTTGGAGGCGGTGCCCAGGTACGCGACCTGGCCCGGTGCCATTCCCTGGAGCGCGCCCACGGGCTGCCGGTCGTAGCGGAACTCCCCGTCGTAGTCGTCCTCGACGACGAGTCCCCCACGCGCGCGTGCCCAGTCGGTCAGCGCCCGTCTGCGCTCCGGGTGCAGGGTCACGCCGGTCGGGTACTGGTGGGCCGGGGTGACCACCACGGCCGCCGCGTTCCCCAACTCCTCGGCGCGGACGCCCCGTTCGTCGACCTCTACGGGGACCACGCTGCCGCCGTTGTGCCGGACCACCTCCCGGTGGAAGGGCAGTCCGGGGTCCTCCATGGCCACCCGGGAACCGTCGAGCACGCGCGTGAGCAGCGCGAGCCCCTGGACGTACCCGGAGGTGATCACGATCCGCTCCGGGGGCGCGATCACCCCGCGCGCCCGCCCCAGGTAGCCCGAGAGCGCGGTGCGCAGTTCGACCCGGCCGCGCGGGTCTCCGTAGTCGTACGCCAGGGAGGGTGCCGTCGCGATGGCGCGGCGCAGTGAGCGCAGCCAGGCCGCCGCCGGGAACGCGCCGACGTCCGGGCTGCCGGGCCGCAGGTCGAAACGGGGTACACGCGCGCGTGCCGCCGCCCCCGGTGCCTCCGCGCCGACCGAGGGCAGCAGCGCGACCTGGGTGCCCGAGCCCTGGCGGGCGGTCAGATAGCCCTCGGCGACGAGCTGGTCGTAGGCCGCCTTCGCGGTGCCCCGGGAGACGCCGAGTTCGGTCGCGAGGCGTCTGGTGGCCGGGAGGCGGGTTCCGGGAGCCAGGCGGCCGTCGCGTACGGCGTCCCGGAGCGCGCGTTCGAGACCGGCGCGACGGCCGCCCTCCGGGTCGGGTTCCAGATGCAGGTCCACCCCGACGCCGGACCAGAAGTCGTTCACGGAAAAGCCCTCCCCCTAGGCATACGACTGCCATGCGACCGTCATGCGAGTCGGCACACGAATGGCCGGGCACCGCACGTGTGCCCGGCCATCAGTCTTGTATCAGTTGCCGGCTGTCAGCTCTTGAGGGACGCCATCCAGCTCTCGACCTCGGCCGAGGTGCGGGGCAGGCCGTCGGAGAGGTTCCGGTTGCCGTTCTCGGTGACCAGGATGTCGTCCTCGATGCGGACGCCGATGCCGCGGTACTCCTCGGGGACGGTCAGGTCGTCCGCCTGGAAGTACAGGCCGGGCTCCACCGTGAGGACCATGCCGGGCTCCAGCGTGCCCTCCACGTACGTCTCGGTGCGCGCGGCGGCGCAGTCGTGGACGTCCATGCCGAGCATGTGGCCCGTGCCGTGCAGCGTCCAGCGGCGCTGGAGGCCCAGCTCCAGAACGCGCTCCACGGGACCCTCGACAAGGCCCCACTCGACGATCTTCTCGGCCAGCACGCGCTGCGCCGCGTCGTGGAAGTCGCGGTACTTGCCGCCCGGCTGCACCGCCGCGATACCGGCCTCCTGGGCCTCGTACACGGCGTCGTAGACCTGCTTCTGGATTTCGCTGAAGCGGCCGTTGACCGGCAGCGTGCGCGTCACGTCGGCGGTGTACAGGGTGTGCGTCTCGACGCCCGCGTCCAGGAGAAGCAGATCGCCGGAGCGGACCGGGCCGTCGTTGCGCACCCAGTGCAGGGTGGTGGCGTGCGGTCCCGCGGCGCAGATCGAGCCGTAGCCGACGTCGTTGCCCTCGACACGCGCGCGGAGGAAGAACGTGCCCTCGATGTAGCGCTCGCTGGTCGCCTCGGCCCTGTCGAGGACCTTCACCACGTCCTCGAAGCCGCGGACCGTCGAGTCGACGGCCTTCTGCAGCTCGCCGATCTCGAACTCGTCCTTGACCAGGCGGGCTTCGGAGAGGAAGACCCGCAGCTCCTCGTCGCGCTCGGCGGTGACCTTGTCGGTCAGCGCGGCCTCGATGCCGGCGTCGTAGCCGCGCACGACCCGCACGGGGCCGGTGGCCTCGCGCAGCGCCTCGGGCAGTTCGCGGACGTCGGAGGCGGGGATGCCGTAGAGCGCCTCGGACTCGGTCAGCGAGTGGCGGCGGCCGACCCACAGCTCGCCCTGGCCGGAGAGCCAGAACTCGCCGTTCTCGCGGTCGGAGCGCGGCAGGAGGTAGATGCTCGCCTTGTGGCCCTCGGCGGTGGGCTCCAGGACGAGGACGCCGTCCTCGGTGAGGTTGCCCGTCAGGTACGCGTACTCGACCGACGCCCGGAAGGGGTACTCGGTGTCGTTCGAGCGGGTCTTCAGGTTGCCCGCGGGGATCACCAGGCGCTCGCCCGGGAAGCGCGCGGAGAGCGCGGCGCGGCGGCGGGCGGTGTGCTCGGCCTGCTCGACGGGCCGCAGGTCGTGCAGCTCGGTGTCGGCCCAGCCGGACTTCATGCTCTCGGCCAACTCGTCGGACACGCCCGGGTACAGGCCGTTCTTCCGCTTCTTGATGGGCTCCTCAGGCTCGCTTTCCGGGGTCTCCGGGTTGAGCTCGTCGGCCACGGTCATCCTCCTAGATACGGCACTGGACCCCCTCCATCGTACGGTCGTACGGAAGGGGGCCCAGGGCTGTATGGCCTGTTACACATGGCTTCCGGGCGACTACTCGAACCGGGCCGCCAGGAGGACGACGTCCTCGTCGCTGTCGGCGGTGTCGAGGCCGTCCGGCAGGACGGTCCGCAGCACGTGGTCGGCGATCGCGGCCGGGTCGGCGCGCAGCGCCTTGGGGACGCTCGCGGCCGCCGCGTGCAGGCGGGCGAAGGCACGGTCCATGGGGTCGCCGGTGCGGTGCAGCAGACCGTCCGTGTAGAGCAGCACCGTCTCGCCGGGTTCCGCCTCCAGTTCGACGCTCGGCGCCTCCCAGCAGGCCAGCATGCCGAGCGGTGCGGAGACGGAGGTCTCCACGAACTCCGTGCGCCGCTCGCCGACCAGGAGCGGCGGGCTGTGACCTGCCCCCGCCAGGGTGATCTTGCGCAGCGCGGGCTCGCAGTAGGCGAACAGGGCGGTGGCCGAGCGGGCGGGCTCGGTGAGCCTGAGGAGCAGTTCGAGGTCGGACAGGACCGCGACCGGGTCCTCGCCCTCCATCACCGCGTACGCCCGCAGGGAGGCCCGCAGCCGGCCCATCGCGGCGATCGCGCTCGGCCCGGAACCGGTCACCGAGCCGACGGCGAGGCCGAGCGCGGCGTCCGGCAGCGGCAGCGCGTCGTACCAGTCGCCGCCGCCGCGTGGACCCGTGCGGTGCAGCGCGGCGAGCTGCACACCGGCCACGCGGGGGAGCCGGGACGGCAGCAGCTCCTCGGCGACGGTCGCCATGCACGCGCGCGTGCGCTCGACTTCGAGGAGCCGCGCCAGGTGCTCGGCGGCGAACCGGGCGTACAGCCCGGCGAGATGGCGCTGCCGCTCGACCGGCTCGGCGGGCTCGTCGTAGAGCCACACTGCGGCGCCGAGCCGCCCGGCCGCGTCGGTCGCCAGGGGCAGCGCGTAACTGGCCGCGTAGCCCAGGCGTGCGGCGACCTCGCGGTGGCGCGGGTCGAGGCCGTCCTCGGCGAACAGGTCGGGGTGGACGACCTCGCCGCCCTCGCCGCCCGGGGCCCCGGCAGGACCGTCGAGAATCTGGCCGTAGGACATCGCCCCGCGCGGGACGGTCTCGATGTGGCCGAGGTCGGAGCGGTCCAGGCCCAGGCCGATGGTGGTGTGCGGGCCGAGGCCGTCGCCGGGTTCCAGGACGACGAGTCCGCGCCGGGCGCCCACCAGGGCGGCTCCGGCGCGCAGCAGTTCCTGGAGTGCGTCCGCGAGTGCGTCCGTGCGGGTCAGGCGTTCCGTGAGTTCGTGGAGGGTCGTGAGGTCGGAGACCCAGCCGGCGAGACGGTCCTGGAGCAGGGCACTTGGCGCGTTCGGAGCGGCTTCCGGCGGGTTCTGGACGTTAGGGGAAGGGGCCGGAGGGGTACCGGTGGCGGCAGGCGCGGGCGCGACAGTGTGTGCGGGCGAGGGAACCGTTGAATCGATTCCGGCCACTTTCGGAGGGTGAGGGGCGTTCATGGCGTCCGGCTTTCCGACCGGTGCGTATTGCTCAAAAGCATCGCAAACCCCCATGTCATTCTGCGCCGCTGGCAGTGTCTCCACATGTACACGCACTCGTGAGGGGATGTCCAGCATTGTCCTGCTGGGATTCCTGGTGTCCATGGGTTTCGCGGGGGCATTTCGCTCTCCCCTTGCGGATTGGCAAAGTTGGCTTAAAACTGCATCAGGGGACGGTCCATTGCGGTCGACTGGGCTTGCTCGACGGAGCGTCACAGCGGTCGTGATGGGTACGTACTCGGAGAAGACCAGGGGTGGCGGGGGCCGCCCGGAACCTGGTGAGGGACCCGGGCGTCTTAACCACCGACGATCGTGCCCCATCCTCCCGTGGCGGAGGCGGAGAGAAATACGCGGAACGGCAAAACGCCAGACTTCGCCACCCCCACGCCACGCCCATGCTTTTCAGCACGCACGGGTTCCCCTTGCTTCACGCAGGGGTGTGATGCGCCAACAGGTACGCACAGTGAAGTGATCGACACATGGTGTGATGTGGTCCTCGGTGTTGCCAGCGGTGCAACGGAAAGGAACGAGCGCTCATGCGCGAGATCCTCGGAAAGCGACGCAGGCTCCTGTCCAGGCGAGACAACAGGAGGTCTGAGATGCTCGGCGCGGCCCTGACCTTCGCGACGGAATGGAAATGGCCCGTACTCCCGGGCGTGGCACCGGACCCCCAGGGCCGGGCCCGCTGCGGCTGTCCGGACCCCGAGTGCACGGTTCCCGGCGCCCACCCCTTCGACCCCGGCCTCCTCGCGGCCACCACCGACGCCCGCATGGTGCGCTGGTGGTGGGGCAACCGCCCCGCCGCGCCGATCGTCCTCGCCACCGGCGACAAGGCCCCCTGCGCGGTCAGCCTGCCCGCCCCCGCGGCCGCCCGGGCGCTCGCCGCGCTCGACCTCCAGGGCATGCGCCTCGGCCCGGTCGTCGCCGCGCCCACCCGCTGGTCGCTGCTCGTCAAGCCGTACTCCATGGAGCAGTTGGGCGAACTGCTCTACGCCAAGGACCACGTCCCCGGCTCGCTCCGCTTCCACGGCGAGGGCGGCTATCTCGCCCTGCCGCCCTCCGAGACCGGCCAGGGACAGATCCGCTGGGAGCGCGCACCACTGCCCGGCTCGTCCTCGCCCTGGGTCCCCGATGTCGAGGCCGTGGTGGACGCCGTGGTCGAGGCACTCACTCGTACGGGTGTGAGCGCCCCCGAGTTGTAGGGGTGTCGGGCGCGCGCGGACCGTGGCGCCCGTGGTCGGTCGTTATCTTCCGCTCTATGAACCTTCGTCTGCTCGCCCTCGCGGGCGTCGCGGTGTGCGCGGTCGCGCTGCCGCTGGCCGTGGCGTCCGCGGGACCCGTACGCGACGAGGGTCACGCGGTCGTACGTTCCCTGGTCGACTCCCCCGTCTCCTCCGGCGGTGACGCGAAGGAGCCGTCCGCCGTGCCCTCCCCGGCGCCCGCGCCCACCCGCTCCCCGCTGACGCTCGGCCTGGGACTGGCCACCGCCGCCCGCTGCGGACCCGAACTCTCCACGCCCGACGGCATCGAGGCGCAGACCTGTGTCATGACGCAGGGGGAGGACACCTGGGCGCGCACCTACTACCGGAACGCGACCGGCGACGACCTGGACGCGGTGCTGAGCCTCATGGGGCCGGCGGACCGCACCGTGCAGATGCACTGCGCCGTGAGCGCCGAGGACGAGCCCTCGCTGTGCGAGACGCCCAGGGAGCACACACAGGGCGATCTGGGCGCCTACACGGCCGTCGCGGAGTTCGCTGCCGGACAGGGTGGGCGCGGGCCGCTGTTGCTGCGCTCGGGGAGCAACTCATCGGCGCCTACGGCGAGTTGACGGACGGCATCGTTCCGTACACGCGGGCCGGGCATGAAAAGACCCGGTTGCTGGCGACGGGGGATGCACCAGCAACCGGGCTACTCGAACGGTAACAAGAGATCGGCGGTTCGCAAATTCGATCTCGGCTATTCGGACACCGACTTCCCTTTCACAACGGGGAGTTGTGACAGGAGTCACCGGAGTGAACGAGGCTGTTGCGACTGACCGGTCGGTCAGTCGCACCCCTGCGCCCCTCTGTGTCAGCTGAGCGTGACCTGCCGGTTGGTGAGGCCGCCGCGCGCGCGGCGCTCGTCCGCGGTGAGCGGGGCGTCCGTGGCCAGCGCGGCGGTCAGGCGCTCGGCGAACTCGGCGGCCGGCTTCTCCACGTCGTCCGCGCCGAACCCGCTCGGCAGGTCCCACACCGGCACGGTGAGACCGTGAGCACGGAAGGACCCCACGAGGCGAGTGCCCTCGCCGAGACCGGAGCGGCCGGCCGCGTGCAGCCGGGCGAGACCGTCCAGCAACTGCTCCTCCGGGTACGGCATGACCCAGCGCAGGTGGTTCTTGTCCGGCGTCTCGCACCAGTACGCGGCGTCCACGCCCTGGAGTTTCACGGTCGGGATGGCGGCGGCGTTGGCGCGCTCCAGGGAGGCGGTCACCTCGGGCGACGCGTTCTCCGCCTCCGGAACCCAGAATTCGAAGCCCGTGTGCACAACTGGCTCGAACGCGCCTTCCGGGTCGAGCAGTTCCTGCAGTCGCGGGCCGTCGGCCGGAGCGCGGCGGGACTGCACCGGAGTGCCCGGCTCCGCGACCAGCGCGCGCTGGAGCGTGTCGGCGAGGTCGCGGCTGATGTCGCCGGACGCCGTGTCGTTCTGCAGACCGAGCAGCACCGAGCCGTCGTCGCGGCGCAGGGCGGGCCAGGCCATCGGCAGCACCGTGGCGAGCGTGACCGACGGCACCCCTTCGGGGAGACCGCCCTTCAGGGGCAGCGCGACCGTGGCGGCCGGCACCAGCTCGCGCAGCGCCACCCAGTCGCCCTCGCCGGGCAGCCCCTCGAAGGGGCGCTGCACCAGCTCGGTCACCGCGTGGGCTGCGGCCCGGCCGTGGCACGCCTTGTAGCGGCGGCCGCTGCCGCAGGGGCAGGGCTCGCGGGCACCGACCACCGGGACCTCTGCGTCGCTGAGCTGAGGCCGCTTGGCCGTGGTCTGGGGTCGCTTCTTGGCCATCGTGGGTGTCTCCCGGTTACGGCTCGTCTCGTACGGGCGGGAGCCTAGCCGTTCACGCCATGACCGACGGGAGCCTGTGGACAACCCGGCGGCGCGGGTCGGCGACGGGCTCGCCTGTGGAAAACCCGGTGAACGGGCCTCCTGTGGAAAACCCGGCTCCTGTGGACGGACGCGTCGGTTCCGCGCGGACGTGTCGGTCCAGTCCCCGCGGACGGCTCAGTCCAGGTCGTCGCAGGAGTCCGCGTAGCCCAGCCGGGCACCTGAGACCGTCGGGGCCGTGACGCGCGTAGCGAAGTCCTCGCGCCGGTGCGCGGCATCCGGATCATGAACGTCCTCGTGCACGACCACCCACACCGTGACCTCGCCCCGGGTGTCGTCGCGTACGCCCCAGTCGTCGGCCAGCGCCGTGATGATGTTCAGGCCGCGCCCGCCGTGTGCCGTGACCGACGGGGTGGCCGGAGCCGGGCGGGTCGGGCCGCCGCCGTCCGTCACCTCGACCGTGAGCCGGCCGCCCGTGTCCACGCGCCAGGCACAGCGGACGTCACCGTCACCGGCCAGGGCGTCGCCCAGGGGCCGGCCGTGTTTGCACGCATTGCTCAGAAGTTCGGACAGGATCAGTACGGCATCGTCGATGACCGCTTCCGACACACCGCCCGTGCGCAGCTGATCGCGCATGCGATGTCTTGCCTGACCCACGCCCGCAGGGCCATGGGTCACGGCCATGCTCGACGACGTGGGCACTTCCTGTGCCACCACCAACGCCACCCCCGAGACCTCCTTCGCCCCACGCCACGGTGTGGATGCCCTCTTGGCCTGTACCGGAAACCGGCCAATCCACGTTCAGTGACGCATTCGCAACGATCGAACACGGACCGAACGCGCCGGAGCACTCCCTGTAATCGGGTGGCTTGTTTTCGATGGTGTGGCCGAGTTCGGAGGATGGTGCAGGTGGGGCTGCCGGGTCAAGGGGTGTTTGGCGGTCTTTATGAGGTTCTTTAATGTTCCCTACCGAGCTGGCTCAGAACGGCCCGCGGCCGGTTGGTGATGATGGCGTCAATGCCCAGGTCAACGCAGAGATCGACGTCCTCGGGCTCGTTGACGGTCCACACATGCACCTGATGACCGGCGTTTTTCAGCCGCTCGATGTACGCAGGGTGATTACGGACGATCCGGATCGAGGGGCCTGCGATCCGGACACCGGCCGGAAGTCGACCGTCCCGGAGGCGGGGCGAGAGGAACTGCAACAGGTAGACCGTCGGCAGTGTCGGGGAGGCCGCCCGCACCCGGTGCAGAGATCGCGCCGAGAAACTCATGACCCGTACCGGAGAGTCGGCGGCGGAGGCCGGGGCGTCCAGGCCGAAGCGCTTCAGGAGCACCAGCAGCCGTTCCTCGACCTGCCCCGCCCAACGCGTCGGATGCTTCGTCTCGATGGCCAGCTCCACCCGCCGACCCGCGTCCGCGACGAGTTCGAGCAGCCGCTCCAGGGTGAGCACGGAGGTGTCCTCGTGGTCCTCCGGGAGGTGCAGCCAGTCCGGCTCCTCGTCCCGCGTCTTCCAGGAGTCGCGGGACAGGTCGCGGCTCTTCCAGGAGCCGAAGTCGAGGGCGGCCAGATCGGCGAGCTCCAGCGCCGAGACCGCTCCGCGTCCGTTCGACGTACGGTTGACGCGTCGGTCGTGGACGCAGACGAGATGGCCGTCGGCGGTCAGTCGTACATCGCACTCAAGCGCGTCCGCGCCGTCCTCGATCGCCTTCTTGTAGGCGGCGAGGGTGTGTTCAGGAGCCTCTTCGGAGGCTCCGCGGTGGGCGACGACTTGGATCCGGTGCTGCCGTGCGTGGGTCACCGCGTCATGGTGCCACCGCAAAGGGGTACACGTGGAACCGAAAAAGTGTAGGTATACGCCTTTTCGGTGCTTATGACCGCTTATAAAGGATCGCCATGGACCCACAGGCACCGCTTATGGTGCCCTGACGTCCGGTGGGAAAAGCTGACGGCATACAAAAGCACCAGCACAGCTGTTTCGCGCCGGACCGTCGACAAGCGTGAACGAGTGTGACCGCATGCTTCCGAGAACAACAGCCGTGGACCGAGGAGAAGAGCTGTGAGCACCGAGAACGAGGGCACTGAGGTACCCCCGGCCCCGTCTGCACCTCCTGTGCCGGTGGAATCTCCCGCAGCTTCCCCGCAGGCGGCTGCGTCCGAGGGGAGCGCGCCCACCACGCAGCTCCCCCCGGTGCCTCCGAGCGCCCCGCAGGAAGCACCGCACGCCGGGCACGCGCCCGCGTACGGCGCCGCGCCCCAGACACCCGGCCCCGAGAGCACGGGATCCGCTCCCGACGCCGCCTGGCCGCCCCCGCCCGCCACACCGTCGTACGCCGACGGAGGCACGGCCGCGGGCGCGTACGGCGGCGAGGGCGTGGGCGGATACGGCGGCGACGGCTACGGAGGTGACGGCGCGTCCGGCGCAGGTGGCTACGGCGGTGACGGCGCGGGCGGCTGGGGCACCGCGTACCAGCAGCAGCCCGCGCCCAAGAAGCCGGGCAGCGGACGCGGCGGGCTGATCGCCGCCGTCCTGATCGCCGCGCTGATCGCCGGCGGCCTGGGCGGCGGCCTCGGCTACACCCTGGCCAAGGACAACGACAACAACAGCAACTCCACCACCGTCTCCGCCGACACCGGCAGCAGCGCCTCCGTCAAGCGAGACCCGGGCACCATCGCCGGAGTGGCCGCCAGGTCCCTGCCCAGCACGGTCACCATCGAGGCCGAGAGCACCAGCGGCGAGGGCGGCACCGGCACGGGCTTCGTCTTCGACACCCAGGGCCACATCGTCACCAACAACCACGTCGTCGCCGACGCGGTCGACGGCGGCAAGCTCACGGCGACCTTCCCGAACGGCAAGAAGTACGACGCCGAGATCGTCGGCCACGCCCAGGGCTACGACGTCGCCGTCATCAAGCTCAAGGACGCCCCCAGCGACCTGAAGCCGCTCACCCTCGGCGACTCGGACAAGGTGGCCGTGGGCGACGAGACGATCGCGATCGGCGCCCCCTTCGGCCTGTCCAACACGGTGACCACGGGCATCATCAGCGCCAAGAACCGCCCGGTCGCCTCCAGCGACGGCAGCTCCACCAGCAAGGCGTCCTACATGAGTGCCCTGCAGACCGACGCCTCCATCAACCCCGGCAACTCGGGCGGCCCGCTGCTCGACGCCCAGGGCGCGGTCATCGGCATCAACTCCGCGATCCAGTCGACCAGCAGCGGCGGCCTCAGCGGCGGCAGCCAGTCCGGCTCGATCGGCCTGGGCTTCGCCATCCCGATCAACCAGGCGAAGTACGTCGCCCAGCAGCTGATCAAGACCGGCAAGCCGGTGTACGCCAAGATCGGCGCCTCCGTCTCCCTGGAGGACAGCACCGGGGGAGCGACGATCACCAGCGGTGCCTCGGCGATCGAGGCCGGCGGTCCCGCCGCCAAGGCGGGTCTCAAGGCCGGCGACGTCATCACCAAGTTCGGCGACTCGGTGATCGACAGCGGCCCCACCCTCATCGGCGAGATCTGGACCCACAAGCCGGGCGACAAGGTCACGATCACCTACAAGCGCGGCGGCACCGAGCACACCACCGAGCTGACCCTGGCCTCCCGGGTCGGCGACAGCTGACATACGCGGCGTCAGACGCTCAACCGGCGGGCCGGGCAAGGGATTCCTTGCCCGGCCCGCCCTTTTTCCCCTCCACGCGCGCGTGGACGCGACTGAACCCGCCCCGGGGAACCGGATTCCTCCCTGCGGCGAAGTACGGGTGAAAGCCCAGTCTTCATCAGCGTGTCCGCAGGGACGACGCGCATGGACGAGAGGAGCCCCGATGACCGTCGAACCAGGCATCAGGGTGGGGCAGGACAGTGACGCCCCGACGAGTGACGCCTCGGTGATCGAACGGTCCTGGGACGAGCCCGAGGCGTTCGCCGAGCTCTTCGACCGCCACGCCGACCCGGTGCACCGTTACGCGGCGCGCCGGCTCGGCCCGGAGGTGGCCGAGGACCTGATGGCGGAGACGTTCACCATCGCGTTCCAGCAGCGCTTCCGCTACAACACGGAACTGCCCGACGCCCGCCCGTGGTTGTTCGGTATCGCGACCAACCTCGTGGGCCGGCACCGGAGGGCCGAGGCCCGTCGGCTGAAGGCGATCGGCCGGCTGCCGACGGCCGCCCCCGCCGACGGCTCCGAGGACGCGATCGCCGACCGGGTGGCCGCGCGGGTCAGCGCACAGGCCGTCCGCGGCGAACTGGCCCTGGGCATGGCCCGGTTGCCCGCCCGTCACCGGGACGTGCTGCTGCTGGTCGCCTGGGCCGACCTCGGCTACGAGGAGGTCGCCCGCGCCCTGGAGATACCGGTCGGAACGGTCCGGTCACGGCTGCACAGGGCCCGCAGAAAACTTCGCGACGCATTGGGCGGATCCGATCCGACAACCCTCCGAGAGGAATCCGACGTTGAGGAATCCGACGATGAATGAGATGCGGCTCCTGAGGGAGTGGGACGCGGAAGTACCCCCGCTCACGGACCACGCACGCGCGCGTGCCCGCCTCCGCCTCCACGAGACGATGACCGCGCCCGCCGCCTCTGTGGCCGTCGGGCGTCGCCCGCTCCTGCGGATCGCGGTGGCCGGCGTCGCGACGGCGGCGGTCGCCACGACCGTGCTGGTCGCCAACGACTCCTCGCCCCACACCCGGCCGGTGAGCGCGACCACCGTGCTGCGCGGGGCGGCGGCCGAGGACCGCAGGCTGGAGAAGCCGATCGCCGCGCGCGACGACCAGTTCATCTACACCAAGGAGATCATCAAGGAGACCCCCGCCGGGGGCGGCCGGACCCGGACGTACGTCGACGAGAGCTGGAACTCGGTCGACGGTTCCAAGAGGTCGTACGTCAGCGAACTGGGCCACAAGCAGTGGGTTCCGGTGTACGGGCCGGGCCAGGGCACCTGGCCACCGAGCAAGTGGAGCGAGCTGAAGCTGATGCCCACCGATCCGCGGAAGCTGGTGATCGACCTGCGGGACATGGGCGGAAAGCCGGACTACAGCAAGCCGATGAGGGCCGGCGACTGGCCGATGGTCCAGAACTTCCTGTCCGGCCTGCTCCGCGCGCCCGTTCTGCCGAAGGGACTGCGCGCGGCCGCCTACGAGGCGCTCGCCACCGTCCCCGGCATCAAGGTCGTACCCGGCCAGAAGGACGCCGACGGCCGCGTGGGCATCGGCATCCGCTTCGTCCCCGGACCGGGAACGTCCCGGTCACCGCTCCTGGTCTTCGACGCGAAGAGCTACCGGTACCTCGGCATGCGCGACCAGCGGACGGCAGGCGGGAAGACGTACGAACAGTGGTCGTACATCGCGGCGAGCGGTGTGGTGGACAGGGTGATGGAGCGGCCGCACGGCACACCATGAACCATGCGACCGGACGACTGGCACCTCACCCATGACGCCGACGAATTCCTCGCCCGGGCCGGGGAGTTCCTGCGCTCACGTCCCGCACACCACACCATGGCACTCACCACGGTCGAGAAAGTACGCAGGCACGGAGCGGACGCGCCCGGCGCCGGGGCCCCGGTGTTCGGCCACCTGCAACGAGGGGGCGAGATCCACGCGGCCTTCTACCGTCTGACCCCCCGCCGCCACCTGAACCCCACCTCGCTCACCCCGGAACAGGCCGACACCCTGGCCGCGCACCTGGCGGCCCTCGGCCAACCACTCTCCGGCGTCACCGCGGACCAGAACACGGCCGACGTGTTCGCCGAGTCCTGGCAACAACACACGGGCGCGACACCGGTACGCACCTGGGGCGCCCGTCTCCATCGTCTCGCCACCCTCACCCCACCGAAGCCGCTCCCGGAAGGCCGGGGCCGCGCGGCGGGCGCGCAGGACCGTGAGCAAGTCGCGCGCTGGTGCCGCGAGTTCTGCGTCGACGTCGGGGAGACCGGCTCCGTCGACCTGATCGACGCCGGCTCCTGGACCACCTCGCGCTTCGGCGACAGACACTTCACCTTCTGGGAGACCCCGGACGGCACGCCCACCTCCATGGCGGCCGTGACGTCGATGACCGCGGGCATGGTCCGGGTGGACCCCGTCTACACCCCCGCTCACCTCCGGGGTCACGGCTACGCGGGCGCCGTGACGACGGAACTGTGCAGAGCCGCGCTGACCGCCGGCGCGACGGACGTTGTCCTGTTCGCCGACCCGGCCAACGCTACGAGCAGCGCGCTCTACCGGCGCATCGGGTTCGTGCCGGTGGGGGACTTCATCGGTTACGACTTCGTCGACTACGACGTCAGCGGGTACGACATCATTGGGTACGACGTCCCGGGCGCGACGCAGGAGTAGCCCGACGGGACCCCTCCAGCGGGACCACGCCACCCACCCACCCCCGATGCCGGTACGCTGTACCCGCTCCGTCCCTGGTGGGCGGCTGCGCAGGTGGGTTGCCCGAGCGGCCTAAGGGAACGGTCTTGAAAACCGTCGTGGCAGCGATGTCACCGTGGGTTCAAATCCCACACCCACCGCGGTGTTGGTAAGGGGCGCTCTCAGTGGAGGGCGCCCCTTACGCATGTCGGTCCTCAGAGGCCGGGCAGGGGTCTCACGCCCGCTGCCCCGTCATCCGCGCCGCCGAGGCGATCGTCGCCCGGGCCTCCCGCTCGGAGAGCCCTGTGCCCAGGGCGGCCTCGACCAGGGGCTCGACGAGTGCCGGGCCGATGTCGTTCTCGTAGGCGCGGCAGGCCGCCCAGAAGAGGCGGGTGTTGCGTTGGCCCTCGTGGGCCGCGAGGACGAACTGGACGAGTCCCTGGCCGTGTTGGCCGGTCGAGGTGGGGGTCGGGTGGTTGGTGCGGGGTGGGGGGAGGAGCAGGCGGAGGAGCGAGGGCGGGCAGGGGGCCGGTGCGAGGTGGGCCGTGGCGGGCGCGGCGCTGTAGAAGCCGTGTTCGGTGCGGGAGCCGGGGCCGACCAGGTAGCCGCCGGCGCCGCGGATGTCGATGCCGGGGGCCAGCCGGCCAGCGGAGTTGGGGACGACGACGTCGGGCGGGCCGGTGAGCCAGAGGTGGCGGCCGCCGCTGGGGGTCAGGACGACCACGGTCTCGGGGATCGTGAAGAGGTGGCGGAGGGCCAGTTCGCGCAGGGCGGAGGACGAGTCCGTACCGGATTTGGTGTCGAGGTCGACGCCGATCAGATGGTACGGCGGCAGTCCGCACGCGATGCCGTAGCCGGTGGCCCAGGGTGCCGCGGCGAAGAGTTCGCGGATGCGCGCCGGGTCGGTGGAGGCGTCGTAGACCCCGTGGCCGACGAGTCCGCACTCGCCGTGGCAGGGCGGTCCTGCGGTGCCTGCCGCGCCCACCAGATCGGTGTCGTCGCGGTGCGGTGAGCGCAGGGCCGGGAGTTTTGTTCGGGACAGGGGGATCACGGCCAGTCCGCGTTCGGCGGCTGACAGGGCGTGTGCGAGGGCCAGCGTGGTGGCCTGCCGGTCGATGGTGGCCATGACTCCATGTTCGTACGAGTGTTCGAAAAAGGGAAGAGGGGGCGGCGTCGGCGCGCCCGGGGGAGGGTGATCGGGAGTGATCGCCGGAAATGTGGCGGAACGCTTCGCCTCTTCTGCGGCCCGGGCCGGGATGTCCGTACCGCCCCGAACTGCGGCTTCGATGGTGGCAAAGGGGTTTATCGACTTGTCATCACGCTTCAGGGGGAATAACCGCTTCCGGTCTGGTTCGCCGGGGATTCGGTGGGCAACTCTGGTCTCGCGACGTCGTGCACCACACCAGGGCGGTCGGCCAACTGCCCAGGTAGAAGCCGTACTTGAAGCCGTAGTTCATGTGCGTTCGGCTCGGAAGCCGCTCCGCACTCTGTTCTGGAGGAACAACATGGCAAGCATCCGTACCGCCCGCGTCATCGCCGCCGTCTCCGCCCTCCCGCTGGCAGCCGCCCTCTTCACCGGCGTCGCGGCGGCGGACAACGGCGCCATCGCGGGCAACGGATCGAACGCGGGTGTGGCGACCGTCAGCGGCAGCGGGGTCGGGCACGACAACAAGGGCAACTCGTCCACCACACAGCAGCAGGCGGTGGGTTCGGGGGCTTCGAACCAGAGCAACACCGCCCAGGTCAACGGATCCGCGTTCACCGCCATCAACCAGGGAAACTCGAACGTCGCCGTCAACTTCGCCAACTTCTGGTAGCCGCGCCCGACGACTCCCGCGCGGGGATGCGCGGAGGCGTCTGAGGGTGTGCGAGGTGTGCTCTGTGGGGTCGTAACGCGTCTGCGCGGTGGTGCTTCGGTGCCGCCGCGCAGGCGTTTCTCCGTATGCGGGCAGGCGTCCCGCGCGCGCGTGCGCCGGTGATCTCCCTTCTCCGGAACCGACCTTGACAGTCCACGACATCTGACGGACAGTCAGAAATCATCGTCCGTACGACGACACGGAGGTCCGGCGTCGTGCACCTCGCCCCCACCCCTCGCCAGCAGCGGTTGCGTGCCGAACTCCGGGCGTACTTCGCCGCGTTGATGCCGGACGGACCGCCCCGCGCGGACGACCCCCGGGGGCAGCGGGCGTTGCTGCGCCGTATCGGCGGCGACGGGTGGCTCGGGCTCGGCTGGCCGGTCGAGTACGGCGGTCAAGGGCGGGGCGCGGACGAGCAGTTCGTGTTCTTCGACGAGGCCTACCGGGCGAACGCGCCCGTCTCGATGGTCACCCTGAACACCGTCGGGCCGACGCTGATGAAGTACGGCAGCGAGGAACAGCGGGCCGCCCTCCTGCCGGGCATTCTGCGCGGGGAACTCGTCTTCGCGATCGGCTACAGCGAACCGTCGGCCGGCACCGACCTCGCGTCACTGCAGACCCGGGCGGTACGCGAGGAGAGCCGGGGCTGGCTGATCGACGGGCAGAAGATCTTCACCTCCAACGCCCACAACGCCGACTGGATCTGGCTCGCCTGCCGCACCGACCCCGAGGCCCCCAAGCACCGCGGCATCTCGATCATCCTCGTCCCGACCGACGCGCCCGGCTTCTCCTGGACCCCGATCGACACGGTGGGCGGGCAGCGGACGACGGCCACGTACTACGACGGCGTCCGCGTTCCGGCGGCCAACCTGGTCGGCGCGGAGAACGAGGGCTGGTCGCTCATCACCAACCAGCTCAACCACGAGCGGGTCGCCCTCGCCGCGACCGGCATGCAGGCCGAGGACCACTACACGGCCGCGCTGACCGCCGCCCGCACCCCCGATCCGGTGACGGGCAGGCGCCGGGCCGACGAGCCGTGGGTGCGGGCTCAGCTGGCCGAGGCACACGCCAGGCTGGCGGCGACCCGCCTGCTCAACTGGCGTCTGGTGGGTGACGTGGGAGCGGGTCGGCTGGCACCCGGCGACGCGAGCGGCGTGAAAGTCGTGGGAACCGAATCGACGGTGGCGGTGTACCAGATATGTCAGCACGTCGCCGGAGCGGACGGGACGGCCGCACCAGCAGGGCCGACCGGGCTGACGGGGCTGGTGCGTTCGGGTTCGCCGGGTGTCTTCGGGGACGGCGAGCTGGAGCGGCTGAACAGGGCGGCGCAGATCAACACGTTCGGGGGCGGGGTGAGCGAGGTGCAGCGGGAGATCGTCGCGACGATGCGGCTCGGGATGACGAGGGGGCGGCGGTGACAAGCGAGTCGGCGGTGAGCGCAGCGGCCGTGGACGAACTGGGGGCGCGGCTCAAGGCGTACGAGGGGCGTCCGGCCGCCGTGGCGGGCGCGGGCAAGGACCCCGTCAACGAGCCGATGATCCGGCACTGGTGCGAGGCGATGGGCGACACGAATCCGGCGTACACGGGCCCGGACGCCGTCGCCCCGCCCACCATGCTCCAGGCCTGGACCATGGGCGGCCTCTCCGGGCACTCGGGACGCACGGGGGCCTACGACGAGCTGTTCGACCTGCTCGATGAGGCGGGCTGCACCTCGGTGGTCGCCACCGACTGCGAGCAGGAGTATCTACGGCCCCTGCGGCCGGGGGACGAGGTCACCTTCGACGCGGTGATCGAGTCGGTCTCGGACCGCAAGACGACGAAGCTGGGCACGGGGTACTTCGTCACGACGCGCATGGACGTCAGGGTGGGCCAGGACCTCGTCGGCACCCACCGCTTCCGCATCCTCAAATACGCCCCCGCACGGCAGAAGCAGAAGAGGCGGCAGGAGGAGAAACCGGCTCGCGCCCGACGTCCCCGTCCCGTCGTCAACCGCGACAACGCCGGCTTCTGGGAGGGCGTGGAGCGGCGGCAACTCCTCATCCAGCGCTGCACGAGCTGCGGGACGCTGCGCCACCCCTGGCTGCCGGGCTGCAACACCTGTGGCTCCCTGGACTGGGACACCGTCGAGGCGAGCGGCGACGGGACCGTCTACTCGTACGTGGTGATGCACCACCCGCCCTTCCCCGCCTTCGCCCCTCCCTACGCCGTCGGGCTGATCGAACTCGCCGAGGGCGTGCGGATCGTGAGCAACGTGGTGGGGGTGCCGTACGACAAGGTGCGCATCGGGCTGCCGGTACGGCTCGAATTCCGGCAGTACGACGACGGGGGCGAGGACGGGGACGGTCCGCTGGTGCTCCCCGTCTTCCGGGTCCAGGAAGGCCGAGAGGGCGGGGTGGGCTGACATGGACTTCACGCCGGCCGAGGAGCAGGCGGCGGCCCGTGACCTGGCCGCCCGGATCTTCGGCGACCTCGCGACACCGGAGCGGCTCACGGCGTCCGGGACCGGCAGCGACCCCGAGCTGTGGAAGGCGCTGTGCGCCGCCGGACTGGTGGGCGCCGTCGAGGAGGTGGGCCTGCTCGGCCTCGTCCTCCTCCTGGAGGAGCAGGGGCGGACGACGGCCCAGGTGCCCTTCGCCTCGACGTGCGTGTACGGGCTGCTGGCGGTGGCGGCGCACGGTTCGCCCGAGCAGCGGGAGCGGTTGTTGCCGGGCATCGGGGACGGGTCGGTGGTGGTGTGCGGGGCGTTTCCGGCGCAGGGGGGTGTACGGGCCGAACCGGTCGTACGGGCCTCTGCGCAGGGTGAGTTGACCGGTACGGTCCCTGTCGTCCCCTGGCTGCGTGACGCCACGCATGTCCTCGTCGCCGACGATCACGGGGAGTTGTGGCTGACGCCGGTCACGGATGCCACGCGCGTCGAACCGGTGGAGCTGACGGCACCCTGGTCGGCGGGGCGGCTGACACTCGACGGCGCGGCGGCGGAACGGCTCGGCGACGCGGAGGGCCGTGCCGACGGTCTAACCCCCGCATGTGCAGACGTTCGCGTGACGGCCCACGCCGATGTCCTCGCCACCGCCCGTACCGCCTTCGCCGGTCTTCAGGCCGGGGTCTGTGCGGGCTCGCTCGCGCGGGCCGTGGCGCATGTCAACGCGCGGGAGCAGTTCGGGCGCCCGCTGGCCACCCGGCAGGCGGTCCAACTCCGGTCCGCAGACGCGTACATGGACATCGAGGCGATACGCGTGACGGCGTACGAGGCGGCCTGGCGGCGCGACGCGGGGCTGCCGTACGCCACGCACGCGCTGACCGCGGCCTGGTGGGCGTCCGAGGCGGGCCGGCGTGTCGTCGACACGGGTCAGCATCTGCACGGCGGGGCGGGAGCCGACCTGGACCATCCGGTCCACCGGCACTTCCTCTGGGGGCGCCAGTTGGACGCGTATCTGGGCTGTGGGGCCGAAGTGCTCCAGGAACTGGGGGAGTTGATCGTCGGTGAGGAGGCGCAGCCATGAGGGCGGGAGGCGCGGCCATGAGGGTGGGTGAGGACTTGCCCCCGATCGAGATCGAGATCACCCGCACGCTGATCGTCGCCGGGGCCATCGCCTCCCGGGACTACCAGGACGTGCACCACGACGCGGAGTTGGCGCGGCTGAAGGGCTCCCCCGACATCTTCATGAACATCCTGACGACGAACGGCCTGGTCGGCCGCTACATCACGGACCACTTCGGCCCGCGAGCCGTCCTCCGCAAGGTCGCCATAAGGCTCGGCGCCCCCAACTACCCCGGCGACACGATGGTGTTGACCGGCAGGATCGAGGAGACATACGGGGACACCGCGACGGTGCGCGTGCTCGGGACGAACGGCATCGGCCGGCATGTGACAGGCACCGTCACGGTGACCGTACCGAGGGAGGCCGGATGAGTGCCCGCACCCGCGACAGCCTCGGCGGACGGGCCGCGATCGTCGGTATCGGGGCCACGGAGTTCTCCAAGGACTCGGGACGCAGCGAACTGCGGCTGGCCGTGGAGGCGGTGGGGGCGGCGCTGGACGACGCGGGGCTCACGCCGGCGGACGTGGACGGGATGGTGACGTTCACGATGGACACCAACCCGGAGATCACCGTCGCCCAGGCCTGCGGGATCGGCGAGCTGTCCTTCTTCTCCCGGGTCCACTACGGCGGCGGCGCGGCCTGTGCGACCGTCCAGCAGGCGGCGCTGGCCGTGGCGGCGGGGGTCGCCGAAGTGGTGGTCTGCTACCGCGCCTTCAACGAGCGGTCGGGCCGCAGATTCGGTTCGGGCGTCACGCATCGCGAACCCTCGGCGGAGGGTGCGGCGCTCGGCTGGTCGCTGCCGTTCGGGCTGCTCACCCCGGCGTCCTGGGTGGCGATGGCGGCGCAACGGTATCTGCACACCTACGGCCTCACACCCGAGGTGTTCGGGCAGGTGGCGGTCGTGGACCGCAAGTACGCGGCGACCAATCCGGCGGCGTACTTCCACGGCAGACCGATCACCCTCGCCGAGCACGCGGCCTCGCGCTGGATAGTGGAGCCGCTGCGGCTGCTGGACTGCTGCCAGGAGACGGACGGCGCACAGGCGATCGTCGTCACGTCGGTGGAGCGGGCCCGCGACCTGCCGCGCCCGTCCGCGGTCATAGCTGCGGCGGCCCAGGGCGCCGGCCGGGCGCAGGAACAGATGACCAGCTTCTACCGCGACGACCTGACCGGCCTCCCGGAGATGGGCGTGGTCGCACGCCAGCTGTGGCGGACGGCGGGACTCGGTCCGGACGACATGGACGTGGCGATCCTCTACGACCACTTCACGCCGTTCGTGCTGATGCAGCTGGAGGAGTTCGGGTTCTGCGGCAAAGGGGAGGCGCCGGACTTCGTGGCCGAGGAACAGGTGCCGCTCAACACACACGGGGGCCAGCTGGGGGAGGCGTACCTGCACGGCATGAACGGAATCGCGGAAGCAGTCAGACAGGTGCGCGGCACCGCGGTGAACCGGATACCGGGGGCAGACCGGGTCCTGGTGACGGCGGGGACCGGGGTGCCGACGTCCGGGCTGATCCTCACGACCGACGGTTGAGCTACGCCCCGGGGTCTCGGTCGCCCTCGGGCGGCTCAGCCCCCGGGGGAACCCGCAACGGCCGACCCCGTACGACTGAACCCCCAGGGGTAAACCCGCAGTACGTCTCCCCCGCTCGTCCACCTTCAGGAGGTGGAGCCAGCCCCACCACTACAACCTGAGGCGGAGTCTGCTTCGGGACCTGCGGCCGATCCGCCGGAGCGGGGATCGCTCATAGCGTGGAGCCATGACCACAGCCGTCTGCACCAGCGCTTCGAACGCCGTCGCACGGGCCGCCGAACGGGCCGACGCTCGGACCACGACACGGCCCGGCACCCGCCCCGCGGTGCGTCCCGCCGTACGTCCGGCCGCCCGTCCCGCCACCCGGCCGGCCGCGCGGGCTGCGCAGACCCAGCCGACCGCTACCGCTACCGCCGCCACCGCTGCCGGCACCGCCCTCACGTACCCCTCGTTCTCGTCGTACATGAGGGCCAGGCAGCCGGTGCTGCTGCGGACCGCGCGGTCGCTGACCGCGAATCCGTCGGACGCCGAGGACCTGCTGCAGACGGCGTTGACCAAGACGTATGTCGCCTGGGAGCGGATCGAGGACCACCGGGCGCTGGACGGCTATGTGCGCCGGGCGCTGCTGAACACGCGGACCTCGCAGTGGCGCAAGCGCAAGGTCGACGAGTTCGCGTGCGAGGAGCTGCCGGAGCCGGAGCCGGGCTGCGGCGCCGAGGACCCGGCCGAGCAGCAGGCGTTGCACGACGCGATGTGGCGGGCGATCGCGAAGCTGCCGGACAGGCAGCGGGCGATGGTCGTTCTCAGGTACTACGAGGACCTCAGCGAGGTGCAGACGGCAGAGGTGCTCGGCGTGTCCGTGGGTACGGTGAAGTCGGCGGTGTCGCGGGCGCTGGGCAAGCTGCGGGAGGACCCGGAGCTGGTCCTCGTACGGTAGGACCCGGGCAGGCCGGGTGATCGATCACCCGGTACTAGTGACATACCGTGCGGTATGTGCGCAGAATCAGCGCAACCCTTACTGCCGCGTAGGCAATGTCGCCCCGGGAGGACGCCGTGCTGAGCACCATGCAGGACGTACCGCTGTTGATCTCCAGGATCCTGACCCACGGGTCGACGGTCCACGGAACATCGCAGGTGATCAGCTGGACCGGTGAGGGGGAGCCGGAACGCCGTTCCTTCGCGGAGATCGGCGCGCGGGCGGCCCAACTCGCCCACGCCCTGCGCGAGGACCTGGGCGTGGCGGACGGCGAGCGCACGGCGACCTTCATGTGGAACAACGCCGTTCACGTCGAGGCCTACTTCGCGATCCCCGCCATGGGCGCGGTGCTGCACACCCTCAACCTCCGTCTTCCGGCCGACCAGTTGGCGTGGATCGTCAACCACGCGGCCGACCGCGTGGTGATCGTCAACGGTTCGCTGATCCCGCTGCTCGCCCCCCTGCTGCCCAAGCTGCCGACGGTCGAGCACATCGTCGTCTCCGGCCCCGGCGACCGCAGCCCCCTCGACGGCACTCACGTGAGCGTGCACGAGTACGAGGACCTGATCGCCGGCAAGCCGACCACGTACGACTGGCCCGAGCTGGACGAACGCCAGGCCGCCGCGATGTGCTACACGTCCGGTACCACGGGCGACCCCAAGGGCGTGGTGTTCAGCCACCGTTCGATCTACCTGCACTCCATGCAGGTCAACATGACCCAGTCGATGGGTCTCACGGACCAGGACACCTCACTGGTCGTAGTGCCCCAATTCCATGTCAATGCCTGGGGTTTGCCCCACGCCACCTTCATGACCGGCGTGAACATGCTGATGCCGGACCGCTTCCTGCAACCCGCCCCGCTCGCCGAGATGATCGAGAGCCAGCGCCCCACGCACGCGGCGGCCGTGCCCACCATCTGGCAGGGCCTGCTGGCCGAACTGACCGCCAAGCCGCGCGACGTCTCCTCCCTCACCCAGGTCACCATCGGCGGCTCGGCCTGCCCGCCCGCCCTCATGGAGGCCTTCGACAAGCTGGGCATGCGGGTCTGCCACGCCTGGGGCATGACGGAGACGTCCCCGCTGGGCACGGTCTCCCGTCCGCCGGCCGAGGCGGTCGGCACGGACCGCGAGTTCGAGTACCGGCTGACGCAGGGCCGCTTCCCGGCCAGCGTCGAGGCCCGCCTCACCGGCCCCGGCGGCGAACGGCTCCCCTTCGACGGCGAGTCGGCGGGCGAACTGGAGGTGCGCGGCCCCTGGGTCGCCGGCGCCTACTACAACGGCCCCGACGCCGAACCCCTGCGCCCCGCCGACAAGTTCAGCGAGGACGGCTGGCTCAAGACCGGCGACGTCGGCACCATCTCCCCCGACGGTTTCCTCACCCTCACCGACCGCGCCAAGGACGTCATCAAGTCCGGCGGCGAGTGGATCTCCTCCGTCGACCTGGAGAACGCCCTGATGTCCCACCCGGACGTCACCGAGGCCGCCGTGGTCGCCGTACCGGACGAGAAGTGGGGTGAGCGTCCGCTGGCGACCGTGGTCCTGCGGGAGGGCTCCACCGCCGACTTCGAGTCCCTGCGCGCCTTCCTCGCCGACGCGGGGAAGATCGCCAAGTGGCAGCTCCCCGAACGCTGGACGATCGTCGAGTCGGTCCCGAAGACGAGCGTCGGCAAGTTCGACAAGAAGGTCCTGCGCAGGCGCTACGCCGACGGCGACCTGGACGTCACCAAGCTCTGAACCGACGGGCGGCACGGTAGCCGATGACCCCCCACCGGCTACCGGCCGAGCGAGCCGACGAATAGATCCAACCGGGAGACGACCTCACCCAACACGTCCACCGATCCCCGTGCGTCGCCCGCGAGTTCCAGCGAGTGATCGGCGCCGGGAATCTCCAGCACCTCATGTCCGACGGAACCGGCGACCCGCGAGTCCCACAGCTTGTCGGCGTCGCCGCCGACGAGAAGGGTCGGCGCCTGGGCCCGCCGAAGGCCCCGCACCACCTGGTCGACCGTCAGAACGGGCGTGAGCCAGGCCGCCGCGATGTCCCGCTCGGCCACGACCCCGCACCCGAGGGACCCCAGGGACTTCCCGACGACCAGCCGACAGGCCCCCGCCTCGGCGTCGACGGCCCGCGCGACCTCCGCCTCCACCCAGGCGATCCGCTCCTCCACACCGAACCGCGAGAAGTCGTCCGGTATCCGCCACCACAACTCCTGGACCGTCCAACCGTGTTGGAGAAGCACGGCACGAGCGAAGTGCAGCAACGGCATGGCGGGCGTGTACCCGACACCGGGTACGACGACCGCGACACGATCAGGCGCACCGTCGTAGCGAGTCGGGACGACAAAGGGACCAGGCACGGGCGTAGACATGCCCGCAGGCTACTTTCCCAACTCGTTTCCCAACTCGCCCGCAAGATCGGCTAGTTGGTCCCGATCCGGGCCAACAGGTCCACGATCCTCGACTGGACCTCCGTGCTCGTCGACCGTTCGGCGAGGAAGAGGACGGTCTCGCCCGAGGCCAGCCGGGGCAGATCGGCCTGGTCGACCGCGGCCGTGTACACGACGAGCGGGGTGCGGTTGAGCTGCCCGTTCGCGCGCAGCCAGTCGACGATCCCGGCCCGCCGCTTGTGCACCTGGAGCAGGTCCATGACCACCAGGTTGGGCCGCAACTGCCCCGCCAGCGTCACCGCGTCCGCGTCACTCGCGGCCCGCGCCACCTGCATCCCGCGCCGCTCCAGCGTCGCCGTCAGCGCCAGCGCGATCTCCGCGTGCTCCTCGATCAACAGCACCCGCGGCGGATGCTGCTCACTGTCCCGGGGTGCGAGCGCCTTCAGCAGGACGGCGGGATCGGCGCCGTAGGCCGCCTCACGCGTCGCCTGCCCGAGTCCCGCCGTGACCAGCACGGGCACCTCGGCCGCCACCGCCGCCTGCCGCAGCGACTGCAAGGCCGTCCGAGTGATCGGGCCGGTCAACGGGTCCACGAACAGCGCCGCCGGGAACGCGGCGATCTGCGCGTCGACCTCCTCGCGCGAGTGCACGATGACGGGCCGGTACCCGCGGTCGCTCAGTGCCTGCGTGGTCGTCACGTCCGGCGCGGGCCACACCAGCAGCCGGCGCGGGTTGTCGAGCGGCTCAGGAGGCAGTTCGTCGTCGAGCGGCTGCGGCCTGGGCGTGTCCGCGATCTCCACGGCCCCGCCCGGCCCGTCCAAGGGCTCGGGTCCCTCGGCCGCGTTCTCGTCCGGGGCTCCTATGGCGTACGACCGTCCGGCGCCCTCGGTGATCGGGGAGAGCCGCGACTGCCCGGCCATGGAGGGCTGCGCCTGCTCACCCTGGGGATGTGGACGGGCCGACCCGGCGGTAGCGGCATCGGGCCGCGTCCCCAGCTTCCGCCGCCGCCCGCCGCCACCCGGCGTATGCGGCGGAGGCGTCGCGGTCGGCTGCTGCACCTGAGCCGCCTGTCGCGTGAACGGCACCCCCTGCCCCAAGGTCCGCACACTGATCGCCCGCCCCTGAGTGGAGTTGGGATCAACACCCCCGGCCGAGGCCGGCACGGCGGCTTCGGCGGGCAGCGGCTGCGCGACCCGGGCCTGCGGAGCAGCGGGAACTGCAGCGGCGGGAGCACCCGGTACCGGGGCGTTCGGGTTCGGCTGCGAGTTCGGCTGAAGGGTCGGCTGTGGATTCCGTGCTACGGCGGGCTCGGCGCCGTTCGCCGGTACGGGGGTGCCGGGGGCCGCCGTGGCGCCCGGCACCTGCTGCGCGGCGGGAAGCGCCTGCGGCGGTACGGCCGCAGCGGGCGCACCGGGGTGGGCCTGAGCCGCGGAGACCTGGCCGGGGATGCCGTGCGGGGAGACCGGCTGCCCTTGGGCGCCGGGGATGCCCTGGGGCGGAATCGGCTGACCCGGGAGTCCTTGCCCGGGGATTCCTTGAGGCGACACCGGCTGGCCGGGCCCACCCTGCGGCAACGCCGCCTGCGCCGGGATGCCCTGACCGGGGGCCGCCTCCGCCGGGAGCGGCAGCGGCTGGCCCGCGGCCTGCCCCTGACCGGGGAGGCTCTGCGCGGGCGCGAGGTGCACGGCGGCGCCGGGCTGACCGGCCTGACCGGGCACCGGCTGACCGGCGACGGGCGGCCCACCGACCGGCTGCACCACACCCTGCTGCTGCCCCGGCACCGCCTGCCCCGCCGGTCCCTGCCCTGCCAGTGCCTGTCCTTGTCCCTCTCCTTGCGCCTGCGCCGGTACGCCCACGGGAACACCCGGCCCTTGCGGAACCGCCTGCTGCCCAGGAGCGCCGACCTGCTGCTCCTGCCCCGCCGTCCCCTGCGCCGGAACCACCGCGGCCGCCGCCTGTACCGGCACGCCCTCCGCCGGCTGCTGCGGCTGGGCCACGGCCCGGCGCCGCCGCCCGGTGGGCGCGCTCGCGGGATGCGGCTGCGGCGGGGTGTGGTCCTCGGACTGGTCGTGCGGAACGGCGTCGTGCCGCCCTTCGTCACCGGCAACCTGCCCGGGCGCGACCGGAATCCCAGGCGCCTGCGCACCCGTCCCCGGTGTCCGGTCCGCCTCGGCCGGCGGCAGCGCGAACACCGTACGGGCACCCGTCTCCTGCGCGGCGGCCCGCTCGGCCGCGGCGGCGAGAGCGCGCCGCCGACGCCCGGTCGGCTGCCCGTCCTCGCCACCGGAGCCGTCGGCCGCACTCCCCGCAGAACCTGCCGCGGGCAACGCGGGCGGCAACGCCTGCCGCTCGCCACCGGCCGGTGCGGGCACACCCTGCGGCGGCACCGTTCCGCCCAGCCCCGTCCCCGAGGCCGCCGTCCCGGCCGCGTGCTCCGCCGCTGTCATCACGGCACCCTCGGACACACCCTCCGCGTCCCCGTCACCGGCGCCGCCCTCGGCGGCCCGCCCGCGCCGTCGCCCGGTACCGCCGGAAGCCCCGTCGCCGCCCGCCTCCACGGCAGCCGACTCCTCGCCCGCACGCCTCCTGCGCCGCCCGGTGGGCACCGCGCCCTCACCGTCGGACCCGTCGGACCCGCCGTCCGGCACCTCGCTCTCCAGGAAGGCGTCCACGGAGGACCGCCGGGCCCGCCGCCGCCCGCCGTTCCCGCCCGAGGCCTGCTCGGGCACGGCGAGTTCGGCACCGCCGGTCGCGGCCGGAACCGCGACGGCGCCCGCCCCGCCCCCGATCGGAACCTCCAGCACATACGCGCTGCCGCTCATCCCCGGCACGTCGTGCGTCTGCAGCACTCCGCCGTGCGCCCGCACGATCCCGCGCACGATCGGCTCGTGCACCGGGTCTCCCCCGGCATACGGCCCGCGCACCTCGATCCGTACGACCTCACCGCGCTGCGCCGCCGCCACGACGACCGTGTTGTCCATGTAACCGCCCGCCGAAGCGGGCGAGTTGCCGGTCGCGTCGACGCCGGCGACGTCCGCGACGAGGTGGGCGAGCGCGGTGGCGAGCAGCGCGGGGTCGACCTCGGCCTCGATGGGCGGCGCGTGCACGGCGAACTGCACGCGCCCGGGACCGATCAGCTCGACGGCCCCGTCGACACCCGCGGCGACGACCGCGTCCAGCATCACCTTCGTCCGCGAGATCCCCTCGGCCCCGGTCTCCAGCCGCTGGTAGCCGAGCACGTTGTCGATGAGCTGCGTGATACGCGAGTAGCCGGCCGACAGATGGTGGAGGACCTGGTTGGCCTCGGGCCACAGCTGCCCGGCGTCGTCCGCGGCCAGCGCGGCCAGTTCCCGGCGCAGTTCGTCGAGGGGCCCGCGCAGTGAACGCCCGAGCAGCGTGAGCAACTGCTCGTGCCGCGCGGAGAGTTCCTCGTACCGGTCCTTCTCCCGCTCGCCGAGAGCCGCGTACCGCTCCTCGTTCGCCGCGAGCTCCTCCTCGTGCTGCTCCTGGAGCTCCTCGACCTCGGTGATGTGCTTCTGGCGCAGGGCGGTCAGCTCGGAGGCGTGCTCCTCGTCGATCCGCTCCAGCTCGTCACGGTGCAGCTTCTCGGCGGCCTCCTTCTCCTCGGCGAGCGAGTCGTAGGGCCGTCGGTCGGTGAAGGTCATCACGGCGCCGACGAGCTGGTCGCCGTCGCGCACGGGCGCGGTGGTCAGGTCGACGGAGACCCGGTCCCCGTTCTTGGCGAACAGCACCTGCCCGCGCACCCGGTGCTTGCGCCCGGACCGCAGGGTGTCGGCGAGCGGCGACTCCGCGTACGGGAACGGCGAGCCGTCCGCACGCGAGTGCAGCACAAGGGTGTGCAGCTCCTTGCCGCCGAGATCGCTGGCGCGGTACCCGAGGATCTGCGCGGCGGCCGGATTGACCAGCACGACCCGCCCGTCCGTGTCCGTCCCTACGACACCCTCGGCGGCGGCGCGCAGGATCATCTCGGTCTGCCGCTGCGAACGGGCCAGCTCGGCCTCTGTGTCGACGGTCCCGGAGAGGTCGCGGACGACGAGCATCAGCAGCTCGTCGGCGGTGTAGCCGTAGCCGTCGTAGGCCTGCTGGCCGTCTTCGAGGTTGGCGCTGGTGACCTCGACGGGGAACTCGGAGCCGTCGGTGCGGCGGGCGGTCATACGGGTGGGCTTGGTCCGGCCGCGCGGGTCCATCGAGTCGGGGCGCCGCATGGAACCGGGGATGAGCCGGGAGTCGAACTCCGGCAGCAGGTCCAGCAGTCCGCGTCCGACGAGCGCGGTGCCGGGCGCCTCGAAGGCTTCCAGCGCGATGGTGTTCGCGTTGACGACCGTCCCGTTGGCGTTGACCAGCACCAACGCGTCCGGGAGCGCGTCGAGTATGGCTGCGAGGCGAGCAGCGCCTCGGGATGGCCTGCTGCTCACGAGACGCTTCCTCCCTGTTACCGCACCTTGCCGACCGCGGAGGCCATCTTGCCAACGGGTCCGCGACGTGTCACGCGAGGGAGTCTAAGGGCACTCCTTGTGCTCGCGGAGTGAGATGAGAGGGAGGTCGCACGGTGAAGTGACGCAGAACGTGTGACCGAACATCGTCGGACCCCTACGGATGGACATCTGTGGACATCTGCTGATGGAGGTCGGGCAGCAGCGGGACCATCCGGTTCCACCGGGAGATCTCGCAGCCGTTGCTCCGGTCGTACGTCGTGTCGACGGGGCGTCCGGCCCATGTGCCGGTGACGTGGGCGGTGGCGGGGCCGCCGTAGAGCATGGTGCACATGCTGTCGGGCGGTACCGGGGCGAAGGGGTCCTTGCCCCACCGGGTGTTGCGGCCGACGGCCTCGCAGGCGCCGGTCACGTCCGGGTGGGTGCCGCCGCCGGGGTGGCAGTACAGATCGTGGGTCCCGTCGGCGGCGCCCGCGTGGCGGACGGTGACGGTGAGGTGGTCGGCGCCGGACTGGTCCTCGTCGTGGACGGGCGGTGGGGCGAGGGTGCCGGCGGTCGTGGGGGACGCGGTGGCGGGCGTCGCGGCCAGTGCGCCGACGGTGGCGGCGGACGCGGCGGCGATCACGAGGAGACGGTTGACCTGCAACATGACCTGACTAACGCCCACCGTCCCCCGACGTTGCGGACACGGCGGCCGGCATCAACGGCTTTGCCCTGCGGCCCGCCTGCCTAGTACCGTGGACCGCGATTGGTGGCACCCCGCTCGTCTGTGTCATCATCTGCACGCACCACTCGCGCTCGCGCGGGAGGTCGTTGCTGGAGGCGTCGCCTAGTCCGGTCTATGGCGCCGCACTGCTAATGCGGTTTGGGACGCAAATCCCATCGAGGGTTCAAATCCCTCCGCCTCCGCACCCCATCCGAAGCCCTGGTCGAACCGACCGGGGCTTCGGTCGTTCGCAAGGTCGTTTTCGGGCCGTTTCCGCAGCTCACAAGGGGTACGGCTAACGGATTTCACATGGCGGCGGCAGTCATGTAATGTTCTTCCTGTCGCCGCGAGCGGGCCGGAAGGGCCGGGAGCGGCGAAGGAAAACAAGAGAAAATCAAGC
Source organism: Streptomyces sp. NPDC001100 (assembly GCF_053598575.1). NCBI lineage: Bacteria > Bacillati > Actinomycetota > Actinomycetes > Kitasatosporales > Streptomycetaceae > Streptomyces > Streptomyces sp. NPDC001100. Next base: position 132,551 of record NZ_JBSFKO010000007.1, read on the forward strand.
ACTCGTAGCTTAACGGATAGAGCATCTGACTACGGATCAGAAGGTTGCAGGTTCGAATCCTGCCGAGTGCACACAGGTCAAAGGCCCCTCAGGATGATCCTGAGGGGCCTTTGACATCAGCGGGGGACATCAACGCTGTCAGGGGCGGCGCTTACTCGCCAGCGTTCGGCTCTTCGTCACCCTCCGATTCCTCGTCGGGATCATCGAGATTGAGCGCGTCGTCCATGCGCTCCGCAGCGGCCCTGAGTGTCGTGTTCATCACATGCGCGTAGGTGTCCAGCGTCATCGTGATCGTGCTGTGTCCGAGCGTCTCCATGATCGTTCGGGCGTCGACACCCTGGGAGAGCAAGAGTGAGGCGCAGGTGTGCCGAAGGTCGTGCACCCGTACTCGCCTCACGTTTGCATCCCTGCACAGGATGGTGAGCATCCGGTTCATACTGCGGGGGTCCGTGACGCGACCCGTCACCGTGGTGAAGATCAACCCATCGGGCTGGCCAGGTGCAGGCTGCCACTTCTTTCCCGCGATCAGACGCTCGCGTTCCTGCTGGTCGCTGTGCTGGGTGAGGGCTCGCGCACAGTGCCTCGGCAGGGACACTGTGCGGATTGACCGTGTGGTCTTGGGAGTTCCGAAGATCAGTTCCCGCCGGATGCGCTGCACGTTCCGGCGGACGCGAAGCTGACCGTTCGTGAGGTCGATATCCGACCAGGTGAGCGCAAGCGCCTCTCCTCGGCGCAAGCCGGTCGAGACGAGCAGCAGCCAGAGGGCATAGAGGCGGTGAGGTCGGGCCGTCTTCAGCAACAGTCGGACTTCTGCGGCGTCCAGCGGACGCACCTCCTTGCGGGTGACGGATGGGGTTTCCACGATCCGTGCGACGTTGCGAGCGATCAGTTCCTCTCGCATCGCCTGCTGTAGAGCGGAACGGAGGACAGCGTGGATGTACTGCACGGTGCGGGCCGAAGGACGACGCTCGCAGCACCGACCGACTGCGCAGCAGGAGCGCTTTTCCTCAGAACGCTCTTTGTCCGCGCCCCGGAGGCAGCACAGGCAGGAGTTCTTGAACTCTCCGAGGAAGCGGCGCACATCTGCTGGCGTCAACCGGTTCAGCTTCTTCTTGCCGAGCGCGGGGCGGATGTACAGGCGGGTCAACCCCTCATAGCTGTTCAGGGTCGAGGGCTTGAGCCGTTCCGGTGCGATGGCGGCGAGCCAGTAGGTCAGGTAGTCACCGAACGCCATGGTCGAGGACGCGGCAGGAATGCCCTGACGAGTCTTCTCCTGCAACTCCGTGAGCTTGTCCGCGACTTCCTCGCGGGTCTGGCCGTAGACGAACTTCCGGGTCCGAGTTCCATCCGGGCGGAAGACGTATGCGGCTGCCTGGTAGCGGCCATCCTTGCGCTTGGTGATGGTTCCCTCGCCATTGGCGCGGCGCTTTGCCATCAGGCGGCCTCCTCAAGTCGGTTCTGCATGTACTGGCGCACTACGTCGACCGGCACCCGGCGGGCGCGGCCAACGGTGAAGCTGTCGAGCTGCTTGGAGCGGAAGAGGTCGTAGACCTTGCTGCGACTGAGGCGCAGGGCATGCATGACCTCAGGAACCGTCAATGCCTCAGCGGTGGCGGGCAGGGCGGTGCTCATGCGGGGATCTCCTTGGGGTGAGGAGAGGGCGGGGCGCTCGGGAACCCAGTTCGCCGCTCGGGTGTCTTCCATCCGCTGACAGAACTGACAGAACCTCGCCTACAGGTCTCTGACCTGCGGCTTCGGTGAGTTCTGGATCTTTGACAGAACCGAATTAAAACCTGACAGAACCTCTCGGAGGGAGGTTCTGTCACAGGACGCCCGGCGGTGCTGCCGGGGGTTCTGTCGGGTTTTAACTTGGTTCTGTCACAACCGCGATCATGGATGTTCGTGCAGGTCAGCGGCTTGGGTGGGGGGTTGTGTCAGTTCTGTCGGCGGTCTGGGGGTTGTGTCAGGCTCCGCGCGCGATGCGGGGGTGGGTCTCGTAGCGGGGCGAGGGCGGGCGGCCACCCTTGCCGGAGCGGGGCGGGGGCGGGAGCTGACGGATCCAGCCGTGTTCTTCGAGCAGGGCGAGGGCGGGGTCCAGGTCGCTGATGGCGGGGAAGTCGGCCGGTCGCAGCGTCCGGAACAGCTCGCGCTTGGTGAACTGTGCGGGGTTGGTGGTGACGAGCTGGGCGAGGACGGTCAGCGCGGATTCGTGGGCGGGGTCGGCGCTCATGGCGCTGAACACGTCCAGGGCGTGCGCGGTGAAGTAGTCGCCCAACTGCGTTGCGGCGGCCATGGTCGAGGCTTCGATGGGCTTGTGCCAGCCGTCCTCGGGGTGGGTGGCGAGGTGCAGGAGTCCGGCGATGCGGGCCACGGCGCCGTCCCGCTTGGACGCCCATTTCACGATCGGCGCGAAGCTCCCGTCCGGACCGAGACGCGACTCGGTGACCTTCTGGAACGCCAGCAGGACCGCGTCGGCTTCCGGGGTGAGCTGCACGAGGGCGGGGTCGGTCCAATCCGCCAGAGCGAGCGTCAGACCCGCCAGGTGCTTGGCGTAGGTGGCGGCCACGTGCTCGTCCAGCAGGGCGGGGGTCAGGCTGCGGGAGCCGACCAGGGACAGGGGCTTGGAGTAGAGGAAGCGGGCGAGCAGGCCGCGTCCGTCGGCTCCGTCGATGCGGCTGAGCGCGTCCAGGACTTCCGGCTGCACCGCCAGACCGATGGTGACCGCCGGCGAATCGACGTGCTGGGCACTACGGCCCTGCCGGTTGACCCTGAGCATGTCCCCGGCATGGCCCTTGAGGAACATCCCCATGTTGGGCTTGCCCGTGTAGCGGCCGGCGATGATGTCGAACAGCTCCCCCTCGGCGCTCAGGCAGGAGATCCGCCCGCCCTGCTCATCCAGGAGTGTCCCGACGTTCTCCGGGGTCACGTCGTCCGCGACGAGCTGCGGTTCGGCGGGAACCCTCATCTTGTCGGCGTCCTGGGCCAGTTGGACGGCTTCGGCGGTCAGGGTGTCGCGGTGTTCGGGCTCCGCGTTGGCGGCCTTGCCCGCGGCTTTCTCGGCTGCGGACTTGGCCAGCCGTGCCAGCGTCTCCGCCTCCGCCCTGACGGGTCCGGACAGTTCGATCAGTGCCTTCTCGGCATCGAGTAGCGGCTTGACCATGAGGTCGAAGACGGCTGACTTCCGGTTGCCGGGGGGCAGGGCGATGGCGGTGTAGATGTTCACGGGCTCGCGCCAGTGGCCGCGTACGCACACCTTGACCCGCCCGCCGGCGGCGGTGGCGAGCACTGCCAGGGCCAGGCATCCCGCGAGGTCCGCCGGGGTCTGGGTCTCCTCGGCAACACCGCGCACCATGCCGCCCAGCCAGGCGGGGAGGACGTCCACGGGGAAGTCGGGGAGGGGCGGGCGGGCCCGCAGGGGAACAGGTTCGTCCCAGGCGGGGCCGGTGATCTGCTCGGGTTCGATGTGCTCGAACCCTTCCCACAGGTCCGAGGTGGCGTCGTTGGTCGTCATGCGGCGGCCCTGCCTTCCGACGTGGGGTTCAACAGCGGGCATGTGGTGTGGTGTTCGCCGTGAGCGGCGATCAGTTGCAGGACGGCGGCGCGGCCGATGGCCTGACGGTCGTACCCGCAGGTGCACCAGGAACGGGCGGAGGGGGTGACGCCCCAGGACGGGGGTGCGGTGATGTGGAGCCAGGCCACGGGGCGACGTCCGTCGTCCCAGCTCGGGTCAGGGACAACAGCAGTGGGGACGCCTTCGGCGACGTCCTTCGGTTCGCCCAAGTCCGCCCGTGGCGAGGCGGGTTCGGCGAGGCGGGGGCTGGTTGTGGTGGGGGTGATGCTCTTCAGGCGGGGGCGGGGTGGGGTGTTCATGCCGTATCCCGCCTGGCCTGGTTGTGGGTGATGGACCAGTTCAGTGCGCTGCGCAGGGTGGAGCGGCACTCGGCGGCGGTGAGTCCGGTCGACTCCCCCGCCTCCTGAAGAGCCTGCTCAACCACATGTCGGGGGAGGTCGCCCCACGCGATGAGCCGTCCCAGGGCGCGTGCCGCCCGGAACAACGCGCCCTCCCGCGAGCCGGGTTGGGCCGTGGCGACGTTCCGCGTTTCGTTGGCGAGCGCCGTGTCAGCGTATGAGCGGGATTGTGCCTTTACGGGCCCTGAGGGTGCCTGTACGGCCCTGGGGGCGGGTTGCAGGATGCTCAGCAGCCATCCGGGCACCGGGGCCGCCACGGGGGCGCTCAGGGCTTCGTAGGCTCCGGCGGGGGTGATGCTGCCCGCTGCGACGACGTAGCCGCCCCAGGCGCGGGTGTCGATCAACTCCCCGATGGTTCCTGCCGTGTTGGACAGTCGGAGGCCGGCGGGGGCGGTGAAGTACAGGTGCTGTCCGCCGCTGGGGGTCCGCACCCGGTAGGTGTCGGGGACGGGGTGTCCGGCGCGCTCGCAGAGCGCTGTGAAGGTCGCCGCGCCGTCAGGCGCGTCCGAACTGCCCTTGGTGCTTTTGCCGTTGGTGGTTTTGGGCGTGTCGAGGTCGACGACGAGCAGGCCGGAGGGGCCGGTGGCGATGGCGATGTTGGCGGGGTGGGTCTCCCAGCACTGCGTGATGCGGTGCGGGTCGGTGGTGGCCCGCTGCTCCCACTTCCGGTGTCCGCCGGCGCAGTCACCGGTGGTGGTGCAGCGCTCCGCGCCGTGCAGGGCGGGTTGCTTGCTGCCGGGGCGCAGGGGGAAGACGTGCCAGCCGCGCGCGGCGGCGGTCAGGGCGGCGGTCAGGAGGGTGTGGTTCATGCGGCACCCCTGTCGGTGAGCAGCATTTGGTGGTGGGTGGGGATGGATCGGATGGCGTGCTGGCGCCAGTTGAGGGCGTAGTCGATGCAGTTGGCGCAGTTCTTGTGGGTGTGGCCGGGCAGGGGTGGGCGGCGGCGGGCGTGGGAGCTCCAGGCGGCGGAGTCTGCGGAGGCGAGGAGGTGGCCGACGCGTTCGAGACCGAGGATTTTGAAGCCGAAGCCGTGCAGTTTGAAGCCGTGCGCGGCCATCGCGGTGACGATCTCGGCACCCTGTTTGGTGGACTGCAAGCGGCACACGGAGCCGAGTCCGACGACCGGTTCGGCTCGCAGGTCGACGCCGGCGTTCTCGTACAGCTCTACGCACCGCTCGTAAGCGGGGATGGTGTCGCCCTGCACGACAGGAGCGATACGCAAGGTCGGGGCGAGAGAGCGCAGTTCGAGGAAGTTCTCAACGGTGCGGCGTTGGTGTTCTTCGACGCTGAGGTGGGTGCCGACGAAGTACTGTCCGCCGAACCAGCCACCGTTGATGATGGCGTTTTCACACATCCAGTCTTGGGGTGCGGCCCAGTCGTAGGGGCCGACGTGCTCCCAGATACGGTGCAGATCCTGCACGTACTGGCGCGGCGTGCGGGTCCAGGTGCCCCTGTCCTTGAGCTCCGTGAAGCCGCCGGAGTCGACCGCGTAGGGGCCTTGGGCGACGTCCCACTTGATGGCACGGTCCCAGTGCTCGGACTTCAGGAACAGCGGGACCTTGGTCAGGCGCAGCCAGTGCCGTTTGTGGGTGGTCAGGTAGAACCGCATGCCGCCGGGAGCTCCCAGCGCGGGGGCGGGAGGCGCGTGTGGCAGGGCTCGCCGAATGTCGGTGGGTTGGGTCATGCTGGAGACCTCCAACAGGTCTGTTGAGGGCTGGTTGGGCAAGGGCGACCCCGCTTCTTTGGCGAGACGGAGGGGTCGCCCTTGGCGTAGCTAGCTGTGGAAGTGGTTGCGCTTGAAGATCGCTTTGCGGATGTTGACCGTGGTCCCGCTCTGGTGGCCGCGTGTGCTGAAGACCTGCACGGCGATCCACCCGCCGAAGATGACGGCGGCGAGGGTGATGAGCTGGGTGATGAGCGCGGTCAGTGCGGCGATGAACGAGGTGAGCAGGATCAGTCCGCCGCACACGGCGAGGAAGCCGACGCCCCCGAGGGCGATGTTCACGGCCGCGCGGGAGACGGGCGGTTTGGCGGCGAGGGGTTCGGGTTGTGCGGGGTTGATGGCGTAGCCGGTGACGACGCGTCCGTCCGGCAGGACGATGCTCGCCACGGACGGGATGCTGCCCGGCTGCATCGGAATGAGGGGCGCCGGCGCGGTGGCGGCGGGGGCGATGGGGGCCGGGTAGTGGACTTCCACGGCCCGTTCGGCGGGCGCGTGGCGGGCGGGTTCGGGGTACATGCGGAATCCCTTCCGGGCATGGGTCGGGGAGGCGGACACACCCCCTTCGGGGGGCGCTGTGGAGGGGGTTTCGGGGCTGTGGCCTGGGGTGCCTCCCCGCCTCCCCGAAACGATGTTTCCGCTGATCAAAGCGGGGGATGTGGGGTGGGGAGGCGGTTGGGGAGTTCTCCCCGCCTCCCCGCGTCGGGAGGGTGCGCCTCCCCGGGTTCAGGAGGCGGAAGCGGAACCGTCTGCGTCCCGGTTCTCCAGGGCGCGGGCGACGTCCTCGCGGCGCACGACCATGCGTCCGTGGGACTTCTTCGGCTCCTCGCCGGCCGCTTCCAGGACGCGCTTGAGGTCGCCGTTGGTCCAGCGGCCGTAGGCGTCCGCGTCCAGCGCGGCGAGCCGCTTGAGGACGTCGTGCGTGAGCACGCGTGACTCGCTGCCGAGGACGGACGCGATGTCGGCGAGCGGGTCGCGCTTCTCGCCCCGCTCGATGACGTGCAGGGTGGTGACCCCCGAGCGCAGTGCCTTGGCGCGGTTGGCGATCTCCGTGGAGGGGTCGTCGTCGATGAAGTGGGTGCGCACGGTGATCGAGGACTGGCCCTTGGGCATGTCGATGCCGTCCGAGGCGACCACCAGGGTTCCCTTGTCCAGGCCCTGCCGCAGGAGGTGCGGGGCCGCGCCGTCCTCGACTGCCTTGTCCCCGAGCGCCATCTTGGCCTGCGACTCGGAGCCGAGCACGAGGGAGGCGCGGGTGTGGGCGCCTTCGCGGACCAGCTTGGGAAGGTTCTGGTCGGTGGGGTCCTGCGTGCCCTGCCACAGCAGCACGTCGACCGCACGGCCCTGGTTGTGGATGGTGCGTGCGGCCATGAAGTACCGCGAGGTGGCCTTGGATCCGCCGTAGGGGCGCTTGGCGTCGTCGACGGCCGGGCACATGAACGCCTTCTGCGCTTCGTCGACCAGGACGATCAGCGGCGGGAACGTCACGTTCGCGTCCCGCAGGCGGACCTCGATGCGGCGATTCATCTCGGTGACCGCGTCCTCGACCATCTCGGTCGCCTGGATCACATGGTCATCGGACGGGCCCTCGATCAGCACGTCGGCGATGCCGTCGAACATGCTCCAGTCCCCGACGCCCTTGAGGTCGGCGATCCAGAACTGCACCGACTTGTCGAGCGCGAGCCACAGGGCCAGGGAGCGCAGCGAGGCGGTCTTGCCCTGGTTGGAGCGGCCGGTGATGAGCAGGTGGCGCTGATACACGCTCAGCTCTGCCGCGTCCCCGCGCAGGTCCTGCCCCCACGGGGCTTTGCCGGTCTTGTAGTTCGCGGTGATCGTCTCGTCGGTGACCAGCGGCGAGGGGCCGATCGGCTCGTCCAGCGCGCCGCTGTCGGCGATCCACAGGCGGACCGTGCGGGCCGCTTCGGGGATCGTGATGAACACCTCGTGCTCATGCCGGGTCAGGTTCTCCGCCAGCTTGCGGCGGCGCTCCTGCACCTCGTTGGTCGACACCCCGGAGGGCAGGGTGACGTCGACCTCGACCCCGCATCCGGCGATCGTGATCGGGGACAGCATGGACGCGCCGGCATCCCCCATGTCCTTGATGGCGGTGCGCAGTGCGGCAACTCCCAGGTCGCGCAGGGCCTTGACGACGATCGACGGGGTGATCGGCTCGCCCTCGCTGCTGCGGGCGTTGGCGGGGAGCGCCCACTGGGGTGCCGCCTGCTGCTTGCTGCCCACGCTCCACAGGGCGAGCAGGGTGAACAGCGGACCGAGGATCACGGCGGTGGGCCAGACGAGTTGCACGATCCGGATCAGGGTCGCGATGAACTCGACCGTGGCCTTCAACGGGGTGATGACGTCGCGGATGTCGTGGTTGTTGATCGCCATCACGATCCCGAGCGCGACCAGCGCCCCGACGCTCATCGCGGCACCCACCCCGACACCCTTGGCGGCCTCGACGGGGGAGTGGAGGAGGTCCATGCGGCGGTGGTGGCGGGCGGCGCGGAAACGCTGCAACCGCTCCTCCCACTCTTCCGCCAGCTCCAGGTTCCCCGCGGCTTCCGCCGCGCGGATCATGCGTTCGTAGCGGGCTCCGGTCTTGCCGTCCCAGGTGCGGCGGGCCACGATCCGCCCGCCGTTGAACGTGTAGAGGCTGTGCCGGGCGACCGCCCGGGCAGCGGCCTTGGTGTTCTCGTGGGTGACCGCCGTCTTCACGGCCCGCCCGGAGCGCACCCACAGCGGCACCAGGGGCGCCGGCGGGGCGTCGGGGACCACGGTCAGCACCGTGGGCGTCCCGTCCGGCTCAGGGCCGGTGGGCGGGGTTTTGACGAGGCGTACGACGTTCTCGGACATGCTGGAACTGCTCCTGACTGCCCTTTCGGGGGCGGGAGTTGAGAGAGGGCGCCCGGGGTGGCCGGGTCCGTGGAAAGAGGCGGTCACCCCGGGCGTTGTCGCTGGTCAGAACCAGCGGGAAGGCTTCTTCGGCACGATGAAGGGGCAGCCGTTGACCATGTGGTCGACGCACTGCGGGCAGTCCTGCCGGGGCCTGAGGCTGCGGTGTATGCGCTTGTCGTGGGCGTGCTGCCAGCACTGCGGGCACTCGCCGGGCGGCGTGACCTCGGCAGTCACGGTCACCACCACCCCGACGCCTTCTTCGCGGCCTTGGCGCGGGCGGCCTCGGTGATGAGTCGCAGCTTCTCGGAGTGCAGGGCGGTCAGTTCGGCGTTCAGCCGCATCTCGGCGGCGGAACCGGTGGTCTCCATCTGCTGTTCCGCACGGCCGGGGTTCCGGCCGCGTACAACCTGGTAGGAGCCGCCGGCGATGGCGCGGGCCATGGCCCGGCGCTCGGAGCCGTTCAGCGGCCACCACTCGCCCCGCTGCACCGCTTCCAGCTTCGCGGCGGTCTTCTGGATCTCACGGTCCAGTCGGCGGATCTCGGCTTTCGACACGATCAACTCCCTTTCAGAGCAGGGGTGTTGGTGGGGTAGGCGCACAGCACGCAGCAGCCCAGCGAACGCGGCATGCAGTAGCTGTAAGTGACCTTGCAGACGGGGCACGTCTGGCGGGCGAGCATCGCGAGCGCGAGGGCGCCCCACTTCCGCGAGGTCATCGGCCGTACTGGCAGGGCGAGGTCGATGCGGTAGAGGTAGGCGACGCGGACCGTGCCGGTGCGGCGGTTGATGCGCATGACCTGCGCCGCTATCGGCTGACCCCCCGGACGCAGGCCACGCGCCCGTAACTGCCGGCGCGTGGCGTACTGCTCGTCACTGGGGGCGTACTTCCAGGGGAAGGTGGGGACGCCGTAGCGGGCGCCGGACGGGTCGAAGCACTTGCCGTAGGCAGCCGACATCACGGCGTCCCGACAGCCGTACCGGCGCGCTCGGCAAGCAGGGCATCCCGCAGCATCCGGGCGTTGGCCGGCGAGGTGCGGATCTCCCGGCGGATGCCCTCTGCGGTCACCTTCGCATCCGGCAGGTTCGCGGTCGCGGTGCGGGCCTCATCGAGCAACTGCGCCTGCGTGCGCTTGGGTCGGGTCGATCGGCCCGCGTCCGGGACGCGGCCGGTCGCCGCACGCGGGCGGGGTGACGTGGCCGCAACCGTGGTCCGCTTCGGAGTCGACCCGATCGTGTTGACCGGGGCCGATCCGATGGCGGGTACGGGCTTGAGCGGGAGAGTCGACTTCAGGAAGCCGAGCGGTACCGGATCGGGCGTCCGGACCGGGTTCGCCACGGCGGGCGCGTTGATCGGTGCGGGGGTCGATTCCGGCAGGTCAGCCGTAGACCGTTTCACTGTGGTCTCGGTAGATTCCTCCGCATTTGCGACCGGGGTGGGAATCGGGGCGGGTTGGTGGTGCAGCACCTTCGCGACGAGATCGGATCCGAAGTAGATCGACCCGACTGGAAGCGATGTCGCGAGCAGGACCAGGGCCCAGTTGGCGGGGTCCCAGTCGGCCAACCGTCCCCAGTCGACCGTGGCGCCGTGCAGGGCGGGAACGAGTCCGTGGACGTAGTTGAGGACCAGGGAGGCGCCCGTGTAGGTGCCCAGCACCTTCAGCGCGAACTTCCGATCGTCGCCGGCGAGTACGAGGGTGGCGACCAGGGCGAGGGCCATCAGGCCGTCGACCACGAACGGGTAGAGGGTGGCGGCGGTGTGGTCCGCGCCGATCGCGTTGGCGATGTCCCGCAGCGCGTTCCACGAGACGCGGAACGCCATCCCCACCACCACGACCAGGGCGGTGACGAGCAGCTTGCGGCCTTTGGAGTTCATCGCGCCGCACCCCCGCCCGCGTTGAAGTGGCGGTAGGTGGTCGGCGGCTTCGTCGCCAGCCGCTTGCGCAGGTAGTCGGTGTGCCAGCCGAGCCCCCAGTCGGAGGCCGGCGGCTCATCGAGCGCACCGGTCAGAGCCACGACCGCGTCCAGCACACGGTCTTCCAGCAGTCGCTGGAACGCTTCGCGATCGCCGTAGGTGGCCGGTGAGGGAATGTCGATGGCCGCCAGGACGGCAGCGAGGAACGCGCGGGTGTCGGCGTTCATGCCGCACCCCCCGCCGTAATCAGCAGGGCGAGAACGAGCAGGGCGCCGCCGGTGAGGGTCAGGTCGACCGCGCGGCGCAGGCACGTGAACTTGGCGACCGCCAGGCGGGACAGGCCCGCGATGTCGGCAGCAAGGTCACCGGACACCGCGTCGGCGATCTCCTCGGGCGTGAGGGTGGCCCACAGCGGGAAGCCGTGCCGACCCTTCAGGTTGGGGCGGACGGAACGCAGGATCAGTCCGGCCGCGCCGACCAGCAGGCTCATGCCGGGAGCTCCGACCGCGATGGCGGGCGGGGTGAGCGGGAGGGAACTCGCGATGGTCCACGCGCCGGCGAGAACCGCGCCGACGAACGCGAGAAGCAGGGCGGTCTTGTTGTCGGTCCGCGCAATCTCCGCCTTCACCTCGGCATGCGCGGCGGTCAGGTTCTGGTCGGTAGTGCTCACGCGCCCACCTCCGGAAGCATCCCGTCGGCGGTGTGGTTGGCCAGCTCGCGGCGGGCGGTCAGCAGGCGACGCCAGGCGCGGCGGACGCGCTGCGCGTCCAGCTCACTGGGGGTGCGGTCCAGGGTGATGATCTGCGCGTCGATCAGGTCGACATCCGCCAGGATCACGGGCATCTCGGAGTCGATCGCGTCCAGTTCCGCGTCGGTGGGCTCACGCCATTCGGCGAACGCGGTAACAGCCTCTTGAACAGTGACGATGTTGCTCATTGGGTCGTGTTCCTCTCAGCGTGGAACGGCCCGAACAGCGGCCCCGGTGTTACAGCACCGGGGCCGCGCGCCGTTGGAGTCGGTGTCCGGCTCCCCTCAGCGCCGCTCGTACGAGACGAGCAGCGGAGGCAACCGGCCGCAGCGGATGAGCTGCGGAAAGGTCGAGTTGCGCTGTACCGCGCACGGGACAGAAACCGTGCGCGCCCGCCCACTTGCGGAGGTGGGGCGGGTCTCCCTCAAGCGCTCTGTTGAGTTTTCAAGTAACGGCGGCTTCCTTCGTACTCCCCCCTTGCGGGGCTTTCCTCCGGGCAGTCCTACGGCAACGCTGTACGTGACACCCCGTCTGGCTTGTCTGGAGGAGTGCCGTGCCAGAAGACTGCATGACTTGGACTTGGAGAGTCAAGCCCCCTGGTCTAACTTGTACGGAGGAGTCGGAGCAGAGGGGAAGTCTTGTCGGTGCGACGCGGTATGACGAAGGCTCAGGAAATCGCCTACGACCTGCGCGAACAGATCCTGTCCGGGACGTTGAGCGGGGGTGAGGCGCTCCCCAGCGAATCCAAGATGATGAGCGAGTACGGCTACAGCCGCGAAACCATCCGCTCCGGTGTCCGCCTCTTGATTGAGGAAGGTCTGGTCGTCACGGGGCAGGGGCAAGGGAAGTACGTCCGCGAGGATTACCCGCCTGTGGTGTGGAACTGGACGACGTTGGAGAGCCGGAGCCGCCATGCCAACGCGGTCGAAGGGCGGACGGCTGGTGACCAATGGGCGAGCGTGATTGAGGAGAGCGGGAACGCGCCTCGTCAGGACATCACGGTGTCGATCGTCGAGCCTCCGTCTCACGTGCGTGAGCGCCTCGAACTGCCTGCCGACGGCTTGGCCGTGGCACGCAAGCGCGTCCGGTACATAGACAACCGGCCTTATGCGCTCGCCGACTCGTACTTCCCGCAGGAACTCGTGATCGGCACGCCTTTGATGGAGCCCCGAGACGTCTCGGCACCTGGCGGCATCCTGGCCTCCGTGGGACTCGTCCAAGCCAAGTACGTGGACGAAATCTCAGTGCGCATGCCGACCCGACCGGAGGCTGAACTACTTGCCCTACCTGCGGCAACGCCAATCGCCGAGCACACCCGAACAGGTTATGACGCGGAGGGTCGCCCCCTCCGCTGTATGGTCACCATCCTTCCCGGAGACAGGCACAAGATCCTCTATGAAGTCAGCACGGACTGAGTACCTCCGCCCTGCGGCGGCGGAGGATGTACCCGCCCTCTTGGCCCTTCGCGAGGAGGCGGAAGGGTGGTTGCGCACAAAAGGCACGGATCAGTGGAGCGACCCAGAGACAGGCGAACGGGCCATCGCTAAATGGCGCGCCAGCATAGATGAAGGGCGTGCCTGGGTCGTCGTTGGCGAGCAGGGCAGGGTGCTCGCGACTGTCAGTCGTGGCCCCGTTGACCGCGACTTCTGGAGGGACGCCGATCGCCCTGAGTCGGGGCTGTACCTGTACAAGCTGATGGTGGCGCGCGAAGCGTCAGGCCGGCATCTCGGTACACGGGTCATCGACTGGATGTCGCGCCTCGCAGCATTGGAAGGCCGAAGCTGGGTGCGTATCGACACATGGCGCACCAACACGGGGCTGCACGCTTACTACGAACGGCTGGGATTCACGCACGTCCGCACTGAGGCGCCGGGCCACAGGCGTTCGGGTTGGCTGGCCCAACGCCCTGCCGGTGAGGTCACCTTGCCGCATGATCTCTTGGCGGTTGGTCCCCATGACGGGCGCAGAGACGTGTGTACGCCTCTCGAAGTGCCGCAGCAAGTGGCTGATGCGCGGGACAGCGGCGGTCTGACCAGCAAAAAAGACACGCCCTACTGACATCAGGAGGAGTACGACTCCGTCAACCTGAAAGTGGGGCGCTACAAGGGCAGCGCTGCCTTGTTGGAATTCACCGAGCGTGTAGAGAACCTCAAGAATGACCAGCGCAATCGGCAGCAGCAGCTCGACCAGTCGACAGAGACGCCAGAGGGCTAACGTCGTTGTCCTACTTCTTTGTCGAGTGCGTTGTGGATGCTGATGTTCGCCTCCGTGTACGCGCCCTTTCTGACCCAACTGTGCGAACGCCCATGCGGCCATTCGCACAGTTGGGGAGCCTGCGTCGCGCTCGTCGGCGGGGTCAAAACGTCGGGGTGTTCATGCCCCCGCCGTGAGCTGCCCGACCTGCCGACATCTCCTGCGCCGCAGGCGCGAATCAACATCATCCGCTAAGATCTTCGCAAGTTGCGCTGATACCTAAAGGTTGGTCAATCTCATGGCCAAGGATGCCAGGGAACATATACCCGAACACATCAAGCGTGAAGTTCGGCAACGATGCGGTTTCGGGTGTGTAGTGTGCGGGTTGCCTCTATATGACATCGATCATATGACGCCGTACTCCGACGTGCATGTTCATGAAGCAGACAACCTAACCCTTCTCTGCAGTAGGCATCACCGAGAGAAGACGGACGGTCTCTTGCCTCTGGAACTTGTTCGGAGGAAGAACGCGAATCCCGTAAACGTCGAGCGGGGTATCTCGACACCCTATGGTCTTCATTTCTATGGGGACGCCTGTGAGATTCAGGTTTCCAGTAATCGGTTCTTCGGGTATCGCTCGAAGTTGGTTCCGTTCCTCATCAACGATGAAGAGTTCATTAGTTTCACGTTTGACGGGGATCAGATCCTATTGAATGGCCTGATACGTGACAAGAATGGCCAAGTGGCTTTGGCTATACGTGAGAACGAAGTCGAATTTAGTGTCGACTCCTGGGATATTGAATTCTTTGGAAAGGCTCCAGGTAAGACGCTGAAGATCAGGAACGCTCCTCGCGATATTCAGTTTATCGCCACCTTTTATCCTCCATCGAAAATACACGTCACTCGTTTGAAGATGATGTACGACGAGGTCAAGGTTTACGTCGATGATGCAGGGTTTCATGTCCGCGGGCCTGGTGCGCGGCGGAGGGATGTCATAAACTCGACCGCTTCTGGGATCCAGTATGGGATTGTTCTTGACTCGCCATCCTTTCCGGGTGGTTGTGCCGCACGCATCTGAGGTGGTGGGTCTCTGCAACTCCACTCAGGTCTGGAGTGCGTCCCAACTTGCGACGTGACATCAGTAGCTGACATCAACAGAGGCGTACAACCGCGTACGGTGGCGTACCCGCCATCGGCGGACGAGCCGACAGATCCCAGCGGGCGAGCACTACGCGATGGTGCTGCACCCGCCTACGGATCAGAAGGTTGCAGGTTCGAATCCTGCCGAGTGCACAGCAATGACAGGGACCCTGTGGATCACTCCACAGGGTCCCTGTTTCGGTCCGGCGTCCCGGGTTCCTCCTTGTCCAGGCCGACGGAGGACGCGTCGAAGTGACGTTGCTCACATGGTTTCGGGTGCTCGGTGAGGTCGTACGCGAGGTCGGCGACCAGGTTGTGATGAACAAGCGATGTGGACGGCCTCAGCGAGACGCGTGTCTAGGCCCATACTGGAAGCAATGACAAAGCCAGCTGCACCGAAGCGCTATCTGCCCACCAGTCCCTTCAAGGCACCGGCCGCGGCGGCCCCCAAGCATTTCGCCGTGGGCGACCAGGTGACACACGACATGTACGGCCTCGGCCGGGTCATCGGCATCGAGGACGGCATCGCGGTGCTCGTCGACTTCGGCTCGGTTCAGGAGCGCATCCTGAGTCCGTACGCCAAGATGAGCAAGCTGTAGGACCCGCAGTGCCCGGTCACGGCACACCAGGTCCTGGCGGCCTGTAACGAACGGGAGACCTCTCATCGAACTGACCTCGCTGTTCTCCGCCCCGGAAGGGGCGTCCCGCCGTGCCAACGCGGGATCGCCCCCTCCGGCGACGAACCCCTTCCAGGCCCCGGACTTCGGGGAGGACGAGACCCTGCCGCTCGACGACGGGCCGGCGACGTTCTCGGAACTGGACGAGGCCTACCGCCGGGCGGGCTAGGCAGGACGGCCCAGCCACGGGGGCCGGGCCTCCGGAGGGGAACAGGGTTTCCGGCGGCGGACCGGGCGTGCACAGCCACGCCCACTGTTCCTCCCCCTTTCAGCGGACCGAACGTACGAGGACGGGTGCCCCTTCATGGGTCTCCGCGTCCCGCAGCGCCCCGTGCCGCGCGTCCCAACTCCCGTCCGCCAAGGCGGCCTTGATCCGGCCGCCTTACTGCGCCCGCGTCTCCTCCGCGGCGACGGGTGGACAGCGGCGGGCCTTCGTGTCGAACGCCCCGCCGGCGAACGGCAGTTGCTCGGCCACCGCATCCGTGGCCCCGACGACCCCGCAGTCGACGTCCCCCGCACTGCCGTGCGGACGCCGGCGAGCCGGTCGACGAGCCGATGGCCCTCTCCACTCGGAGCCACACGGGTCTACTCGGGTCCACTCGGATGTACTTCGGCCATGAGCACCCACCGTCAACAGCACTCCGCCGCCTGGGTCCGCCACTTCGCCGAGCGCGGTCACCCGGGCGCCCGGCCGCTCGCCGTCGGTGTCGAAGGTGCCGTCTACCGGCTCGGCGACGGGACGGTCGCCAAGGTGTGGAGCGGGCGGCGGCCGGCCGCTCCGGACCTCGTACGGCGGGTCTACGAGGACATCGCCCGGCACGCGCCGTCGTTGCCGTTCGCCACGCCGGAGATCCTCGCCGTCGAGGAGCACGAGGGTGTCCTCGTCACCTATGAACGCGAGCTGCGGGGAACGCCGATGCGGGCCGACTCGGCGATCGTGGCGCCGCCCCGGGAGCTGCCCGCGCGGGAGACCGACGCCCTGTTGACGGTGCTGCGCGCCCTGGCCGCCGTACCCGGCACCGAGGCCATGCGCCGTCTCACCGTCCAGGGCGACGACCGTCCCCTCTGGGAGGGGCACACCCGTTTCCCCGACGCGCTCGCCGACCTCGTCCGGCGTGCGGTCGGCCGGCACGGTGAGCTGCTGGCCGCCAGGGTTCCCGACCTCGCGGCGATCGTGCGACGGACCACGGAGTCCCTGGTGGCGCTGCCGGACGGCCCGTTCGTCTCCGTCGTGCACGGCGACCTCGTACCGCCCAACATCCACGTCGACGACACCGGCGCACCCACGGCCGTACTCGACTTCGGTTTCTTCACCACGGCCGGCGACCCCGCCTTCGAGGTCGCGGTGACCGCCGCCGTGTGGGACATGTACGGGCCGTACGCCGGACACCACACCGCCGTGCTCACCCGTCTGTTCGCCGAGGAGCTCCGCCACTGTCCGGACACGCTCGCCCTCTACCAGCGCGCGTACGCCCTGGCGACCTACGACCTGTTCTCCTCGGACGGGAGCGACGGTCACTTCCGTTGGTGCGCGGGGCTGTTGGGGCGCGGGCCGCTCACGCCGCCGCGCTGAACACGGGCGCCGCGGGGACCGGCAGTACCGGGATCGTGACGGGGGTCCGTGCGGTGCTGTCGGCGAAGACGAAAAGGCGCAGGACCAGGAAGCGGCCGATGCCGGCGAGGGCCGAGGCGCTGAGGTAGACGATCTGTTCGGTGAGCATGGAGGGGGAGGCCTGGACGGTGTGGAGGACGAGTATCGCGGCGGACGTCGCCGCGTAGGCCGCCGTGGCCGAACCCGCCGACTGCCAGTGCTCGCGCAGACCGGGACGGCGCCCGGTGCCGAAGGTGAACAGGGCGTGCAGCTCCGTGCAGAGGATGGTCGAGGCGACCGTGATCAGCGCGTTCGCCACCCCCCACGGCATCAGCGCGGCCAGCAGCGGCACCGCCAGGCTGGACAGCACCCCGACCCCGCCCCCGCACACCACGAACCGTACGAAGGAAGCGAACGGACCGGGAGCGGTTGTCATGGGATTTCCCTCCGTACGGCGGCCGTTCGACCTGCGCCGGTCCTCCTGACCGGCTGAGATCAACGATGCCGTCGTACGGCTGCGGGCACGATGAAGCGGTCTCCCGAACCGTTGGTGGAGCCCGCTACACCAACGGGGTCGGGCATACCCCCGACTCCCACTCCCCGTCTGCTCACCTACTCACCGTCCTGCTCCTTGTCCCGCGCGCGGAGTTCCTCGATGTAGCCCTGCGCCAGCGTCGACGTCCGCGCGAACCAGTCGGCCAGTACGGCGATCTCCTCGGGGGAGTAGTCGGCGAACTGGGCGTTGAGGCGGTCGTAGTAGGGGCCGTAGAGCGCGACGACTCGGGTCACCGCGGCCGGTACCGAGGCCACGCGGACGCGGCGGCGGTCGGTGGGGTCGGGGACGCGGGTGATGAAACCGGCGCGTTCCAGCCGGTTGAGGATGCCGGTCACCGCGCCCGTCGTGACGTGGGCGTGCTCCGCCAGGTCGCCGGCCGTGAGGAGGTTCTCGCCCGCCTTGAGGACGCAGGCGAAGCAGAGCAGATCGGTGACGTTCAGGCCCAGCCGTTCGGCCATTTCCTGCTGGCCGAGCTGTGCGGTGGCGATGAGGGAGTCCATCGCGTCCAGTGCCTGGGCCGGGGTGGCGGCGGGGCGGGGCTTGGCTTGCATGGATATTGCCTTAGCTAGTGAGAGGTTAATACTCTAAATTTCTTAGATAGTGAGAGATCTGCGGGATCTGTCGGGGATCTGTCGAAGGGGGCTGGCACATGAGCGCACACCAGTATGACGAGGGGCATACGGTCGCCGGGTGGACCGGATTCGGCATCGCCACCGTCGGGACGGCCGTCGCGGGCGTGGGGGTGTGCACCGTCTCCGCCGCGCTGATCGGCGGCGGGCTGGGGATCGTCGTCGTCGCCGTCCTGGTCACCTGGGCGCTCCACCTCACCGGCTGGGGCAAGCCGTCCGGGCGGCGGGACCGGGCGCAGTGGGGGATGCGGGTACGGGACCCGCTGGCGCGGGCCGGGCACGCCGGGTGTGTCGGGTGCCGGCTGGCGGGGCGGGGGCGGCCGGCTGAGGGGCACGCGACGGAGACCCGCCAGCCCGTTCCGGTCGGAGAAACCGCAGGCTGAAGCGGGGCCGAGGCCGTTGTCAGTGGCGCCCTCTAATCTCGTGAGCGATGGCACAGACATCACGGGCACCACGGACGTGGAAGTGCTCGGGACTCCGATGGACGGCAGGCGGTCCCGAGCTGAAGTGGGACGGCGGGCGCGGGAGCCCGCTGCCCCGGGGGAAGCGGGTGGCCTTCGAGGTCGCGGAAGGGGGCGGGCGGACATGTGTGGGAGCGCGGGGGCACGTGTGTCCGCTGCGGGCAGCCGTGCCGGAGCGGAGCACGGGCGCGCGGTGCGAGGAGTGCGCGCGGCTGGACCGGGCGCACTCGGTCGCCGCGGACACGATCGCGGACGACCCGCGGCCGTACCACGTATATCTGGCCTGGTTCGGCCCCGGCCTGCTCAAGGTCGGCATCACCGCCGAAGAGCGCGGCTCCGCCCGGCTGCTTGAGCAGGGCGCCGTCTGCTTCAGCTGGCTGGGCCTCGGCCCCCTGATGGCGGCCCGCCGCTCGGAGGAACTCCTGCGCGCCGCACTCCGGGTACCGGACCGGATCCCCTACGGCGAGAAGCGCGCGGTCCGCTCCGTGCTCCCGGGCTCGGCGGCGGAGCGCGCGGCCGAGCTCGCCGACCTGCACACCCGGGCGCTCGCGCTGCGCGAATGGCCGGAGGCGCTCCACCGCGAGCCGTACCAACCCGTCGACCACGTCGAGGTGTTCGGCCTCACCGACCTCCCGGCCCCCGTCGGCGAGGTGAGCGGGCTGATCGCGGGCGGCGTGGTGAGCGGGGAGGTGCTCGCGGCGGCGGGACCGGATCTCCACCTCGCCACCGGACGGGGCGTGGTCGTGCTGGACACGCGGTTGATGACGGGGTGGGAGCTGATCCCGGCCGGGGGCGACACGGTCGAATTCACGGTGCCGGTGCGGGAGTTCAGGAGGGAAGCGCCCGGGGTCCAGGAAGGGTTGTTCTGAGGACGGGGAAGGGAACGGGGAGGGGCGTCATGGAGGTCACCGTCCAGTGGGTCCGCACGTCCTGGACGAAGCGGTCACGGGGAGGCGAGGCAGCCGCGCGCAGAAACGCGGTTCCGGTCGGATTCCCGCTGCCTGACGGGTCGGCGCAGTCGGTCCACACGGTCCGGATGCACGAGAAGGACGACTTCGCGCCGTACGACGGTCTGGCGGAGCGGAAGCAGGTCGCGATCCAATTCCGGGAGACCGGGGGGCGGTTGAGGGTGTTCCCGCGTGTGGACCCGCTGTTCGGGCTGCCGCCGAGACGGCGCCGGCCTCCCGCGGTGCGGCTCGTGCCGGGGCAGTGGGTCCGGTGGCAGCTCAACTACCGTTTCAGCAGTGCGGCCGGTGTGCGGGACTGGTCGTACTGGCTGGACACGTTCAACGTCGCCTATGGGCCGGTGACCGCCGAGGTGTTTCTGGGGACGCCCGCCTTCCATGTGGACGAGCAGGGGCCGGTGCGCTAGCGATGGGCAGGAATGGGGTCCCGTATGGACATGGACAGTGAGGCCGGCGGAACCGGTGAGCGCGGCACGGCGGCCGAGGCGGCCGAGATCCGGCGGTTCTGGGAGCGGCTAGGGCTCCCCGGGCTCGTCGACGTGCACACCCACTTCATGCCCGAGCGGGTGCTGCGCAAGGTCTGGGGTTACTTCGACGCGCTCGGGCCCTCGACCGGCGGGGCGCTGGAATGGCCGATCACGTACCGGAAGGAGGAGGACGAACGGGTCGCGCTGATAAGGGAGTTCGGAGTACGCGCTTTCACCGCGATGCTCTACCCGCACAAGCCCGGCATGGCCCGATGGCTCAACAACTGGGCCGTCGACTTCGCCGCCCGCACCCCCGACTGTCTGCACACCTCGACTCTCTTTCCGGAAGAGGGAGTTGAGGACTATGTCCGGGAGGCGCTGGACGCCGGTGCGCGGGTCTTCAAGGCGCATGTGCAGGTCGGGGCGTACGACCCGGCCGACGAACTCCTCGATCTGGCCTGGGGGTTGCTCGCCGAGTCCGGTACACCGGTCGTGATCCACTGCGGGTCGGGACCCGCTCCCGGCAAGCACACGGGACCCGAGCCGATCGGCCGGGTGCTGGCCAGGCACCCGCGGCTGCGGCTGGTCGTCGCGCACATGGGGATGACGGAGTACGAGGACTTCCTCGACCTGGCCGAACGGTACGGGGAGGTGCGGCTGGACACCACGATGACGTTCACGGACTTCAGCGAACGCCTCGCCCCCTTCCCACCGCGTGCGCTCCCCCGGCTGGCTGCCCTGGGAAACCGCGTTCTGCTCGGCAGCGACTTCCCGAACATCCCGTATCCGTATCTGCACCAGCTGCACGCCCTGGAGCGGCTGGGCCTCGGGGACGACTGGCTGCGGGCGGTCTGCCATCACAACGGGGCCGGGCTGTTCGGGCTGTGAGGGAGACGCGGAGGTCGGGGGATACAGGGAAGACCGAGGCGGCACGGGCGGAACGCACAGGTCCGCCGGAGCCGCGTGCGGGACGGGATAAGTCCCGGGCAAGAGATTCCAAGGTGTTCCCTGAGAGGCCCCTGTGTGTTTCTCAGGAAAATCACAGACTCTAGAAAGCGTGCTCTAAGAGGACCACGACAACGTGTCCACCATGACCACGACCTCGCCCCAGGGGCGCACCGAACTGCTGAGGCCGGACGGGAGCCCCGTCCGAGTGCTTGTGGTGGACGACGAGCTGTCGATCACCGAGCTGCTGTCCATGGCCCTTCGCTATGAAGGCTGGCAGATCCGCAGCGCGGGTGACGGAACCGGCGCGATCCAGACCGCGCGCGAGTTCCGGCCCGACGCCGTCGTCCTCGACATGATGCTGCCCGACATGGACGGTCTGACCGTCCTGGGCCGGCTGCGCCGTGAGCTGCCGGACGTTCCGGTGCTGTTCCTCACCGCGAAGGACGCGGTCGAGGACCGCATCGCGGGTCTCACCGCCGGCGGCGACGACTACGTCACCAAGCCCTTCAGCCTCGAAGAGGTCGTGGCCCGGCTGCGCGGGCTGATCCGCCGCTCCGGCGCTGCGGACCGCCGTTCGGACTCCGTGCTGGTCGTGGGTGACCTCACCCTCGACGAGGACAGCCACGAGGTGTCGCGGGCCGGCGAGGGCATCCACCTCACCGCCACCGAGTTCGAGCTGTTGCGCTTCCTGATGCGTAATCCCCGTCGTGTACTCAGCAAGGCACAGATCCTCGACCGTGTGTGGTCGTACGACTTCGGTGGGCAGGCCAATGTGGTCGAGCTCTACATCTCGTACCTCCGCCGCAAGATCGACGCGGGACGTGAGCCGATGATCCACACCCGACGCGGTGCCGGTTACCTGATCAAGCCCGCGGCCTCATGAGCGGGCGACGACGGCCGCGTGCGCAGAAGAAGCGAGCGGGTAAGCCGCACACCCTGCGGACCCGGCTCGTCGTCGCGTCCGTGACGCTGATCGCGGTGGTGTGTGCGGTGATCGGTACGGTGACGACTGTCGCGCTGCAGTCGCATCTGTACGACCAGCTCAAGGGCAAGGTGACGGAGACGGCCATCCGTGCGGTGGGCCGTCCTCAGGGAAGCCCGGACGGCGGACCGGGGCCGGCGAACCCGAACGGCTCGTCCACCACCTCCAACTCTGCCGACAGTGACGATCCCATCAAGACGCCGGCCGGCAAGGTCAAGCGCGTCCTCACCAGCAGCGGTCCGTCGCAGGAGAAGACGATCGCCGCCTATGTGGACAAGGGCTCGATCACCACCGCTTCCTACAGCCAGCAGCAGACCGACAGCTCCGGCGTGGGCAAGGGGATGGCCACCCCGGCTCTCAACACGGCGCAGAAGAAGGCCCTCGCGTCCGTGGCGAAGGACGGCAACACACACACCGTGACCATCCCGGGCCTGGGTGACTACCTCGTCAAGTACGCCAGCACCCCGGACGACAAGACCGAGGGCTACTACATCGGCTTGCCGACCGAAGAGGTCGACAACACCGTCAACACCCTCATCCTCGTCGAGCTCAGCGTCACCGCCGCAGGCCTCGTGGCCGCGGGCATCGCCGGCTACATCCTCGTCGGCATCGCCACCCGCCCCCTCCGCCGGGTCGCCGCCACCGCCACCCGTGTCTCCGAACTCCCCCTCCACACGGGCGAGGTGACCCTGAACGAACGGGTCGCCGAGTCCGAGACCGACCCGCACACCGAGGTCGGCCAGGTCGGGGCCGCGCTGAACCGGATGCTCGACCATGTGCACGGCGCCCTGCACGCCAGACAGCAGAGCGAGATGCGGGTACGGCAGTTCGTCGCGGACGCCAGTCACGAGCTGCGGACGCCCCTCGCCTCCATCCGGGGATATGCCGAACTCACCCGTCGCGGGCGTGAACAGACCGGGCCGGACACCAAGCACGCCCTCGGCCGGATCGAGTCCGAGGCCGGGCGCATGACCCTCCTCGTCGAGGATCTGCTCCTGCTCGCCCGGCTCGACGCGGGCAGACCGCTGCAGTTCGACCAGACCGACCTGATCCCGCTCGTCGTGGACACCATCAGCGACTCGCGCGCGGCCGGCATGGGCCACAACTGGCGGCTCGACCTGCCCGACGAACCCGCCCTCGTGTCGGCGGACGCGGCCCGCATCCAGCAGGTGCTGGTCAATCTGCTGGGCAACGCGAGAAAGCACACCCCGCCGGGTACGACGATCACCGCACGCGTCCAGCGGCGCGGACCGTGGATGTGCGTGGACGTCGAGGACAACGGCCAGGGCATCCCCCCGGATTTGCTGCCGCACGTCTTCGAGCGGTTCGCGCGCGGCGACTCGGCCCGTTCCCGCTCCACCGGGTCGACCGGTCTGGGCCTCGCCATCGTGCAGGCGGTCGCGACCGCGCACGGCGGTGCCGTCACCGTGGACAGCGTTCCCGGACGCACGGTGTTCACCGTGCATCTGCCCGCGCTTGCACCGGCTGTGCCCGTGCCCGCCCCCGAAACGAATTGGCAATCGCACTCACAGGCACAGCACAGTGCCACCACATGGGTGCAACAGGGCACTTGAGGAGAGTCGGTTCATGCGAACCGACTCTTCTCCCGGCACCCTGCCGGCGCGGGAGCACCTCCCGGCCGGAGACGCCGGTACGCCTGTCCTGGACGTAGTGATCCCCGTCTACAACGAGGAGAAGGACCTCCAGCCATGTGTGCTCAGACTGCACGAGCACCTCAAGCGCACGTTCCCGTACGCGTTCCGCATCACCATCGCGGACAACGCGTCGATCGACACCACTCCTCAGGTGGCGGCGCGGCTGGAGTCGGAAATCCCGGAGGTCACATCCTTCCGGCTGGAGCAGAAGGGGCGCGGTCGAGCACTGCGCACCGTCTGGTCCGCCTCGGACGCCCCGATCCTCGCCTACATGGACGTCGATCTCTCCACCGACCTCAACGCGCTGCTCCCCCTGGTGGCGCCGCTGATCTCGGGTCACTCCGACCTGGCGATCGGTTCCCGGCTGGCCCGCTCGTCGCGTGTCGTGCGTGGCGCCAAGCGCGAGTTCATCAGCCGGACCTACAACCTGATCCTGCGCGGCTCGCTCCAGGCCCGCTTCTCGGACGCCCAGTGCGGATTCAAGGCGATCCGGCGTGATGTGGCCCAGGCGCTGCTGCCGCTCGTCGAGGACACCGGCTGGTTCTTCGACACCGAGATGCTGGTGCTGGCCGAGCGGGCCGGACTGCGCATCCACGAGGTGCCGGTCGACTGGGTCGACGACCCGAACTCGACGGTCCACATCGTGAAGACGGCGACCGAGGACCTGAAGGGAGTGTGGCGCGTGGGCAAGGCCCTGGCCTCCGGTTCGCTGCCGCTCGACCGTGTCACGCGCCCCTTCGGCGACGACCCCCGCGACCGTGACATCAAGGACGTGCCCAAGGGGCTGGCCCGCCAGCTCGTCGGGTTCTGCGTGGTCGGCGGTCTCTCCACCCTCTTCTACCTGGTCCTCTACAGCCTCTTCCGGCAGTTCTCCGGCTCGCAGGTCGCCAACGCGCTCGCGCTGCTGGTCTCGGCGGTCGCCAACACGGCCGCCAACCGCAGACTGACCTTCGGGGTCCGCGGCCGGGGCGGCGCCGTCCGCCACCAGGCGCAGGGCCTGGTCGTCTTCGCCATCGGCCTCGCGCTGACCAGTGGTTCGCTCGCCGCCCTGAACGCGGCCAGCAGCAACCCGGCGCACTCCACCGAACTCGCGGTCCTGGTGGCCGCCAACCTCGCCGCGACCGTCCTGCGCTTCCTGCTCTTCCGCGCCTGGGTCTTCCCGGACCGCGGCGACAGCACCGACGAGTCGACGCTCGCGGCCTTCAACTCCCCTTCGTCGCCGACCTATTCGACGGCGGGGACGGCACCCCAGTACACGCAGCACGCACGGCACGCACAGCACCACGGTGTCTACGGCCCGCTGCCCACCCGGCAGCCGCAGCCCCAGCAGGGGACGTACGACACCACCACGTACGACACCACCACCCAGTTCCGCGCCGGTGAAGCCGCGGACGGCACCTGGAGGGACGCGACGATGCAGTTGCAGCCGGTGCGTCCCCACGACACCGATCCGAGGGACCCCCGATGACCACCGAAACCGATCAGACGACCTATCCGGGAGGAGGCGGCCCCTCGTCCTGGGGGGCGCCGACCGGTGACACCGGTGCCAGAGACACGGCCGTGCACGAGCCGGTGGCGACCTCGGACACCCTGGCCCCCCAGGCCGGTGAGCCGAAGCAGCCGCTCGGCCGCCGCCTGTGGCGCGGCCGGCCCGAGGACCCGCGCTGGGTGCGCCCCGCGTTCTGGGGCATGCTGCTCGCGACGGGCCTGCTCTACCTCTACAACCTGAGTGCGTCCGGCTACTCCAACTCCTTCTACTCGGCGGCGGTCCAGGCCGGCAGCAAGAGCTGGAAGGCGATGCTGTTCGGCTCGCTGGACGCGGGCAACGCGATCACGGTCGACAAGCCCTCGGCCTTCCTGTGGCCGATGGAGATCTCGGTCCGCATCTTCGGCCTCAACTCGTGGGCGATCCTGGTCCCCGAGGTCCTCATGGGCGTCGGCACGGTCGCGGTCGTCTACGCGGCGGTGCGCCGCCGCCACAGCCCCGAGGCCGGTCTGATCGCGGGCGCCGTGCTCGCGCTCACCCCGGTCGCCGCGCTGATGTTCCGCTTCAACAACCCCGACGCGGCACTGGCGTTGCTGATGTCGGTGGCCTGCTACCTCGTCGTCCGGGCCCTGGAGGACGGCCGTACGAAGTGGCTGGTGTGGGCCGGTGTCGCGATCGGCTTCGCGTTCCTCGCGAAGACGCTCCAGGCCTTCCTGATCCTGCCGCCGCTGGCCATCGTCTACGCGGTGTGCGCGCCGGTGGGCGTGAAGAAGAGGTTCGCCCAACTGGGCCTGGCGACGGGCGCGTTGGTCGCCGCCGCCGGCTGGTGGGTCGCGATCGTCGAGCTGTGGCCGGCGTCCTCGCGCCCCTACATCGGCGGCTCGCAGAACAACAGCTTCCTTGAACTGACCTTCGGCTACAACGGGTTCGGCCGCCTCAGCGGTGACGAGACCGGCAGTGTCGGCGGCGGAGGCGGCGGCACCGGCACGGGCATGTGGGGTGCCACCGGCTGGAACCGGATGTTCAACTCCGAGATCGGCAGCCAGATCTCCTGGCTGCTGCCCACCGCGCTGATCCTCCTCGTCGCGGGCCTGGTGGCCACGCGCAAGCTCAACCGCACGTCGGTCAGGCGCGGTTCGCTCCTGGTCTGGGGCGGCTCGCTGGTGACGACCCTGGTCGTCTTCAGCTACATGGCCGGCATCTTCCACCAGTACTACACGATCGCCCTCGCGCCCTACATCGCGGCCGTGATCGGCATCGGCGCGGGTTCCCTCTGGGAGCGGCGGAGCGAGATCTGGGCGTCGATCACCCTCGCGGCGGCGGTAGTTGCGGCCGGCGTGTGGGGCTACGTCCTCCTCAACCGCACCCCCGACTACCTGCCCTGGCTGAAGTGGCTGGTGCTCCTCGGCTCCCTGGCGGGCGCGCTCGGCCTGATCTTCGTCGCGAAGATCGGCCGCCAACTCGCCCTCGCGGCAGTCGGTTTGAGCATCGTGGCGGGCCTGGCCGGTCCTGCGGCCTACACCATGTCGACGGTCAACTCGGCGCACACCGGCTCCATCCCGACGGCCGGTCCGGCCGGCGCGAGCATGATGGGCGGCGGCGGTCCGGGCGGCGGCCGGGGCGGCTTCGGCGGCGGCAACCGCACCGGCGGCACGGGCACGATGCCCGGCCAGCAGGGCGGCGGCACCACCCAGAACCAGGGCGGCGGCTTCCCGGGCGGCGGCACGATGCCGGGCGGCGGCACGGGCACGGCGCCCGGCGGCACCGCCCAGAACCAGGGTGGCGGCTTCGGCGGCCAGATGGGCGGTGGCATGGGCGGCGGCGGTGGCGTCGGCGGCCTGCTCAACGGCGCGACGGTCACCTCGGCGGCCAAGAAGCTGCTCCAGACGGACGCGGGCAAGTACACCTGGGTCGCCGCGTCCATCGGCTCCCAGAACGCCGCGAGCTACCAGCTCGCCACCGGCGACCCGGTGATGGCGATCGGCGGCTTCAACGGCACCGACCCGTCGCCGACGCTGGCCCAGTTCCAGAAGTACGTGGCGGACGGCAAGATCCACTACTTCATCTCGGGCGGCACGGGCATGGGCGGCAGCAGCACCGGCAGCTCCTCGCAGATCACCTCGTGGGTCGAGAAGAACTACAAGAAGGTGACGGTCGGTTCGGCCACCTTCTACGACCTGACGCAGAAGACGAGCAGCTGACAGCAGCCTGACCCCGGAGGGGCGGTGACCACACGGTCACCGCCCCTCTTCCGTGTCCGGGAAATCTCCGTTGTACGCTGTATGGGAACTGTTCTACGGTGTACAACATGTCGACCTCCCCAGCCCTCCAGGGCCACTCCCAGCGCTGGATCGTCCTCGGAGTCATCTGCCTCGCGCAGCTCACCGTGCTGCTCGACAACACCGTGCTCAACGTCGCGATCCCCTCGCTCACCCGCGAACTCGACGCGAGCACCGCGGACATCCAGTGGATGATCAACGCGTACTCGCTCGTACAGTCGGGGCTCCTGCTGACCGCCGGCAGCGCCGCCGACCGCTACGGCCGCAAGAAGATGCTGATCACGGGACTGGTGCTGTTCGGCACGGGCTCGCTGATCGCCGGACTCGCCGACTCCACCGGGCAGTTGATCGTCGCGCGGGCCGGGATGGGGGTCGGCGGGGCACTGCTCATCACCACCACCCTCGCCGTCGTGATGCAGATCTTCACCCCCGAGGAACAGCCGAAGGCGATCGGCATCTGGGCCGCCGTCAACGCCCTCGGCTTCGCGACCGGTCCGCTCCTGGGCGGCTTCATGCTCAACCACTTCCGGTGGGGCGCGATCTTCCTCGTCAACCTCCCCGTCGCGGCCCTGGCGCTGGTCGCGGCGATCGCACTGGTCCCCGAGTCCAAGAGCCCGCGCGGCGACCGCCCCGACCTGCTCGGCGCCCTGCTCTCCACCGTCGGCATGGCCGCACTGGTCTACGCGATCATCTCCGGCCCCGCGCACGGCTGGACGTCGGACCGGGTACTGCTCACCGGGGCGGTCGCGGTCCTCGTGCTGGCCGCGTTCGCGTACTGGGAGAGCCGCGTCCCGTACCCCATGCTCGACCTGGACTTCTTCCGCGACCGCCGCTTCACGGGCGCGGTCACCGGGGTCGTCCTGATCACCTTCGGCATGGCCGGCTCCCTCTTCCTCCTCACCCAGCACCTCCAGTTCGTGCTCGGCTACGGCCCGTTGGAGGCCGGCGTGCGGACGGCACCGCTCGCCCTGGCGATCGTCGCGCTCAACTTCTCGGGGCTGGCGGCGAAGTGGACGGCGAGGTTGGGGGCGCCGGTGGCGATCGGGCTGGGCATGGTGTTGATGTCGGCGGGGTTGGTGTCGATCGCGTCGTTCGCGTCCGGTGGGTATGCGGGGACTCTGGCGGGGTTGGTGCTCATCGGGGCGGGGGCAGCTCTCACCAATCCGGCGATGGCTCACGCGATCATGAGTGCGATTCCGCCGGAGAAGGCGGGGGTCGGTGCGGGCGTCAACGGCACGCTGGGGGAGTTCGGGAACGGACTGGGGGTCGCCGTTCTCGGCGCGGTGCTGAGTTCGCGGTTCGCGGCGAGCTCCTTGCCGGAGGGGCTGGCCCGGGCTTCCTCCGCCGGGGAGAGGAGGAGGGTGACCGATTCCTTCTCTGCCGCGCTGGAGGTAAGTCAGTTGGTGGGCGCGGTCGCTGTCTTGACCGGGGGGTTGCTTGCGGCGGCGTTGTTGTGGCGGGCGGAGCGGGCAGACTCGGGGGTGGTGGTCGCTCAGTAGCGGGTGCGGGTGCGTTGTGGCTGGTCGCGCAGTTCCCCGCGCCCCTAAGTTAGGTGATCCGGGATTTGGATCTTGAGGGAGGTTCGCCATGGCCAAGACGAGCTCGTCGGCGGGGCGTTCTGCGCGCACGAGTGTCTGGCTGGAACAGAAGGCACCTCGAAGTGCTCGCGGTGGCGGACAACCCTCCGGGCTCGACCGCACCCGCATCACCGACGCCACCGTACGACTCCTCGACGCCGAGGGACTCGCGAAGTTCTCCATGCGGCGGCTCGCCACCGAGCTGAACGTGACGGCGATGTCCGTCTACTGGTACGTCGACACGAAGGACGACCTTCTCGAACTCGCCCTGGACGCCGTCTTCGGCGAGCTGTCGCTGCCCGACCCGGAGGCCGAGGGCGAGGACTGGCGGGACCAGCTCCGCATGCTGGCCACGGAGTACCGGGGCCTGCTGGTACGGCACCCGTGGCTGTCGCCGCTCGCCGGGACGTTTCTCAACATCGGGCCGAACAACCTGGCCTTCTCCCGCGTCGTGCAGCGCGTGATCCGGCGCACGGGACTGCCGGACCACGGGCTGACGGGGGCGATCTCCGCCGTCTTCCAGTTCGTCTACGGCTACGGCACGATCGAGGGCCACTTCTTCGCCCGCGTCGCCGACGCCGGCATGACCCCCGACGACTACTTCCGGCACGCCATGACGACGTTCGACGGCGCCCCGACGACCGCCGAGATCGTGGAGGAGTCCAAGAAACTCATGGCGGCCCGGGGCGGCGACACGGTCGCGGAGATGATGGAACGGGACTTCACCTTCGCCCTGGACCTGCTGGTGGCGGGCATCGAGGCGATGGTGAAGCGGGACGGCGCCGAAAACACCGCACCGCGGGCCTGAGCACCGGGCGAGCCCTTCGACCGGGCCGACGGAATCTGCCCGCTGCGGGCTTGGGGACCGGGTGGGCCTTTCGGCCCGGCCGGCAACATCAGCCCGCCGCGGACTTCAGCTCCGGACGGCCCCTTCAACCCCGGTCGGCGGATTCAGCCCGTCCGGCGTTTGAGGACGAGGCCCCTTCAGGGCCGATGGGGGTCTGGGGGCGCAGCCCCCAGCACCCGCTCAGCCCTCGACGAGCCGCGCCGGAAAACCGCCGGTGGCCACTGGTCCCCACCGCTCCGGTGTCACGCGGATGATCGACTTGCCCTGCTTGAGCATCGCCGCCCGGTACTCGTCCCAGTCCGGGTGTTCGCCGGCGATGTTGCGGTAGTACTCGACGAGCGGTTCCACGGAGTCCGGCGGGTCGACGACCTCGGCGGTGCCGTCGATCTGGACCCACGGGTCGTTCCACTCGTCGCTCAGGACGACGAGGCTGACGCGCGGGTCCCGCTTGGCGTTGCGGGTCTTGGCGCGCTCGGGGTAGGTGGAGACGACGATCCGCCCGGAGTCGTCGACCCCGCAGGTCAGCGGCGAGGCCTGGGGGCCACCGTCGGCCCGCCGGGTCAGCAGCAGGGCGCGGTGGCGGGGTCGTACGAAGTCGAGCAACTCGTCCAGGGAGACGGTGGTGTTGGTCGCGATGTTCGGTGCCATACCGCCAGCCTAGGCGCACGGCACCGCGTTACGCCTGAGGCAGCGACTCCCCCTGCACCGCCTGGATGTCCAGCTCGACCTTGAGGGTCGTGCCGATCGCGGCGATGCCCGCCTGGACGACCTGGTTGTAGTTCATCGCGAAGTCCTCGCGGCGCAGTTCCGTGGTCGCCCGGAACGCGGCGCGGGTGCCGCCCCAGGGGTCGGCGCCGGTGCCGAGGTAGGCGAGGTCGAGGTCGACGGGGCGTACGACACCGTGGAGGGTCAGCTCGCCGGAGACCGTCCAGCGGTCGGAGCCGGCGGGGGTCAGAGCCGTGGAGCGGTAGGTGATCTCCGGGTAGCGGTCCACGTCCAGGAAGTCCGGCGAGCGCAGGTGGTCGTCGCGCATGGCGTTGCCCGTGTCGATGGACGCGGCCCGGATGACCGCCTCCACACGGGACTTGGCGATGTCGTCCGGCGCGATCTCGACAGTGGAAGCGAAGTCGGTGAAACGGCCGCGCACGCTGGAGATGCCCAGGTGCTGGGCGACCGCGCCGACCGTGGAGTGCGCGGGGTCCACGGTCCAGGGCCCGGGCGGCGGGAGTTCGGTGCCGCCCTGGCGGGCCAGGGTGACCGTGCCGACCTCGGCCCGGCCGCTCGCGGTGACGATCGCGGTGGCGGCGGCGGGCGCGTAGCCGACGGCGGTCACGATCACCGTGTACGGCCCGGGGGCCAGCGGGTTCACGTCCCGTACGGCCCCCTCCGCGTCCGCCTCGGCCCGCAGCACCTGCGCGCCGGTCGGGTCGGTCACCGTGACGACCGCGTGCGACACGGCCCATCCGTCGCGGGTACGGATCTTCGCGGTCAGTCCCATGTCTCTCGTAACTCCTCGCCGTACAAAGCCATGCAAAGGGAACCGGCCCGTGGGGAGTGCCTCCGCTCGGGACACGCTCCACGGGCCGGGGTGTGTGAACTACTCGCCGGGGTGGGCGAGTTCGATGTCGTGGCCGTCCGTTCCGCTGCCATTCAGGGTGAGGGCGGTGGCGACCGGCGGGTAGCCCGTCGCGATCACCGTGTACTCGCCGCCGCTCAGGTCGGTGAAGGCGTATGCCCCGTCCATCCCGGTGGTGGCAGTGCCGACCACGTTGCCCGCCGCGTCCACGAGGGTCACCCGGGCGTCGGCCAGCGGGCCGTGCGGGGCGCGGACCACGCCGAGGACCCGGGCGCCGGAGTCGAGGTCGATCTCGACCCGGGTGACACCGGTGCCGCCGACCTCGACGGGCAGCGCCCGCGGCCTGTACCCGTCGGCGTTCACCGCGAGGGTCACCGACCCCGGCACCAGCTCGGCGAAGGCGAACTCGCCCTGCTCACCGGTGGTCCCGGTGGCCAGCAGATCCCCGCGCACATCGGTCACGATGACCATCGCGTCCTTGACCGGCTGCCCCGAATCGGCCGCCCGGACAAGGCCGTTGAGGCCGCTGGTGCCGCTGAGGAGGACGTCGTACGACACCGGGTCGCTGCCGTTGACGACGACGGTCGACGCCTGCGGCTGGAAGCCGTCGGCGGAGGCGATCAGGACGTACGAGCCGACGCTCGGCGCGTCCAGCGCGTAGGAGCCGTCCACCTGGGTGACCGAGCGGCCCAACTGGCGTCCCCCGAGGGAGATCAGGGTGACGGCGGCCTGCGGGACGGGCGTGCTCTCGGCGCCGCGGACGTAGCCGCGGACGGGAATTCCACCGGACGCGGGGACGGACATGGCTGTGGTCACGGGTGCGGTCTCCTCCTGCGTCTCGGAAGTGGCGGCCCAGCTGGGGATCTTCTCCTCGGCCGGCGCGGGAACCTCGGCCGCGTCCAGCACGCCCACGGCCTCCTCGGCGGCCTGCGCCAGCCCGCCGGACGTCCGCAGCGGGACCTCCTTGATGAACATCACGACGAGGAACGCGATGAGGGCGAAGGGGGCCGCGTAGAGGAAGACGTCGGCGATGCCGTGGCCGTAGGCGCCCTCCAGCCAGGTGCGGACCGTGCTCGGCAGCGCGTCCATGTCGGGGAGCGCGCTGCTGCCGACGGCCTTCGCGGCGGCGGCCTGCGACTGCGGGTCCAGGGAGGTGATGGTGTCCTTGGCGTAGTGCGTGATCCGGCCGGACATCACCGAGCCGAGCACGCCGACGCCGACCGCGCCGCCGAGCGAGCGGAAGAAGCTCACCGTGGAGGAGGCGGCGCCGAGGTCCTTCGGGGTGACCTGGTTCTGCGTGGAGAGGACCAGGTTCTGCATCATCGTGCCGACGCCGATGCCCAGCATGGCCATGTAGATCGACAGTTCCCAGTACGGGGTGTCGTAGCGCATCAGGCCGAGCAGGCCCAGACCGGCGGTGAGGAAGAGGCCGCCGGCGACCAGCCAGCCCTTCCAGCGGCCGGTCTTGGTGATGAAGCGGCCGGAGACCATCGACGCGACGAACAGGCCGCCGATCATCGGGATGGTCATGACGCCGGACATCGTCGGGGACTTGTCGCGGGCGAGCTGGAAGTACTGGGAGAAGAAGACCGTGCCCGAGTACATGCCGACGCCGACGAACAGCGAGGCCAGCGAGGCGAGGGAGACCGTGCGGTTGCGGAAAAGGCGCAGCGGGATGATCGGCTCGCTCGCCCGGGTCTCGGTGAACACGAACAGCAGCGCCAGCACGAACGTGCCGCCCACCATCGTGTAGGTCTGCCACGACAGCCAGTCGTACTTGTCGTCGGCGAAGGTCACCCAGACCAGCAGCAGCGAGGCGGCGGCGGTGATGAAGAAGGCGCCGGCCCAGTCGACCTTGACCTTCCGCCTGGTCACCGGGAGGTGCAGCGTCTTCTGCAGCACGACCAGCGCGATCAGCGCGAAGGGGATGCCGACGAACAGGCAGTAGCGCCAGCCGAGCCACGAGGTGTCGGTGATCACACCGCCGAGCAGCGGACCGCCGACCGTCGCTACGGCGAAGGTGGCGCCGGTGTAGCCGGAGTACCGGCCGCGCTCGCGCGGGGAGATCATCGCGGCCATCACGACCTGGACGAGGGCGGAGAGACCGCCGGCGCCGAGGCCCTGGATGACCCGGGCGCCGATCAGCATCGCCGGGTTCTGCGCGAGGCCCGCGACGACCGAGCCGATGATGTAGATGACCAGGGATATCTGGACCAGGGCCTTCTTGCTGACCAGGTCCGCCATCTTGCCCCACAGCGGCACCGAGGCCGTCATGGAGAGCAGGGCCGCGGTGACGACCCAGGTGTAGGCCTCCTGGCCGCCGCCCAGGCTGCCGATGATGGTCGGCAGGGCGTTGGTGACGATCGTCGAGGAGATGATCGCGGCGAACAGGCCGAGCAGCAGCCCGGAGAGGGCCTCCATGATCTGCCGGTGTGTCATCGGTGCGCCGTCGGGGGCCGCGGGGGATCCCCCTCCGTGCTTGGCGTGAGCCCGCACACCGGCTGGTGTGGTCGTTGCCATGGGCTTCCTTCTCTTCCGTGCTTATGCGGGTGTACGGGTGGTGCGGTCGAGTCCGGGGTGGGGGGAGTGGGGGGTTTCGAGGGGAGGGGGCTGGGCCGTGTGCGGACGGCAGTCGCCGAAGTCGGCGCGGAGCCGGGCCATCAGCCGGATCAGCTGGCCGACCTCGTCGTCGCTCCAGTCGCTCAGCCGGTCGGCGAGCAACTGGGCGGTGCGCCGGGACAGTTCGTCGAGCCGGACCTGGCCGCTGGGGGTGAGTCGCAGGATGCGGGAGCGCTTGTCCGAGGGGTCGGCGGACCGTTCGATCCAGCCCCGGTCGGCGACGTGCGCGACATGGCGGCTGGTCACGGACATGTCGACGGCGAGCAGTTCGGCGAGCCTGCTCATGCGCATGGCGCCGTGCCGGCCGAGCAGGGTCAGTACGGCCGCGGAGCCGCTGGGGCAGTCGGACGGCAGGATCCGTCCCAGCTCCCTGCGTACGGCGCCGAAGGCGCTGAACTGACGTATCAGCTCCTCGTACTGCGTCCGCTCGGCCATCACACCTCCCCTGCCTTCCATGTTCGTTGCTTAGGGCAACCATAAGAGAGGTTGGTTGCTACAGGCAAATAAAACGGGGTAGGTGTGGCATAAAAAGTTGGCAAAGGCAAGCATTGGCGTACGTAAACCCACAGGTGGGAATGGCCGTGCGAGGCCCCGCACTTGGGTGTCCCCCGGGGATTCGCTAGTGTCTCGGCCCATGGCAAACACCCAGGGCCCCGAGGGCAACTACGACCCCGCCGGCAGCACCCAGATGTTCCGTGCCTTCGTCGACGAGACCCCCCAGGGCGGCCGGCCGCAGCAGGCCGCCGCTCCCGCCGGACCCCGTATCGGCCTGATCGTCGGCGTTGTCGTCGCCGTGCTGGTCGTGGCGGCGGTGGTGTACCTGGCGATGATGTAACGCCGAGCGCGCGACTTGAGACGGCTACCGGCCCGGTTCCACGGGGAGCCGGTAGACCGTCGACTTCCGGGCGCGGAAGCCCAGCCGCTCGTAGAGCCGGTTGGCGGCGGTTCGGTCAGGGCGTGAGGTGAGGTCGACGGTGCGGGCGCCGGCTTGCCGGGCGATGCGCAGCGCCTCGTTGGTCAGCAGCGCGGCGATTCCCCGGCCCCGGGCCGCGGTGCCCACGACCACGTCCTCGACGCGTCCGCGCAAGCCGGATGGCACGGGGAACAGTACGAGCGTCAGGGTGCCGACTACCGTGCCCTCCGCCCGCGCCACCAGCACCGAGTTCGTCGGGCACGAGACCATCCGCTCGACCGCCGCCCGGTCGAGGGGCTTGGCTGTGGAGGACAACTGCGGCAGCAGCCGACCGAACGCGCCCACGAGTTCCTGGGTCGCCTCGCGCACGACCTCCACCTGAACGTCCATGGCGTGGAGCCTATCGACCGCGCTACCGCCACTCGACCGACACGTCCCGCGTCTCGATGTGCATCCCCAACGGCACCCGCCACGCGTCGACGCACACCGTCCAGGTCTTCTCGGTGTGCGCGCCGGGCGGGATCGGTACCGGCAGTTGTTCCGTGGAGCCGATCGTCGCCCAGTCGATCCCGAGGGCGCCGATGATGTGCGTCCCGAGAGTCACCGTGCCCGAACGCACCGCCGTACCGCCGGAGTTGCGGAAGCCCAGGGTCACGTCCTCGCACCAGCGGTGATCCGTGGCCTTGCGCGCGGGGGCGCTCCAGCTGAGGGCGGCGGGTGTCGTCGTGGGGGCGGCAGTTGGGGTGGGGGTAGGCGAATGCGCGCTGCCATGACCGGACTTGGCACCCGAGGGTGAAGAGGCCGGGGCGGGAGTGCGGGACGCCGGTCCCGGTGTGGTCCCTGTTCCCGTCCCCGAAGTCCCGCTGTCGGCCGGTGTCCTGGGGCCGTCGAGCGGCACCAGTGTGACGCTCCCGGCCGGACGTGCCGCCGTGGCGGACGGTGGCCGGGGTGGGCCGACCGCCGCGTAGCCGGCGTCGGAGTCGCCGTTGCCGCACGCGGTCAGCGTTACGCAGGCCACGGCCGCCGACGCGCCCAGGAGGGCGCCTCGGCGGCCAGGTGTCCGTGGGGGACGAAGCATCGCGCCATGGTGGCTGACGCTTCGTCAAATAGGAACCCTTGGCGGCGGGTTCGGCGGGGGACTCAGTCCGAGATCAGGCCCTCGCGCAGGGTGGACAGGGTGCGGGTGAGGAGGCGGGAGACGTGCATCTGGGAGATGCCGACCTCCTCGCCGATCTGCGACTGGGTCATGTTGGCGAAGAAGCGCAGCATGATGATCCGGCGCTCGCGGGGCGGGAGTTTGGCCAGGAGGGGCTTGAGGGACTCGCGGTACTCCACGCCCTCCAGGGCCGTGTCCTCGTAGCCGAGGCGGTCCGCCAGCGAGCCTTCGCCGCCGTCGTCCTCGGGGGCCGGGGAGTCGAGCGAGGAGGCCGTGTAGGCGTTGCCGACCGCGAGGCCGTCGACGACGTCCTCCTCGGACACGCCCAGCACCGCGGCGAGTTCGGGCACGGTCGGCGACCGGTCCAGCTTCTGGGAGAGCTCGTCGCTGGCCTTCGTGAGGGCCAGCCGCAGCTCCTGGAGGCGGCGCGGGACGCGCACCGACCACGACGTGTCGCGGAAGAAGCGCTTGATCTCGCCCACGACGGTCGGCATCGCGAACGTCGGGAACTCCACCCCGCGTTCGCAGTCGAACCGGTCGATCGCCTTGATCAGGCCGATCGTGCCGACCTGGACGATGTCCTCCATCGGCTCGTTGCGGGAGCGGAAACGCGCGGCGGCGTAACGCACCAGCGGGAGGTTGAGCTCGATGAGGGTGTCCCTGACGTAACCGCGCTCGGGGCTGTTCTCGTCGAGTGCGGCGAGCCGCAGGAAGAGGGAGCGGGACAGGGTGCGGGTGTCGATGGCTCCCGTGGTCGGGAGGGCCGGGGCCGGTACGGCGGGTACGGCCTCCAGGACCGTAACGGCGTCGAGTGCGGGCTCAGCCTCGCTCTTGGTGAGCGTGAGCACCTTCGAGCTGCCCTGGTCTGCGGACATGCCACCCCCTTTGGGTCGCGGGACGGTCGCGGCGATCGCCCCCGTCGGGGGAGCGGTGCCTTCACCTGAATACCGGAGCCTGGGCCACGGCAAACGCGCTTCCCGCAGAATGTCACATGTCGGCAACACGCTGTAGTGACATGTCGACTTGTCTGTTACGAAACAGCCCTGGAAAAAGGGGGTCTGACGCTTTTTCAGCGCAGAACTGTCGGGAACCGCCCCGATGAGCGATTCGTTCGTACCGGTGACAGTTCGCCAGTGCTTTCGGTTACGCCTCGATGCGGTTCGCGGAGCGCAGCCGCTGGAAGCTGCGGGCGAGTAGCCGGGAGACATGCATCTGGGAGACGCCGAGTTCCGCGCTGATCTGCGACTGGGTGAGATTGCTGTAGTAGCGCAGGAGCAGGATCCGCTGTTCGCGTTCCGGGAGTTGGACGAGCAGGTGCCGGACCAGGTCGCGGTGTTCCACGCCGTCCAGGGCCGGGTCCTCGTAGCCGAGCCGGTCCAGCAGGCCGGGCAGTCCGTCGCCCTCCTGGGCGGCCTCCAGGGAGGTCGCGTGGTACGAGCGGCCGGCCTCGATGCAGGACAGCACATCGTCCTCGCCGATCCGCAGCCGCTCGGCGATCTCGGCGGTGCTCGGAGTGCGCCCGAAGGCGGTTGTCAGGTCCTCGGTCGCCGCGTTGACCTGCACCCACAACTCGTGCAGCCGGCGCGGGACATGGACCGTGCGGACGTTGTCGCGGAAGTAGCGCTTGATCTCCCCGATGACGGTCGGCATCGCGAACGTGGGGAACTGCACGCCCCGGTCCGGGTCGAAGCGGTCGATGGCGTTGATGAGACCGATGGTGCCGACCTGGACGACGTCCTCCATCGGCTCGTTGCGGGAGCGGAAGCGGGCGGCGGCGTAGCGCACGAGCGGGAGGTTGGCCTCGATGAGCGCCCCGCGCACCCGGTTGTGCTCCGGCGTACCCGGCTGGAGCCCCTTGAGCTGGCCGAACAGCACCTGGGTCAGGGCCCGGGTGTCGGCACCGCGGCTGCGGGGCGGAGCGGCTGCCGCCGGGGGCTGGGCGGGAGCCTCTTCCTGAGGCGGCGCTGTACTGGCCGACACGGTCAACGCCACACCTCTTCAATAGGTCAACTCATCCGTCAAAAGCGGTCATAGCATCACAAGACATGTGCACTGTGTGCAAGCACCGCCTAATACCTTGTTAGGCCGTGTTGAAGGGCAAGTTGGTGCATAAGGCGTAGAAAAGCCCCCCGCCGTGACGGCAGGGGGCTCTTCGGTGGCGCGTTCAGATCTCGTAGTCGGCGATCACCCAGGTGGCGAACTCGCGCCACAGCGCGACGCCCGCCTGGTGCGCGGGGTGCTCGACGTACCGCTTCAGGGCGTCGGCGTCGTCGGCCGAGGAGTTGATCGCGAAGTCGTAGGCGATGGGACGGTCGCTGATGTTCCAGCCCAGCTCCCAGGAGCGCAGCTCCTCGATCAGGTCGCCGAGCGGGCGGAAGGCCTCGACGCCCGCCACCACCCGCGGGTCGTCGCGCTGGACGCCCTCGTTGAGCTTGAAGAGGACGAGGTGGCGGATCATCTGCACGCTCCCGGGTGGTCGGCTAGTGCGCCCCGTCGGCCAGCCAGGTCATGAAGTCGCCGATGGCCTTCGCGGCGTCCGATATGCCCTCGAAGCCTATCTGGACGTAGTCGGCCGCCTTGGCGGGCTTAGTGATGATCACGTACAGCGCGAAGACCACGAGCACATAGACGGCGATCTTCTTCGCGTTCACCGCCATCGCGGCCTCCCCTGTGACGTACGTGCCCGTGGGCCCCCTGTTGCCGGCGGTGAGTGTATCCTTCACGGCCCCTATTTGGATCAATCAGGGATCAACGGCCCCCAGGTGAGGGGCTGTTGCCACGCGCGACCCGCCGAAATCCCGGAATCATGACCAAAGGTCGCCACGTGACTACGTCCTGTCTCCGTGGGTGAGCTGGGGGGAGCGTGCGGGCAGGCCGTGACCGACTTCAGGAACGCCTGTTTCCAGGTTCGGCCGGTCACGCCGTCCGCCGCCGCAGCCGACCGGGACGGAACCGGGACGGAACGTGCCGAAGGGCCGGTCCCCATCGGGACCGACCCTTCAGCCAGCTGCGGTAGCGGAGGGATTTGAACCCTCGGTGACTTGCGCCACACTCGCTTTCGAGGCGAGCTCCTTCGGCCGCTCGGACACGCTACCGAGAGAGACCCTACAACAAGGTGGGGCGTGGTTTGAAATCGGTAATCGGCGCCCCGGCACGGGTGCTGCTACCGATCTCGGAAGAACTCCGTGAGGACGTGCGCGCACTCCTCCGCGAGCACCTCCCCGATCACCTCGGGGCGGTGGTTGAGCCGCCGGTCGCGGACGACGTCGAAGAGCGAGCCGGCCGCGCCGGCCTTCTCGTCGCGGGCGCCGTAGACGACCCGGTCGACCCGGGACTGCACGAGCGCGCCCGCGCACATCGTGCAGGGTTCGAGGGTGACGACCAGGGTGCAGCCGGACAGCCGCCACTCGCCGAGGCGCGCGGCGGCCCTCCGGATGGCGAGGACCTCGGCGTGCGCCGTCGGATCGCCGGTGGCCTCGCGTTCGTTGTGCCCGGCGGCGAGCACGGTCGTACCGTCCGGGGACAGTACGACCGCGCCGACCGGGACGTCGCCGCCCAGGGCGGCCTGTCCGGCCTCGTCCAGGGCGAGCCGCATCGCGGCCCGCCAGCGGTCGCGTACCGGGTCCCAAGGCCCTTCTGCGCGTGCTGTTGTCAGCGGACGGTCTCCAGGACCTCCGAGGCCCCCAGGGCCTCGGCGATGGAGCTCAGCGCGTCGTCGGCGTCGAGTTGGCGCAACTCCTTCTCGCCGACGCCCAGGTCGTCGAGGATCTGGCTGTCCCCGACCGGGCTGTGCGGAACGGCCTCGGCCGAGGTGCCGTCCTCGTCGTCCTCCTCGGAGTCACCGTCCTCGGTGCCGTCGAGGTCGAGGGAGTCCAGATCGACGACGTCGTCGTCGTCCGGATCCCTGCCGAGCAGCTCGTCCGTGAGCAGGATCTCGCCGTACGAGCTGCGGGCCGCCGCAGCTGCGTCCGAGACGTAGATCCGGGGGTCGTCCTCGCCGTCGATGCGGACGACGCCGAACCAGGCGTCCTCCTGCTCGATGAGCACCAGCACCGTGTCGTCCTCGGGCGAGGCTTCACGGGCCAGTTCGGCCAGATCCGACAGGCTCTCGACATCGTCGAGCTCTGTGTCGCTCGCTTCCCACCCGTCTTCGGTGCGCGCGAGCAGTGCGGCGAAGTACACCGTGACTCTCCCACTGGTCTTAGGCGTGCCGGTTGGGGGTCCCCCCGGCGGAGGTTACGGGCGGGGAGAGCTCGTGCTCCGAGCCCCACCCACTCGGAATCGTGGCAGAAACAAGGCGTTCAGGGGACGTCTTCGGCTCCCTGTGTCCGCCCGTGTTTGATCGACCACCAGCGGGATCGTACGCGGCGATCGCCGTGCACACGCACCGGGTTGGCCTTACAAGGTCCTGTGAGACAGGCCTCAATTACCAGCGGAAGGTTCGCATACGCATGGCGTGGCGCAGCCTGGCGGCCTTGGCGCGGCGGGGCTGGACCCGGTCGCGCAGCTCCCGGGCCTCGGTCAGTTCGCGCAGGAACTGCGCCCGGCGCCGTCTGCGCTCGGCATCGGTCTCCCGGCTCTCGTGCTGCGACGGGTCCTCTCGGGACTCACGGTCAGGCATCGGCTCACCACCCCGGTCCGTCCCTCCCACTTTCCCCCGGACGGGCGGTTTGATGCCAGTGCGGGCGGAATCGTGGCCGGTGGGGGCGGCGCCGTGGGCGGCCGGAGCGGGGCCGCGGCCGCCGTGGGGCCCGGCTACTGTTGTGGACATGCGTCTCCACGTCGTCGACCACCCCCTGGTCGCCCACAAGCTCACCACGCTGCGCGACCAGCGCACCGACTCCGCGACCTTCCGCCGCCTGGCCGACGAGCTGGTCACCCTGCTCGCCTACGAGGCCACGCGTGACGTGCGCACCGAACAGGTCGACATCACGACACCGGTCGCCCCGACCACCGGCGTCAAGCTGTCCTACCCGCGCCCGCTGGTGGTGCCGATCCTGCGGGCCGGCCTCGGCATGCTGGACGGCATGGTCCGGCTGCTGCCCTCGGCCGAGGTCGGCTTCATGGGCATGGTGCGCAACGAGGAGACGCTCCAGGCCTCCACGTACGCCACGCGCATGCCGGAGGACCTCTCCGGCCGCCAGGTGTACGTCCTGGACCCGATGCTGGCCACCGGCGGCACCCTGGTCGCGGCGATCCGCGAGCTGATCAAGCGCGGCGCGGACGACGTCACCGCCGTGGTGCTGCTGGCCGCCCCCGAGGGCGTCGAGGTCATGGAGCGCGAGCTCGCGGGCACCCCGGTGACGGTCGTGACGGCTTCGGTCGACGAGCGCCTGAACGAGCACGGCTACATCGTCCCGGGCCTCGGCGACGCGGGCGACCGGCTGTACGGCGCCGCGGAGTAACACCCTCAACACCCGATTCCCGTACGGCTCTTACCTGCCGTACGGGAATCTCCGTGTCGTGTCCTACGGCTACGAGCAGGCTTTCGGCGAGGCGCTGGACGTCGGTGCCGGTCCGCTCAGCGCGGCCAGCGCCTTGTCGGCGGCGGCCTTCGCCGTGAGGTCCTTGAAGGCGGTGCCGATGATCAGGTCGACGGTGTCGCCCTTGCGGGTCGCCTCGGTGCGGCGCTCGGCGCCGGTGAGCTGGGTGGCGAGGACGGGCAGCGAGGTGTCGAGGGAGGCGGTGGGGCCGAGCAGTATCCCGGTGCCCTTGACCTTCTTGTCGAACTGCGCGGACGCGTTGCCGACGTCGCCGATCTTGAAGCCGCGCTTCTTGAGCTCGTCTGCGGTCGACTTGGCGAGGCCGCTGCGGGGTGTGGCGTTGTAGACGTTCACGGTGATCTGGGCGGGCTTGGGGACGGCGGCGTTCGCGGTGGGCGAGGGGCTCACCTTGGACGCGCAGTCCGCCTTGGGACCGGCCGCCGAGGCCTGCTTGCCGCCACCGGTGAAGACGTCGATGAGCTGCAACGTGCCCCACCCGCCCACACCCAGTACGGCGACGGACGCGACCACCATGAGGACGAGCCTCCCGCGGCGCCGCGGACGGCGCATGCGCGGGTATTTGTCCCCCGTGATCCGGTACTGGCCGCCCATGCCTGGGGGAGTCAGCATGCTCATGAGCGCAGCGTAGTGCGCCCGGGCGACGATGCCTACTAGATGATCATTCGACAGCGCCGAGACCAACCCGAAAGGGTCAACGGTCCACCGGAGTGGGTCAGTCCAACTCAAGGACGCGCGCGTGCAGGACCTGCCGCTGCTGAAGCGCGGCGCGGACCGCGCGGTGCAGGCCGTCCTCCAGGTACAGGTCGCCCTGCCACTTCACGACGTGCGCGAAGAGGTCGCCGTAGAAGGTCGAGTCCTCGGCGAGGAGGGTTTCCAGGTCGAGCTGGCCCTTGGTCGTCACCAGCTGATCGAGGCGGACCGGGCGCGGCGCGACATCCGCCCACTGCCGGGTGCTTTCCCGGCCGTGGTCGGGGTACGGCCGGCCGTTTCCGATGCGCTTGAAGATCACACGGAAAGCCTACCGGTCATGACGTTCCGGGCGCAGCCATGGAGACGGAGTGCGACGCTGGAAAAGATGCCGCAAAGCCGGGCAAAAAGGGAACCGAGGGCTGATATGAGTGACAGCGAGACGATCGCCGCCGGGTACGCCTTCACAGGACCCGCACTCGATCTGGGCGCCCTCCTCTGGGACGGCGCCTGTCTCCCCGACGCGCAGATCCGCATCCCCCTCCCCATGCTCAACCGGCACGGCCTGGTCGCGGGCGCCACCGGCACCGGCAAGACCAAGACCCTCCAGCTCATCGCCGAGCAGCTCTCGGCGCAGGGCGTGCCCGTGTTCCTCGCGGATGTGAAGGGCGATGTGTCGGGGATCTCGGCGCCGGGCGCGCCGAACGACAAGGTCGCGGGCAGGGCCGCCGAGGTGAAGCAGCAGTGGACGGCGACCGGATTTCCCGCCGAGTTCTACGCCCTCGGCGGCATCGGCCACGGAATCCCCGTCCGCGCCACGATCACCGGCTTCGGACCGGTGCTGCTCTCCAAGGTCCTCCAGCTCAACCAGACCCAGGAGCAGTCCCTCGGTCTGATCTTCCACTACGCCGACACCAAGGGCCTGGAGCTGATCGACCTGAAGGACCTGCGGGCCGTCGTCACCTTCCTCACCTCCGACGAGGGCAAGCCGGAACTGAAGAACATCGGCGGCCTGTCCACCGCCACGGCCGGTGTGATCCTCCGCTCCCTCACCGCCTTCGAGGCGCAGGGCATGGCGGACTTCTTCGGCGAGCCGGAGTTCGACACGAGCGAGCTGCTGCGCACCGCGCAGGACGGCCGGGGCATGGTCTCGGTCCTCGAACTCCCCGCCGTCCAGGACAAACCGCAGCTCTTCTCGACCTTCCTGATGTGGCTGCTCGCCGACCTCTTCCACGACCTCCCGGAGGTCGGCGACGCCGACAAACCGAAGCTCGTCTTCTTCTTCGACGAGGCGCATCTGCTCTTCAACGA
Source organism: Streptomyces sp. NPDC001100 (assembly GCF_053598575.1). Lineage (NCBI taxonomy): Bacteria > Bacillati > Actinomycetota > Actinomycetes > Kitasatosporales > Streptomycetaceae > Streptomyces > Streptomyces sp. NPDC001100. The sequence goes on from NZ_JBSFKO010000007.1 coordinate 176,013, forward strand.
CGCCTCCAAGGCCTTCCTCGACTCCATCACGCAGACCGTCCGCCTGATTCGCTCGAAAGGGGTGGGCGTCTTCTTCGTGACCCAGACCCCGAAGGACGTCCCCGGCGACGTCCTGGCGCAGCTCGGCAACCGCGTCCAGCACGCGCTGCGCGCCTTCACCCCCGACGACCAGAAGGCCCTGAAGGCCACGGTGAAGACCTTCCCGAACTCCTCCTACGACCTGGAGGAGATCCTGACGGGACTGGGCACAGGCGAGGCCGTCGTCACCGTCCTGAGCGAGAACGGCGCCCCCACCCCCGTCGCCGTCACCCGCCTCCGCGCCCCCGAGTCCCTGATGGGCCCGATCGACGCGACGACCCTCGACCAGGCGGTCAAGTCCTCCTCCCTGTACGGCCGTTACGCACAGGCTGTGGACAGGGAGTCGGCCTACGAGAAGCTGGCGGCGGAGCCGCAGAAACCCGAGGAAGCAGCCGCGAAGGTATCTCCGAAGGCGGCCAAGGAGGACGAGTCGGTGGTCCAACAGGTCGTCGGCAGCGGCATGTTCAAGTCCCTGGCGCGTTCCGTCGGCACCCAGATCGGCCGCGAGATCACCCGCTCGCTGTTCGGCACGGCCCGGCGGAAGCGGTAGCGCTCCGCCGGAAGCCGTAAGGGGGGCGAGCGCTGTCGGTCGGCCGCGGCGCCGTTGTGGCTGGGCGCGCCCACGCGGCGGCAGCCGCACATGGCTGCGGCCCCGCGCCTCTTGGGAACGCGGGGCCGCAGCCGATTCGTCCGACCTGCTCAGCGCTCCTGTTCCTGTTCCTTCGGGGCCTGTTGGGGTTCGGGCCGCCGGACGTCCGGCTTGGGCGTGTTGCGTACGGCCTCCGCGCGCAGCAGGGCGCGCAGGACCGCGTACGGGTCGATGGGCATGGCTGTGTTCCTCGCGTCGTACTGACGTGGCCGACCTTGCTCGGGGCGGTCGGTCCGTCAGCAGCGCAGGACGACGGTGCGCTGGGCGCGCAGGGTGTACGACGGTCCGTGCGGCGCGGGGAGGGGGCGGCCCTCGGGATCGTGGGACTCCGGGGCGGGTGCTGGGCGCAGGGGCACGGTGGGCCGGTGGACGGCGGGGGAGGCGGGCCGTAGGGCGGCGGCCGTGTCGAGGACGTCGTACTCGATGGTCGTCTCGACGGACGAGGCGACGGGTGTCGCGCGCATCTCGGCGTGCGTGCCCGGTACCAGCAGGGCGAGCAGCAGCACGAGCGCCCGCAGCCAGGCACGGCTGCGGGGGAGGCTGCGTGCGGTGCTCACGGGGGTCAATCTGCCCTGTGGAGCTACGGCGTTCATCGCGTGCGGAGCGAGATACGCCCGTATGGAGCAGGGGTGCCGGTCACAGGGAGGTCGGTACCTGCTTGGCCCGGCTCCGCATCCGGACGGCCGTGATGATCTCGACGACGCCGACCGCGACCAGCCAGATGCCGCCGACGAGGGTGAGGACGGCGACCGAGCGGAAGGGCGAGTCGATGAGGACGATGCCGGCGATGAACGTGACGATCCCGAGGAAGATCTGCCAGCCGCGCGCGGGCATGGTCTTGTCGGAGGCGGCGGCCAGGGTCTGGGTGATGCCCCGGATCAGCCAGCCGATGCCGATCCACAGGGCGAGCAGCAGGATCGACTGCATCGGGCCGCGGAAGCAGAACAGGCCCAGCACGATCGACAGCGCGCCGCTGATGAACGCCAGCACCCGCAGCGAGGTCGCCTTGTGGGTGCCGAAGGCGGAGACCAGCTGGAAGACTCCGCTGATCAGCAGGTAGATGCCGAAGAGGATGCCGGCCGCGAAGAGGGACGCGCCCGGCCATACGAGGACCAGGACGCCCAGGACCAGGGACGCGACGCCGGTGAGCAGGACGACCTGCCAGGCGGCCTTGGACAGGGTGTACAGGGGACCTTCGAGGTCGGGTTCCCGGTAGTGCTCGTCGTGCGGGGGCCGCGGTGCGTGGGCGCGGCGGTCGTCGAACTGCGGGCCCCAGGAGGGACCGCTCGGTGCCTCGGTCATGGTCCATGTTTTGACCGGGGTCACGGCGCCCGCCACCGGGGGCGGGCCGTCCGGCTGACGCGGCTACTTGCCGCCGGCCGCCTTCGCAGCCTTCGCCGCCGCCTTCATCTCCTGCTTGTGGGCGCGGACCTTGGCCAGCGACTCGGGGCCGGTGATGTCGGCGACGGAGCGGTAGGACTTGGGTTCGCCGTAGGCACCGGCGGCCTCGCGCCAGCCCTTGGGCGTCACGCCGAGCTGTTTGCCGAGCAGGGCGAGGAAGATCTGCGCCTTCTGCTTGCCGAACCCGGGCAGCTCCTCAAGCCGCTTCAGCAGCTCGGCACCGGTGCCGACGCCCGCCCAGACGGCGCTCGCGTCCCCGTCGTAGTGCTCGACGAGGTACTGGCACAGCTGCTGGATCCGCTTGGCCATGGACCCCGGGTAGCGGTGCACGGCCGGCTTCTCGGAGAGGAGCGCGGCGAAGGCCTCGGGGTCGCGGGCGGCGATGTCGTCCGCGTCCAGGTCGGTGGCCCCGAGCCGGTCGGCGATCGTGCGCGGCCCCTTGAACGCCCACTCCATCGGCACCTGCTGGTCGAGCAGCATCCCGACCAGCGCGGCGAGCGGGGAACGGCCGAGGAGCTCGTCGGCCTCGGGGTCCTGGGCGAGGTGAAGGGTGACGTCCATGCTCCTGATGATGGCGCGGATGGGAGCGGGATGCCTCCTCTCACGCACCCTGGCTCAGGTAGCCCGCCAGTACCCGAGCGCATGCACCCGTGCTGCTGGCTGGCCCCTGGGGAGCGCGCGGCTCTCGTGCCGGTCCGGTTCGGTTCGCTTCGGTTCGCTTCGGTTCGGTTCGGTTCGGTTCGGAGGGGAAGCCCGCCGGGCTCGCCCTCGAACCAGCTCGTCGCCGGGACCGTCGAACCCGCAGCTCCCAGGAGGGAGTTGCTGGCCGGGACGGACTCCGGGGCGCCGATCGCGAAGAGGCGGGAGGGGGCCGGGTCGTGGTCGATCGACCCGGACACGCGCACCGAGAAGGCGATCGCGCGCTTCCCGCGCCAGGGCTTCGTCGCGGGCCCGGGGGTGGTGCTCCCGGAGATGGTGTTCGCGGAGATCGACATCCCGGGGGTGTTCCTGCCCGAACCCCACGCCCAACTGGCGCTTCTCTCCCGTGAGGTGGCCTTCCCGTAGCCTGCCGGAGTGACCCCAGAAGACCTCGTCGCGCACTACGACCTGGAGCCGATCCCCCGCGAGGGCGGCCTGTTCCGCCGTACCTGGGCGGGTCCGGAGCGGTCCGACGGCCGCCCCGAGGGCACCGCGATAGTCGCCCTCCTCGCCGCCCCGGACTTCTCCGCCCTGCACCGGCTGCCCAGCGACGAGGTCTGGCACTACTACCTCGGCGACCCCCTCGAACTCCTGCTCCTCGCCCCCGACGCCACCTCCCGCACGGCGGTCCTCGGCCCGGACGTCACCCACGGCCAGCACGTCCAGTTCACCGTGCCGGCCGGCACCTGGATGGGAGCGCGGTCGCTCGGCGCGTGGACGTTCTTCGGCTGCACGATGGCGCCCGGCTTCACCTACGGGGGCTACGAGCAAGGCGACCCCGCCGAGCTGACCGCCCGCTACCCGTCCGAGGCCGCCCGTATCGCCGGGCTGTGCCGCCCGTGAGCGGCCTGCTGGCGGGCCAGGTCGCCCTGGTCACGGGCGCGGGCGGCGGCATCGGCCGGGGCATCGCCCTGCGGCTCGCCGAACAGGGCGCGGCGGCGGTCGCGGTCCACTGCCGTACGGCGGTCGGGGCGGCGGATGAAGTGGCGGCCCGGGTGCGGGAGTCGGGCGCCCGGTCTGTCGTACTGCAAGCAGATCTGACCGACGAGGACGCCTGCCGGACGCTGGTCCGCGAGGCGGCGGAGTTCGGCGGCGGGCGGCTGACGGCGCTGGTCAACAACGCGGGCGTACAGCCGACGCGGCCGCTGGAGGGGATGACGGCGGTGGAGTGGCGGGCGGTCGTCGACACGAACCTGATGAGCGTGTTCGCGTGCACACAGGCGGCGGCCGACGTGATGAGAGAACACGGTGGCGGCACGGTCACGCACATCGCGTCCATCGAGGCGAGCGCCCCGGCGCCGCTGCACGCGCACTACTGCGCGTCCAAGGCGGCCGTGGTGATGCACGCGCGCTCGGCCGCCCTGGAGTACGGCCCGTACGGCATCCGCGTCAACACGGTCTCGCCCGGCCTGATCGACCGGGAGGGACTGGGGGAGGCCTGGCCGGACGGGGTGCGGAGATGGCGGGAGGCGGCACCGACCGGGCGGCTGGGCCGGCCCGAGGACGTGGGTGACGCGTGCGTGTTCCTGGCGTCATCCCTCGCCTCCTGGGTCACCGGGCACGACCTGGTCGTGGACGGCGGAGTCTCGGCCCGGCCCACGTGGTGAGCGAAGGGAACGGTTCTTCCGTACATAACCCGAGGCCTGCAAGTCCGAAGACGGAGATATGACGTGCGCCGACGACGGAACGAGGGACAGCGTTTTGGACGCGACGGAGTCGACCGGGACTACGGAGGGGGCAGTCGGCGGCGAGGAGTTCAAGGGCTGGTGCTGCTGGGCACCGTGCTGGTCCTGCTCCTCCTCGGCAGCGCGGGCACCGCGTCCGCGCACGCCGCCCTCGAATCCACCGACCCCGCCGACGGAAGCGTCCTCAAGTCGGCCCCCCGCACTCTCACCCTCACCTTCTCCGAGTCCGTCGCCCTGCTCGACGACTCCTTCCGCGTCTACGACCCCGACAACCGGCGGGTGAGGACGAGTTCCGCGCACCACGCGAAGGACGCCGGCGACACGGCGAGCGTGACCCTCCCGGCCAAGCTCGGCACCGGCACCTTCACGGTCGCCTGGCGCGTCGTCTCGGCCGACAGCCACCCCGTCTCGGGCGCCTTCACCTTCTCCGTCGGCAAACCCTCCGCCACCACCACCCCGATCGGCACGGCCCCGAACGAGAACCCGCTGACGGGCAGCCTGTACGACATAGCCCGCTACTTCGCGTACATAGCCGCCGCCCTCCTCATCGGCACGGCCACCTTCATGGCCCTGTGCCGCCCCGCGAACCCCACGGTCCTCAACAAGCCGATCCTGACGGGTTGGTGGACCCTTCTGGTATCAACCGTTGCCCTCCTGATCCTTCGCGCCCCCTACGAGGCGGGCACGGGCCTGGCCACGGCGTTCGACCCCTCCGCCCTCCCCAAGACCTTGACGACTCGCCCCGGTGAGGCCCTGGCGGCCCGCCTGCTCCTCCTCGCCGCAACGGCGGCTTTCCTCCTACGACTCCGGGGACGGGACCGCCTCGGACGGGTGGCCCTCGGGACAGGCACCGCCCTGGCCGTCGCTCTGGCCCTGACCTGGGCGTCGGCGGAGCACGCGTCGGCCGGCATCCAGGTACCGGTGGCGATGACATCGGCGGTCCTGCACCTGCTGGCGATGTCGGTCTGGCTGGGTGGCCTCACGGCCCTGCTCACCGTCCTCTACCGCTCACCCGACCTCGACGCGGCCCCGGTCGCCCGCTTCTCCCGCCTGGCCTTCCTCTCGGTGACCGTCCTGGTCGTCACCGGCGTCTACCAGTCCTGGCGCGGCCTCGGCTCCTGGAACGCCCTGACCGGCACGTCCTACGGCCGCATCCTGCTGGTGAAACTCGGCGCGGTGGTCCTGCTGCTCGCGGCGGCGGCCTGGTCCCGACAGTGGACGGCACGGCTGGCGGGGGCGGAAGTGCCGCTCCGGGTACCGGAGTTGGTGCGGACGGGCGCGGACACTGCGACGACGGCGTCCACCGGTGATGGCGTGGGCGCCGCGGATCCCGGTGCGGGTGCCGATGACGGCAAGGCCCTCCCGGACCCCGGTGCCGGTGACGGCTCCCCGGACGGATACCGCCGCGGCCTGCGCCGCTCGGTCCTGCTCGAAGTCGCCGTCGGCGTCACCGTGTTGGTGATCACGACCTTGCTGACCAACACACTGCCGGGCAGGGCGGCGGCGGAGGCCCAGCAGACGGCGACCCCGGCCGGCATCCCCGCGGCCTCCGTCACCATGGTCCCGTTCCGCGTGGGCGACGCGGGCGGCAAGGTACAGATCACCCTGGACCCCGGCCGCGTCGGCGAGAACTCCGTCGAGGCAGTCGTCTACGGCCCCGACGGCGGCTTCGCCACGGTCCCCGAACTCCGCCTCTCCTTCACCCTCCCGTCCCAGAAGATCGGCCCCCTCGACGCCGACATCAAGGACGAGGGCGGCTACTGGGGCACCAACAGCCTCAACCTCCCCATCGCCGGCACCTGGACGATGAAGGTGACGGTCAGGACGTCGGACATCGACCAGGTGAGCGTGGAGCGGAAGGTGCGGATCGTGCGGTAGCAGGGCACGGCTTCTCAGACGAGGAGCCCGAGCCGCTCCACCCACCCCGATATCGCCCCGGCGATCACCTCCGGCTGGTCCTCCGGTGTGTGATGGCCGGCCACGGCGTCGTAGTGCTCGATATCCAGGGCCGCGATGTTCCTCGCGCACCAGGCGATGATGTCCGAGGTCATCATCGTCCCCGCCCCCGGTGCGAAGGTGAGCAGCAGCTTGGGTACGTCCGGGCTGGAGGTCAACCAGCGGTCGTAGGCCTCGATCCTGGTCACGACGTCGGCGGGTTCGCCGCCCAGTGGCATCGAGCGCGCCCAGCGCAGAAGGGGTCGGCGGCTTTCGCGGGTCGGGTACGGATCCCGGTAGACGGCGAGGTCGGCCGGCGCGAGCGGGGTCGCGGAGGAGGCGGGCAGGGCCTGTTCGATGAAGGCGTTCTCGTCGAGGATCATGGTCTCGCCGATGCCGTCCGTCTTGATCGACCGGAACAGCTCCCGGCCGCCCTCGGGGAACTCCTCCCAGGTCATCGGCTTCACGATGGTCTCCGTGAACGCGATGCCCCGCACCCGGTCCGGATGGCGCGCGGCCCGGTCGAAGGCCAGGGCGCCACCCCAGTCGTGCCCCACCAGCACCACGTCCCGCAGCCCGAGCGCCTCGAACCAGGCATCCAGATAGCGGGCTTGGTCGGCGAAGTCGTAGGAGATGGCCGGCTTGCCCGACGCGCCCATGCCGATGAGGTCGGGGGCCAGCAGGCGCCCGGTCGTCACGCCCGGCAGGACGTCCCGCCACAGGTGGGACGAGGTCGGGTTGCCGTGCAGGAAGACGATCGGCACCCCGCTGCCGGACTCCCGGTGGACCATGGTCGAGTCGAGGACATGCGTCGCGTGAACCGTCGTCGCCGTCACCGGAACGCCGCCGCGTTGCGCTCCGCCCAGGCCGCGAACGTACCCGCGGGCCGCCCCAGCACCCGCTCCACATCGGGGCTCACCCGCCGCTCCTCCTCGGTCGGCTCGCCCAGGATGGCCAGCGTGCCCTCGACCACGGGCAGGGGCATGAAGCTCGCCATCAGGTCGTACGCCTCCGCGCGGGACTGCTCCGTGAAGGTCACCGGTTCGCCCAGTGCCGCCGCTAGGACAGCCGCCCGCGCGCGGGGTGTCGTCGGCGCCGGACCGGTCAGGGTGTAGGTCGCGCCCGCGTGTGTGTCCTCGCGCAGGACGGTGGCGGCGACCGCTGCCACGTCGTCGGGGTCCACGAACGGCAGGCCCACGTCACCGAAGGGGGCCGCCGCCGTGCGCCGGGCGCGGATCGACTCGGCCCAGGCGTACGCGTTGCTGGCCAGCCCGCCCGGCCGCAGGATCGTCCAGTCGAGGCCCGACTCCCGTACGGCCGCCTCGAATCGGCGGGGAAGTGCGTACACCTCCGGTCGCGTCCCCGCCCCCTGCGAGGACACCAGCACCACCTTGCGGACACCGGCCGACTTGGCCACGTCCAGGACGTCGTACGGCCGCTCGCCCGCCGCCAGCAGGAACAGCGCCTCCGCGCCCTCGAACGCGCCCCGCAGGCTCTCGGGTTCGGCCAGATCGGCGGTCACCGTCCCCGGGCCGTCGATGTTCCGGGCCACCGCCGTCACCGGGACCCCGTCCTCCGTGAGGATCCGCACCAGCGTCCGCCCCACGTTCCCGGTCGCACCCGTCACCACGATCATCTCGATACCCCCGTCGCCGTAGACATGTGTGAGTTAGTTGGCTGACTAACTCCGTCGGGAATGACGCTAGCACGATCGGTCCGCCCGTTGTCCATAGTTAGTCGGATGACTGACTCAAAGTGATTCCAGGCCCGCCCGGCCCGCCCGTTGTCTATAGTTAGTCAGGTGACTGACTCAAAGGATTCCCGGTCCGCCCGGTCCGCTGCCGTCGGCAAGCGGGAGCGGCTGACCACCGCCACCGCCCGGGTCCTGCACGAGCAGGGCGTGGAGCGCACGACCATCGCCGACATCGCCCGTGCCGCCGACGTCCCGACCGGCAACGTCTACTACTACTTCAAGACCAAGGACGAGCTGATCGAGGCGGCGCTCTCCGAGCACACCGGCAACCTCGCGACCCTGACCGCACGGCTCGACCAGCTTCCCGACCCGCGTGAACGCCTCAAGGCCCTCATCGGCGGCTGGGTCGACCAGAAGGACATCGCGGCCCGCCACGGCTGCCCCATGGGCACCCTCGCCGTAGAGCTGGACAAGCGGTACGAGGACGGTCTCGATGTCGCCGCGGGGCGGGTCATACGGGGGTTGGTGGACTGGGTGGAGGAGCAGTACCGGCAGCTCGGCGCGGCCGATCCCGAGGGGCTCGCGGTGACCCTCGTCGCCGCCTACCAGGGCATGTCGTTGCTCTCCAACGCCCTGCGCGACCCGGAGATCATGACCCGCGAAGGGGCCCGGCTCATACGGGAGCTGGACGCCCTGGGCGCGGCCTGAGCGACTCCTACCGCTGTCCCCGGATCCGCTGCGCGACCTCGCTGTTCTCGGTCTCCCACCAGGGGCGGACGAGTTCCGGACCCTCCGCCGAGGCTTCCGTGGGAGTCGCCCGGACGGGTTCCAGTTCCGTGTCCAGCCGCCGGTCCAGCGCGACCGTCTCGGCGCGTTCGGTGCGGGCCCACTGCACCAGGATCGCGAGCAGGAAGGGGATGGCGACCAGTTCGGCGATGCCGACCATCGCGCCGCCGCCGAGCTGCTGGTCGTGCTGGACATCGGGGGCCCAGGACGGGGAGTGGGCGAGGTACCAGGAACCGGCGATCAGCGTGCCGTGGGTCATCACCACGATGCCCGGCACCGCGTCGACGATCCCGTCGACGAACACCAGCGCGGCCCGCACCGGATGCGTGCACCAGGCGGGCAGCGCCTCCTCGCGGGTGAGTACGGGCAGCACGAACAGGCTCCCGGCGAGCAGCAGTTGGAGGTACATCAGCTGGTGCAGCCAGCCGTTGGCCAACGCCGTCTCGAAGTACGGCGTGAAGTAGATCGTCAGTTCTGTCGTCAGCACCAACGCCGTACTCACCAGCGGGAACGTGAGCAGCCGGAGCACGCGGCCGGTCAGGGCTCCCTGCGCCCGCTCCGCCGCGCGTTCCGGCAGCGCGCGCAGGGCCAGCCGCAGCGGATCGCCGAGGGCCAGGCCGAGCGGGGCGATCAGGTCCAGGAGGACGTTCTGTACGGCGGCCGGCCAGAACAGCACGCGGTCGTACACGGCCAGCGCGGACATCGTGGCGACGACGATCGTGCCGAGCCCGAACAGCGCGAACGCGGCGGTCCGCGCAACGGGCCAACTCTCGCCGCGGCGCCTCAGGCGCAGGACGCCCCAGCCGTACAGGCCGCCGAGGAGCACGACGACCAGCAGCGCGGGCACGTCCGCCTGCCAGGAGGAGAACAGTCGTCCCACGGTGAGCCGTGGCAGGTTCTCCATCGCGATCTACCTCCACCCACGCCTGCCGGACCTGCCGCAGCACTCTATGCCGCCGGGTGCCGCGGCCGGGACGCGCCCCCGTGGTGGAGCACCGCTACAGCACCGCTACAGCACAGCTACATCGACTGGCGCATGATCCAGTCACGGATGCCCGGGATCGTGTACGCGACCTGCCAGGTGGCCATGTGCGCACTGGTCGTGGAGCCCGTCGGTACGACCGTGCCGGCCTCGAACGCGGCGAAGTTCACCGGTGTCCGCCGGGCCTACACGCTGCGCACGTCGGCCGTGAACTCGGCCGCGGTGGACTGCCCGTCCCACAGCGCGGTGCTGACCCGCGTGCCCTGCTCCTGGACGACCGCGGTGATGGCCTGCTCGCCGGGGTAGGCCATGGTGTCGTCGGCGGAGACCAGGATCCACAGATCCTTCTTCACCTGCGGCGCGCCCTGCGCCTCGGTCCTCTCGCCCCTCTCGGCCTCAACACCGACTTCCACATCCGGAAACGGCTTCTCCGGGACGCGGGCTTACGGAACGGCCGTCTCCATGACGTTCACCACACCGCAGAGACCGTCCTTCTGATCCTCAGCCGTACCGGGCGGACTGAAATTCCGAACGGAGGTCAGAGGGTGCGGGTCGCCTCTTCCCGCTCCGAGAGGAAGTCGTCGAGCAGTGCGAAAAGGGTCGTCATGACACGTTCTTCCTGCTCCGGTGAGAGCTGCCAGTGATTCCAGCTTTCATCGGGGAGGGCGATGTGACGGACCAGCCCCATCCAGGCGTGGTTGCATTCCCGACCGCGCCTGGCCACCAGCCACTCACGCCAGCCGTCGAGCCCTGGGCCGCCGTGCCGCCGGGCGTGGGCGTGATAGCCGATCAAAAAGCTTTCCACCCTGGCGAGTGTGGCCTGCCCCACGAAGATCTCTGGGCCTTCGGACACGTGGGCCCAGTACTCGCGCTCACTCATGTCCATGTGGCTCACCCGCTCATCCTTCCGTATCGCGGTCGGTTGTCCCCGAGCCCGAGGAAGTGACGCGAGGCCAACTGAGACGGCCAACGACGAAGGGCCCCACCGCGAACGGTGGGGCCCTTCGACATCGTGCCCGGTGAGGCACTGGCGGAGGATACGAGATTCGAACTCGTGAGGGGTTGCCCCCAACACGCTTTCCAAATGTTCGTCTGAGGGTTCGGGGATGCTCAGGGGCGTCCTGACCTGCGGTGGAGCGGTTTGCTGGAGACACGGCGGACGGTGCTGGACGGGGGTGAATGCAACCAGAATTGCAACCAGAGGGGCAGCTGTTCTGCCTGGTCAAGGAGCGGTTCCGGCGACGTTGGGCTGGGGGCAGACCGGTTGCCCGCGGCCGCCTGTATCGGCGCTACCGAGGTCGAGCCAGGTTTATGTAAGCGGCGTGTCACTCAGCACGTCGAAGCGAAGGGCCTCCTGCGGAACCGCCTGGCCAGTGACCAGCAGGCCGTATGCCTGATCGCGGACTGGGGCCGGGAGCCATGCGACCAGCTCCCGGGCCTTGGCGTCCGAGGTGGGACGAGCTGGGCGCGAGGGACGGGTGACGAGCATGGCCCAGAGGCGTTCTGCCGGCCCTGCCGGGATACCGGCACGCTCGGCCGTGGCGCAGGCTGTAGCGGCTATCTGGAGACCGGCAGCATCCAGGTCGCCGAGGTAATCCAGACGTGTGACCGGGAAGGGCAAAGCCGCAAGGGACTCCAGGGGCGCGGTGTTGCGGCCCTGTACCCAGGCGACGGCGGTCCATGGTGGGGCAGTGCGGGCACGCAGGACACGGAGGAGCGTGCGGAAGGTGGCATGGTTCTCGACGCAGACGACGGCGCCGGATTGGCCGATCTCCGAGGTGACCGGTTCCCAGACGAGAGGAGTCGGCAGCCGCTCGCAGCGCAGCAGTTCGAACGTCAGCCTGCCGGGCGACCATAGGGTGCTTCCCCCACGCGGAGGGTTGGTGTCGAACGCCTTCTCGTCGAGGAGTAGTTCGTATGCCCGTTCGGCGATGGAGACGACGGGGGTCTTTCCGCCGTCGGTGCGACGAAGCCAGTCGTTGACGGCCAGAAGGAGCTGTCTCTGTGGCGTGGAGAGACGGAGCGTGGCCGCCCACTCGGCGAGTTCACCGCGCAGGGGTACGTCGACGGGGACCAGCTTGTCGACGGGGCGGGTCGTCCCCGGCAGAGTCACGGCTTTGGGCAGGACCGTTCGTCCCCGGCGTACGGTCGTGGTCCGGCTCGCCGCCCACAGTCCTTCCCGCTCCCCGCGCTTGATCGTGTCGTGGACGAGTTCGGGCAGTGCGGACGCCTCGATACCCGGGTTTTGCGCGCCGATGGCGGCGGCGATGTCGTCGGTGTGGCGGCGACCGCCGCGGCCGTCAGGGTCGAGGACGGCGATCAGCGCTGCCAGGTCGACGGAACTCATTCTCCGAGCACCGCCCTGACGTCGCGTTGCACGAGGACCAGGTCGACCAGCTCGCGGGATCCGTCGTCCACGACCACGACCTTCTCGCCCGAGGAGGGGCGGGAGCGTCGGCCGAGCATGATGGTCCGGTCGAACATCGACAGCGCGCCTTTGTCCTTGGGCGCGGCGGTGAACAGCAGCTGCAGGCCCAGCTGGTCGGCGGCGCGTCGCATCGTCCGGACGAACTGGTCCGCGGACGCCTGGCCGAACGGGTTGTCCAGCCACAGCCAGCCGACCGAGGTGGTGTCCGACAGGGCGCGGACCTTCGTCATCGTCGCGTACAGGAGGACTCCCGCGGTCACCCGCTGGCCACCGGAGAAGTTCTTCAGCTCGGCGACGTCCACGCGGTCCAGGGAGAGGTCGATGTGTGGTTTGAGCAGACGCACTCTGAAGGGCGCGTCGACCAGAGCCCGGGCGGCGGCGAACAGCAGCGACTGTGCGTCCGATTTGCCGGCACCGGGTGCCAGGAGGGAGTGGACGACGCGGGCGACCCGGTCGATGGAGACGGCTTCGTCGTCCGGCACCTTTTCGTGCTCGATGACGACGAAGCGTCGCTGGGACCACTCGCCCAGACCGTCCGGAAGGCGGGACTGGTTCTGGTAGGCGCGGAGCCGGTCGAGTGCCCGGGATGCCTGCACGTGCAGCATGATCGCGCAGGTGTGCACGTCGCTGTCATGGCGGTCGAGGTCATCCCGGAGCGAAACGGCTCGCTGTTCGAGCTCTCCCGCGATGCGTTCGGCCTCCGAGGGCAGTTGTTCGTCGCCGCGCAGTCGTGAGATCAGTTCGACGACGCGGGAGTCCTCCTCGGCTTCGACCTTGCGTGCCTGCGGACCGTTGGCGTGTGCGCGGACCGTCCCGGCGTCCCGTTGCCGGGTCTGCTCGCTGTCCGCCAGAAGCTTGCGTGACTCGCGGACGCCTTCGGAGACGGCGGCGATCCGGGTGGTGAGCGCGGGGATGTCATCCGCACGGCGGCCGGTCTGTGCGGGGTCGGCGAGATAGCGCAGCCCTCTCACGCTCGCCTCAACCAGTTCGGCAGCCTGGCGCGCCGCCGTCGCGGCGGTCTCCGCGCTCCTGGCGAGTTGTTCCTCTGAACGCTGGACGAGTAGCGACTGGCCTGCCAGCTCGTCGAGTTGGTCGGCGAACCCATCGGCTTCGTCGGCCTCGGGAACCTGATCTGCCGGCGGAAACCCCTCAACGTCCGGGGAGGCGCGGTCTGCCCGGTCCTCGGCCTGCCGCTGGTGTTCCCGCTTGGCCGTTTCCGCGGCCTGCCATGCTTTCCCGTACCCCTCACGCGCTTTCGCCTCGCGCTCCGCGGCCTGGCGGGTCGCTGTACCGAGCGCAACGGGGTGCCGTGCGTCATCGGTGCCGGCGAATTGCTCGGCCACGCCTCGCAGGTCGATGTCCGCGTCGAGTTCCGCGTCCAGGTCCGCGAGAACCTGCCTGGTGTCGGTGATCCGCCGACGGAGTTCCGGGTCGACAGTTGCGTTCTCCAGGGCTTCGGTGACGCTCTTCAGGCGTGCTCGGATGGTGGACGCGTCGTCGGTGGGGACAGGGCCGTCGGTGGTCGCGGACAGTCCTGCTCTGCGTAGTTCGTCGGCCGCGTCGTCCCGGCGGCGCGCGTGGACTCGTACGAGGTCACGCGCCTCTTCGAGGGCCACGGCGAGGTCCGGTATCTCCTTACCGAGTCGGTCGGCGAGGCGGTGGTGTGCGGCCTCGGCGATGCGCAGGCCCGGCAGCTTCTCACGGGCTCCGGAAAGGGTCTCGGAAGCGCTGATCACGGGGGTGAGGAGCCGCCTCGTCTCGGTGGCGCGGTCCATGAGTTCTTGTGCGGTGTCTCGTGCGGCCTGGTGGTCCTCAGCTAGCTGGGCGAGATCCTGGAGCGCGTCCACCGCGGCCTGTTCGTCGTTCCGGGCTGCCTCCATCCGTTCCCGTGCGGAGCTGATCTTTTCCTCGACGGCGGTGCGCGGGTCCTCGGGGAAGTCCCGCCAGAACTGGGTCAGTGCCGCGAGGGCGCCGCGGGCGTCGGTGGCACGCCGACCGGCTTCCTGGAGGCACAGGGTCGCCGTGGTCAGCGCGTTCTCGGCGGCGACGAGCACGTCACGCGCCGCCTCCCGGTCGTAGGTACCCGGGTGCGGGAGCAGGAGCCGGGCGAGTGTTCCGTCGGCGTCGTCGGCCTGGCGCGGTGATACGGCGGCCTCCGGGTCGAGGACGGCACCGACCCAGACCGCTGTGTCGGCGTCGAGATCGCCGATGACGTCGAGAGCGCGGGCGAAATGGTCGGGATGGGACACCACCACGCCGGATGCGATGTCGGGACGTGCTGTCGCGAAGGACAGGGCGGCTGGTGGGGTCATCGTGTCCGCCAGCCAACGCCATCCCGGCCAGGCCGGCACCTCAGCATCCTGACAGCGCCGGACCGCTTTTTCGACCAGAGCGGATCCCGGAAGCAGGCCGTCGGCGCCGACCGCGTCGAGGGTGCGCCGTGCCTCACCGGCCGCGACACGTGCCTCGGCGGCGTCCCTGTCGGCTGTCTCGGCGCGTTGGCTCAGTGCGTCCGTGAGTGCCCGGCGGGCGGTCCACAGCTCGATGCCGCTGTCACCGACGGCGTCCCGCAGGCGTTCGTCATCTTCCAACACGCGGACTCTGTCGTTCACCTGCCGCAGCTGACGCTCTCCGTTCTCTACATCGTGCCGAGCGGCGACGACCGCGCTCTGGGCCTTCGACATGGCCTTCCGCTGGGCGTCAGCCTGTTTCTCGACAGCTCTGAGTGCCTCGCCAGCCGCCTCGCGGCTCCTCAGCGCCGACGCAGCTTTCTCCACCCATTCGGCTTCCACCGCTGCCGGATCGGCACCCTCACGGACCAGACCGGCGATGACCGCCTCAGAGAGGATCCGTTCCGACTCCGTGATCTGCTCACCGACCCGGCGGACCTGCTCGGCAGCCGTCGCGTGCGCCGCGACGGCCTTCCGTTGTTCGTCCTGCGCTGTCGCGAGGGCGGTGGTGGCCCCCTCGCGACGCTCCTCGGCGGTATGGAGATCGGCGGCCGCACGGTCGCGGTGGTCGGTGAGAAGACGGGCGAGAGCGTGCAGATGGCCCTGTTCCTCCTCGCGGAGCTCCGCGGTGTGCTTCTCTGCGGCTTCGATACGTGCCGTAAGGCCGACCAGCTGGGTTCGGGCCTTGTTGGCGTCGAGCACGTCCTGGACGAGTCGCCAGGCGGCGAGTTCGCGACCTGCCCGATCACGTTCCACACGGCGCTTGTCGGCGAGGACAGTGGCGGCGTCGGCCCTGAGTTCGGCAGCCCTGAGCCGCATGCGCAACCGGTGTGCCTGTGCCCTGCGCGCGGTCGCGCCCGCCTCTCGGCGCAGGCGTTCGTGCTCCTCGTGCTTCGCGTCGGCGCTGTCTCCTTCCGCGGCCAGTTCGGCCAGGGTCGCTTCGGAGTCGGCCACTACGACCGCGGCGTTCGCCTCGGCTGTGGCCGCGGCCCGCCGGTGAGCGGCAACCTGGTCGTGGGCGATCGCGAGGCGCAGCAAGGGTTCGGTGAGGCTCTCCCACAGGGCGAGCTCGTCGGACCACAGGGGACGGGCGGCGGCGTTCGCCCGCAGGACCTCGATGCTCTTGCCGATCTGCTCGACGGTCGTGGTCGGCGTGGTGGCGCCGATGAGCCACCGGACGCAGGCGTCCGAGTCGGGAAACCGCATCACATGGTCGACGCCACCCTCGGACGCATTCATCTCGGACTGGAACCGCAACTGCTCCACATCGACCTCGGCGGCAGTCAGCCAGTCGCGCCAGGCCCGTTGGTGATCCGACGGGCGGTGCGGCGGTAGCGCGCCACCGCCCGGCAACATCCCCCGTACCGCCTCCACGAACTGGGTGTGCGTAGTGCGTCGGCCGACGCCGGTACGGAACGGCAGATCCTCGACAGTCGGGCCTGAGCCGTACGTCACCCAGCCGTAGAAGTCCCGCTGGAGTTTGCCCGGGTTGTCGAGATCCCGAGTACCGCCCTCCTCCCAGGCGGCGACCATGCCCATGACGATGCGCTGGAGTTCGCCGTCCACGACCCGGGTGGCCTGCTCGACCACGTGACAGACATCGCCCGAGCGAACCAGCTTTGCCAGGGATCGGTCGGACTCCCCGCGGATGAAGTCCCGCGCGTGCGGCAGGTAGAGCGCGAAGCGCAGAGCCGTGATGGTCGTCTTCCCCGTGCCGTTGTCGGCCCACAGCGCGGCATGCCCGGTCGGCTCGAAGGGGTCGGACCAGTTGATGCTGAGCCCTTCCAGCCGTGACTCGGGGAAGCCCGCGCCTGCCAGGTAGGTACGCTCAAGGCGCCAGCCCGTCTGCGTCACTCCGCTTCCTCCCCAAAGGACTCGCCGTGGCCGGTGTGAGCGGACTGGCCCCGGCCGCTCTGCCGACTCCCGTCCAATCCTTGCGAACCGGTGAGCGTCTGCCATACCAGAGGGCCGCCTGCGGCAGCGACATGGGCGCGGAAACGGTCGGTGGACCGCCACACTTTCAGCTCGGCGCGCGGAGGCGGAACCGTTCTGTCGACCACGACCAGTCCAAAAGACGCGAGCATCAGCAGCACGTCCTCGCACATCCGTACCGTGCAGTCCCGCTTGAGGCGACCGCCCGATGTCACAGCGACCTGTTTGCGGTTGCTGGCGTACTCGCGCCACGCCTCGCCGAGCCCTCCGTCCTGCGCGTTTTCCTCAGCCGCGACGGCCGCCGCGTGTTCGCGTACGAGGCGGTCGACGTCCAGGGCCGTGACGCGTCGCGTGCCAGGTTCGCGCACGGCACGAGCGGTCGGGTAGCACCAGGCCGTCGTGCCGCCGAGTGCCAGCCCGTACACCAGCCGATCAGCTGTCCCCCGGATGCGAAGCCAGGGACTGGTGTCCGTCACCGCCAGCGGCGAGGTAGGTTCAGCCACCAGTACGAGCCCCGTCGAACGGTCGGCGGTCAACACCCGCAGGCCGAGGCCGTCGGCTGTCTCGTCGAAGGCAGTGCGCAGGTCGGGGTCAGTGTGGAAACGGTCCAGTAGCTGGCTGTAGACGTCATGGCGGGCTGGGGACATGGTCGGGTCGAGACCGTACCGGAGGAGAAGGCCGACATCCCGCGCGTCGTCACGAGCCGTCATCGTCGTCCCCTTTCCGACAGACGAGCAGATCGGGAACGTCAAGGTCTGCAAGCACTCCCCGCATCCCGTCGTCCAGTGCCCACCACTCGTCCGAAACGTCGGGCCGGCCGTCGGGCCGCCAGAGCATCATGGCGTCGAGCGCGAGCAGCAGCCGCAGCCTGCGGCGGGCGGTGTCACGTGAGCCCCCGACGACGGCGATGAGCCCGTCGACGACGGCGGACGGAGCCTCCACGGTGAACAGCCGGTCGGCGTCGGCCAGCAGGTCCGTCAGCCGTGCCTTGGCGCCCGGCATGATCCGATGGGCCCGTAGCACATGGGCCACATCGTGGAACTGCTCCGGAAACTGCTCGTACACCCCGTCGGCGTCTTCGAGCGGCTCCTCCACGACGGGCTCCGCCTCGGGCTCCGGCAACTGCTGCGGCGGTACGGCAAGCCGGTTCGCAAGCGTCGCCACATCCAACAGCACCCGTGGAGCCAGCGGAGACAACTCGGCACCGCGAGGCAACGACCGGCCGCCCAGCAGCGCCGTCAGCACATCCGCGGTCGGATCGATCTCACTCACCGGCACAGCGCTGAACGCCTGCGCGGCCTGGGCCTCACGCCAGCGCGGAGCCGCCCCGATCACATCGGTCTGCAGAACGGCCAGGGTCTCCACCGCGTCACCGAGCCGCGACGCGGCCACGGACAACTGCCGGACCGCCAGAGGTTCCTGCTCCTCGGACGCGTCCGCCCGCAGGTTCTCCAGGTGCCGCAGCAGCGTGCCGTCGACGCTGATGCGCCGCTCCAGATGCGCGGCTGCGGCCATGATCTCAGGCCGCAGGACCCGCAGATAGTCGACGCGGGTCACGTCACGCTCGGCCTCGGCGATCATCCGCCGGACGTTCGCTGCGTAGGTTCGCGACAGCGTCAGGGCGTCCTCCGCGGAGTCGATGGCGGCGTCCAGGCGCCCGCTCTCGGCCTGCGCCCGCATGACCGCGATCACCGCCTCGTGCTCGTCCTCCAGCGACCGGTTGGTCGCGATCAGCAGCAGGGTCACGGCGGTGTTGTCGGCGTTAACGTGCAGCGTGCGCCCGTCGGCGGCCAGCGTCTCGTACAGCACGCGCACCTGAAGAGGCACTGGCTGCCAGTCCGAGTCGGGATCCGCGTACTCGACGGCGAAGTACGGGGTCGGCTCGTCATGGCGCAGGAGATGGTCGAGGAGATGACGGGCGACATGTGCGTGTTCGTCGACAGGACGGTGCGGAGCCATGCTCCCGGCGACGCGGGCCATGCCGACGAGCACCTCGTCACGAGGGGCACCCAGATTGCCCTCCAGCCCAGAGGACAGCGCGATCGTGTCCACGCACGACTGGATCAAAGCGATGAAATCGTACGCCGCCCATTGCACGCTCGACGGATTCCTCGCCCGGTTCAAATGAACGTCGAAAATCGGCGACAGGTGCGCAAGTGTTCGACGGCGGCGCGCAGCAGTGCTCGTCAGCGGAGAACCGGTGCTCTTCACACGCACCTCCTCAGCCAGGCGGGCTACAGCCGTCGACTCCTGATGCAAAACAGTATGTCCACCTGGCGAAGCCACGACTCCTCCAGCGCTCGGGGCTCTCAGCCTGGCAGGTGCAGATCACGCGAGAAGAGCATTTCCAACTATAAGCAGCACCGCGCGCCTTACGCCCGAAGACTGGCTTTGTTCAATTTTCCGGCGAAAGGAAGCACCATGGCACTCAATTCAGATCGCCCAGCCACGAACAGCGCCCGAGTCTGCGAGGGCCAGTCCGGTACCGGTGCGCCGCACCCGTTGACCCCGGCGTCAGCGCAGGCTGCGTTCCCGTTGCGGGCGCATGACGCATGGGCTCTGCCGGTCGAGGTCCTGGGGGACGTTCTGGGCGCGACGTTCTCCGAGAAGGAGCTGATCGACGACCATCAGGCATGGCTCATCGCCCTCCGCGGCCAAATCGTGGTCGTCACGGTCCCTGGACTGTCCGTGGAGGAGAAGAAGCACCGCATCCGGCTGCTCTTCTCCGAGTACATCAGTCACGGCTGGGCCGCCATCACAGTGAACGCGGAGGAAGGAGTGACCTTCGCTGAAACCTTCCTGGAGGAAGTCGACCCGGAGGACTGTCCCGCTGTCGAACCACCCGAGGTGCGCCCGAAGAAGATCGAGGACGTGCGAGACCTCTACGAAGGCTCCGCCTACGAGCCGCTGCACGGCTGGCTCAGCGACGAGGAGGTGATCGACGCACTGCGTACGCTGATCACCGACGCACTCGACGGCACGGCCGAGGACATCCCCGAGGAAGCGTATCCACTGCCCGATGGTGTGGGGGCCGCGGTCACGATCGGCTACGACGACCAGGGAGCACCGCACCCACTGGTCTGGGTCCGTGCGGACATTCCCAGCGGACTGCGAGCGGACCTGTGGGGGTACTGCGCCGCCCTGTCCGCCAGCCTCGACCGCGTGGACGCCGAGCCTGACGAGAACGGGATCTTCTACGTGGGGATGGAACGCTCGCCGGTGAGCGGCCCGGGTGTGGCGCTGCTCGCGGCAGTCACTGTGCAGCGGCTGGGCCGTCGCCCTGAGGACTGCGCCTTCCCCCTCCTCCCGTCCCCTGCTCAGGTAGAGGAGGCGCTGCCACTGGCTGCATGACGGGGGAGAACGTCGCCCATCAATCAGAGCGACGGCCCGTCTGACTCCAGGCTGCCCCCGGCCTCGTCTGCCAAAGCCCCCCTGGATCCGGTCCCGTCACCGGGTACAGGGGGCGCACTTGTGAGTTGACCGTCTGCGAGTGTCGGCGCCTCGACTCGATGAACCTCGTGACCTTCAGCGCCGGTGTCCCCACGGCCTGGTCGCCGCCCTACTCGGCTCGTCGGCCCTGGTGCCCCGTCGCACACTGCCAAGGAACACGGTGGGGCGGCTCACTGCCGCCCAGCGCGAATGATCGCCGTCTAGCCGCATGAGACGTACTTACTCCATGGGGTCAAACCCTTCAGGCTGCTGATCGGCGGAGTTGTAGCGGGTGAGGCGGACGGGCTGGTTGGCGTGATGAGGTGCGGTCCTTACAGACAGTTCAAGTCCGTCATCTCCCGGGCGGACCCCCGTGACCTGCAAAGGCGGTGTCTCCATCGTCACAGGGCCAATTGGGATGCTCTGGCCGAGGATCTCGACCCGGTAGTCGTCCACGAGCCCAGTCCCTCGGACAAGACCATTGGTGTCTGCGAGCTCACGGATCCGAGGAGTGTCGTCGGCGGTGAGTGTGGCGGTCATGGTGGCGTCGACTTCCGCAGTACGGCCAGTGAGAAGCGTGTAGGCGGTACGGATGGCTGCCTTGTCGTCGCGCGGGATGTCCACTGGGAGTTCGAACGTAGTCAGGGCCATCTTCTCGATCGCAGCCAACTGCTCCAGCAATTCGATCAGGGCATCCGCTGTACGCTGGTCCACTCCTTCCGGTGTCGGTACAGGTACAGACTCGGTGAGTGGCTGGCCCGCGAGCATCACGGCCAGCATGTGGTGGGGGAGCAGTGCAGCAGCGAACCGGACAGCCTCCAGTCTGGCGGCAGGCCGCAGCCGGTCCACGGCCTCGTACTTCAGCTTGACCTGGAGTGCGCCGGCGCTGTGGTCCATCCGCAGTTGGCATTCATACGACCCGGTGACGTCGGTGCCGGTCAGGACGCTGCCGCGGGTGCCCATGCGCAGCCCCGTCATCCGCAGCCCGAGTACGGCCATGCGTTGGCCGTGCGCGTCTGTGACCACCAGATGCGCAGTGTGGTCAGCAGGGACCTCGTGAGCTGCGACCCTCAGTCTCATCCCGGGGCCGGGCTGCCCATGGGGGATTCCCAAGACAGCAGGCCCGTTCACCCGGAAGTCTGCGATGTGATCGCCGGGCACCTCGACCGCGTCACCGAAGGCGATGGCACGTTCCCACGCCTGTGCGGTCTCCTGGGCCTCGGGGGTATCCGCGAAGGCCACCCAGAAGCCGGCTGGCCGGTCCTGTACGGCGCCGGGATAGGCCGGAAGCATCTCCACCATGCTGTCCGCTCCCGGCCCCGCAGTCATCCTGAACTGGTAGTGCGGCTCCAGCTCAGCCAGCCGCTCGATCATGCGGCCCATCCGCTGCATGGCCTCCCCGACATCGGCGATCGGCCCCCGCTCAGGGACCAACTGCCGCAACAACTCCTCCGTCTCGGCCATGGCGTTGGCGAAGTAGAACCTGCGGACTTGCGGATGCTCGGTCAACCGCGCCTCGATCCACGCGGCACCACGCCACTCGAGCTCGAACGGATACTGCGCACGCAGTGTGTCGAACCACTGCAACTCGCCGGGGGTCGGATCGATGGGAACAACCAAGTCCCAGGTGACGGGCCTGAGCCTGGCTGCCCGCGCGAGGGATGACTCCACCTGGTTCCTGCGTCCGTCCGTCATCCGGCCGGTGAAGGACTTCATCTCGAAGGCGTGTAGTCCGTCGTGATCGGTCAATTGGGCATCCCGGCCGCCATCGCCGCCGGCGCCGTCGATCCGCTGAATGTTGGGGTGCATCCGGCTCAGCAGGACAGCGATGCCCTTCTCGAACGCCTTGGGGTCTTCAGGCCAAGCAATCCCGCTCATTCTTCGCCCGCCCCTTCAATCTCATGCTCCTAGTGGGCAAGTAGGAAGCGTAGCGAGGCTCAATGCAGTTCCCGGCTTCTTGTTGTTGAGGGGAATGCCGTGGCCGCGCTGTGCCGAGTCACCGGTGAAGTGTCGGAGGCATGGCGGGTGTGATCCGCGTCTGAGTGGCTTCGGCTGCTTCCTGGAGGAGCTCGTCCCAGTCGGTGCGGGGGAGCCATGCCTTGCCCATGAGGTGGGCCGTCCACCAGACGAGATCGGCCCAACTACGGCAGCGGTTGATCTCGATGGCGTACGAGTTGGCGTTGGGCGACGGGTCGCACGAGTAGTGGTGGACGCGCCAGCGGGCGGGGTCTGGGTACGACCGGATGCTTTCGCCGGAGAAGATCAGGGCTCCGTGTTCGTGTTGCTCGGCTTCGAGCTGTTCCCAGGCGCGTTCGTTGATCGTCGCCTGTTCGACCTCCGACATGTCCACCCAGAGACTGCCCTCGCCGTCAGCCATGGCTTGCTTGCATGCACCGCAGATGGCGATCAGTTCATGCGTCACGGATGGCCCTTTCCTGTCTCAATGGCTGCGCGGAGCGCCGACGGCCGGCGAGGTCCACGCCGATGACGGAGGCCGTACGCGAGCGCCGTGACGGCCGAAGGGGTCACGCCCGGCGACTCGTCCATTCGCACGGTCGACTTCCACAGTGCCAGCACCGGGATGCCACACAGGCGCTGGCGCGGACGACCAGTCGGGAGCTTCCGGACGCAGAGCCTGGAGCGCCTCCACGCCCATCCCATGATTCACGCCGCCACAGACGCAATCGCACGGCGTTTCAGGCGTGGCCAAGGCGCAGCTCGCCGAGCCGCAGAAGGACGCATCGCCGTCGTCCGGGTGCTGTCGGCACAAGGGGGACCAGCACGGAGTCCGCAGGTACCAGTCGAGGAAGCCGACCGCACCGATCAGTTCGCGGTCGAGGACCGCCAACATGACGGGGACGGCGTCTTCCAGTGTGGTGACGGTGCTCCAATAGGACACGGGCGGTGCGTTGCCGACGACCGATTCTCGGTAGCCGGAGGCGAAGGTACGGGCCATGGCGTGGTCACTGATGGCACAGAGATCCGTACTCAGACCAAGGGGGCGGAAGTCGCCGATCACCCATGAGTCGTCGGAGAGATGGGTCCACCGACTGAGGTTGAGGCGGCACTCGAAACTGCCGCCGCGTATCTCCTCCCACTCACGGACCATGCCAATCAGGACGGCCTCCGTCTTACGGCCGTCAGCGAGGCGTCTCTGCTCAGCAGGTGCCTTGGCCAGGATGCGGTTGATCGTGTCTTCGGCCTGCTGGGTGTTCTGCGAACCGGAGCCTGCCTTTGGGCGCGACGAAACCAAGCAACACACCTCTCACGACGGCGTACACAATGCCGGGCAACCGAGGTCATTGTCTCCCCGGTCGCTCCCGGGAAACCAAGAGCCGACACAGAAGGGTTGTCGAGCTCAACGGGTGATCGTCTGGGTAATGCGCCACAGGCGGCGGGGGAGGTCTCCTTCTTCGAAGGGGAAGACCTCTTCCAAGACCCACCCCTCGGCGAGCGCGTTGACCAGGTCGCGGGGGAAGAAGTGCACGGCGAAGCCTCCGTGCTCCCAGATGTCGTCGCCGTGAGCAGTGCCAGCGCCGTAGTGGGCGTCGCCGGTGTGCCGCACCGTGTAGACGAACACTCCTCCTGGTCGCAGGACGCGGCGCACCTCGCCGACAAGCGTGTGGATCTCCGAGGTGGTCAGCGCCATGCAGAGCAGCATGTGCGCGAAGACCGCGTCGACCGAGGCGTCTGGCAGGGGCAGCGGAGCACGGACGTCGTGCGCGAGGGTCGTCACGCGCTCGGCGACACCTTGGGCCCGGGCGGCGGCGTGTATCTGCTCAAGGCCGGTGGAGCTGAAGTCGGTGGCCTGCACCGTGAAGCCCTCACGGGCGAGGAAGAGGGCGTCGCGGCCGTGGCCGGCACCGAGTTCCAGCACATCCCTTGCCCCGGCGTTGCGGAACACCCGGGCTGCGCGTACGGCGGGCGTAGAAGGCTGCCCGCCGTACATCCCAGGATGAGCGGCGTACGTGTCCTGCCAGTGCGTGCGCTGCGCCTCGCCCAGGTCCTTCTCCTCCGCCACGGATCCTTCTCCCAGGTCAGCTCGTTGTCGCGCGCCCGCGGACGCTGCTGAGCACGCTACTGGCCAACTGAAGCGCGCAGTGCTCGAACATTCGGGCAGATCATGAAGCCCAGCCCTGGCGCAGGGGAAGCTGACTGGCCTGGAGTGCGTGGCGCTGCTCGGTGATCCACTGTTCGACCTGGTCCACGGAGTCCGCGATCGGTCGGTCCGTCGTGTCGAGCCGCTGAGTACCCCATCGGACATCGCCGGCGTTCCACCTGGTCCAGCGGCTCCAGACCATCTCGGGCCAGCTGTCGTCAATGATGACGTCGGGTCGGTGAGACGGGTCGGCGGCGTGCTTGCGGTGCCATTCAGCCCATCCGAGGAAGGCGTCGACCGTCTGGGAATCCCACCGTCCGGCGTCGCGCTCGGCGAGGCGAGTGCGCCGGACCGGATCGGCGACGTCGACCAGGCACACGGCGATGCCATCCAGCAACGGGGCGGAGGGTGCGGCCAGCACTTCGCCCAAGGGGGACTGGCCAGTGAGCAGAAGATCGATGCCGCGGTTTTGGTACTCCAACGCCCGCCGCACCCACATCTCGGTCATGCGGTGGCGCCAGTGCTGGTCGGCGCCCTCTGGCACACCTAGCTCGTCGAAGTCGTGCACGGTGATTTTCTCGATCCCGGCAGCCGCCGCGTAGGCCAGGGTCGTCTTACCCGAGCAACTGGACCCGGTGAGCTTCAACAGCATCGCGCCAGAGTGCCGACAACGCGGCACCTCCCACGACCCAATTATTCGAGTCACCCTGAAGAGCGACGCTGTCGGGCCTCCGGATCGGCCTGGGGAATTGCGGTTCCGCCGGAGCGGAGGGGTAGGCTAGGAACCGGTCGCACGGGAGTGTTCTTGGTCACACTTGAATTTCCTCCGTGCGACCACTTTTCTGTCCTGACCATGCCGTGGCGTGCGCGCAATAGTCAGGCGAGGCGACGAGTGCTACGGCCCTAGAATGGCCGTCGTGACCGACAACACTCAGCGCCCCGACAGCGGGCCGAACAGCGCCCCCGAACTGCCGACCCAATATGCGCCGGCCGAGGTAGAGGGGCCGCTGTACGAGCGCTGGGTAGAGCGCGGTTACTTCGAGGCTGACGCGAAGAGCGACAAGCCCGCGTACACGATCGTCATCCCGCCGCCGAACGTCACCGGCTCCCTCCACCTGGGCCACGCCTTCGAGCACACGCTGATCGACGCCCTCACCCGCCGCAAGCGCATGCAGGGCTACGAGACGCTGTGGCAGCCCGGCATGGACCACGCCGGTATCGCGACCCAGAACGTCGTGGAGCGGGAGCTGGCCAAGGAGGGCAAGTCCCGTCACGACCTGGGCCGTGAGGCGTTCGTCGAGCGGGTCTGGCAGTGGAAGGCCGAGTCCGGTGGTCAGATCGCCGGCCAGATGCGGCGTCTGGGCAACGGCGTCGCGTGGAGCCGTGACCGGTTCACCATGGACGAGGGCCTGTCCCGTGCCGTCCAGACCGTCTTCAAGAAGATGTTCGACGACGGTCTGATCTACCGCGCCGAGCGCATCATCAACTGGTGTCCGCGCTGCCTGACGGCGATCTCGGACATCGAGGTCGACTACCAGGACGACGACGGCGAGCTCGTCTCCATGAAGTACGGCGAGGGGGACGACACGATCGTCGTCGCGACCACGCGTGCGGAGACCATGCTCGGCGACACCGCCGTGGCCGTTCACCCCGACGACGAGCGCTACAAGCACCTCGTCGGCACGCGCACCAAGCTGCCGCTCACGGACCGCACCATCCCCGTCGTCGCGGACACCCACGTCGACCCCGAGTTCGGCACCGGCGCGGTCAAGGTGACCCCGGCCCACGACCCCAACGACTTCGCGATCGGCCAGCGCCACGGCCTGGAGTCGCTCTCCGTCATGGACGAGCGCGGTGTCATCACCGTCCACGGGCCCTTCGAGGGGCTCGACCGCTTCGAGGCGCGTTCGGCGATCGTCGCCGCGCTGCGCGCCGACGGCCGGATCGTCGCCGAGAAGCGTCCGTACGTCCACTCGGTGGGCCATTGCTCGCGCTGCAAGACGACGCTTGAGCCGCGGCTGTCTCTGCAGTGGTGGGTGAAGGTCGAGACGCTCGCCAAGGCCGCGGGTGACGCGGTCCGCGATGGCCGGGTGGACATTCACCCCGCCGACCTGTCGCAGCGGTACTTCGACTGGGTCGACAACCTCAACGACTGGTGCATCTCACGGCAGTTGTGGTGGGGGCACCGCATCCCCGTCTGGCACGGACCGAACGGCGAGACCGTGTGCGTCGGCCCCGACGAGCAGCCGCCGAGCGGGGAGGGCTGGGAGCAGGACACCGACGTCCTGGACACCTGGTTCTCGTCCGGCCTGTGGCCCTTCTCCACGCTGGGCTGGCCCGAGAAGACCGCGGACCTGGCCAAGTTCTATCCGAACTCGGCCATGGTCACCGGCTACGACCTGATGTTCTTCTGGGTCGCCCGGATGATGATGTTCGGCCTGTACGCGATGGACGGCGAGATCCCCTTCCACACCATCGCGTTCCACGGCATGGTCCGTGACGAGCACGGCAAGAAGATGTCGAAGTCGTTCGGCAACACGGTCAATCCGCTCGACTGGATGGACAAGTACGGCTCCGACGCCCTGCGGTTCACGCTCGCGCGCGGCGCCAACCCCGGCACCGACGTGCCGATCGGCGAGGACTGGGTCCAGGCGTCCCGGAACTTCGCCAACAAGATCTGGAACGCGACCCGCTTCGCGCTGATGAACGGCGCCACGATCGAGGGCGAGCTGCCCCTGGCAGAGCAGCTGTCGGCCACGGACCGCTGGATCCTGTCCCGGCTGAACACCGTCGTGGCCGAGGCGGACGCGTACTACGACGACTACCAGTTCGCGAAGCTCGCCGATGCCCTGTACCACTTCGCGTGGGACGAGGTCTTCGACTGGTACGTCGAGCTGTCCAAGACGACGTTCATGGCCGGCGGCGACGCGGCCAAGGTCTCGGCACGCGTCCTGGGCGAGGTCCTGGACGTGACGCTGAAGCTGCTCCACCCGATCGTCCCGTTCGTGACGGAGACGCTGTGGACCACGCTCACCGGCCGCGAGTCTGTCGTGATCGCCGACTGGCCCACGGACAGCGGGTTCCGCGATGCTGCGGCCGAGGCGGAGATCGAGAGCCTCCAGCAGGTGATCACCGAGGTTCGCCGCTTCCGGTCGGACCAGGGGCTGCAGCCCGGTCAGAAGGTCCCGGCTCGCCTGGACCTGTCGGGCACGCAGCTCGCTGCCCACGAGGCCGCCATCCGCCAGCTGCTCCGGCTCCAGCCGGAGGGTGACGGCTTCAGCGCCACGGCAACCCTCCCGGTCGCCGGCGCCACCGTCGCCCTCGACCTGTCCGGCACGATCGACGTCGCGGCCGAGCGCAAGCGGCTGGCCAAGGACTTGGCTTCGGCGGAGAAGGAGAAGGCCCAGGCGGAGGCCAAGCTCGGCAACGAGGCGTTCCTGGCGAAGGCGCCGGACAACGTGGTCGAGAAGATCCGTACTCGTCTGACGAAGGCCGAAGAGGACATCGTCCGGCTGCAGAACCAGATCAACAACCTGCCGCCTGCCTAGTAGCCAGACCAGTGAGGAAGCCCCGGACACATGTCCGGGGCTTCCTTCACAGAGCCGGTGCGGCTACGGGATGCCGAGGGCCTCGAAGGGGCTCGACAGGGAGAACTGCCGCTGGCGGGCGACCGCGAGGGCCTGTTCGAGGTCGAACTCGGCCATCCGGATCAGGTCGACGAGCCGGGACGGCTTCGAGGCGAGGACGAGGCGCGCGATGTCCTCAGCCGAGTCTTCGCGGTCGAAGTGGTGCCGGAACAGGTCGAGGTTCTTCTCCACCACCAGCAGGGTCATGTCGAACTCGGAGATCTCGGTGTTGGAGACCCGTCGTGTGCGCGTATGGACGCGGTATTCGTGCAGCGGGTCGGCGATGCACACGATGTGGTTCGCCTCGCCCCTGCGGAACCGCCCGGCGAGGAGGTTCACGGCGAACGCCCAGTCCCCCCACTTCCGTACGTGCGGGTCGTAGAGACCGCCGTGGATGGCGTCGTCCCGGCGGTAGACGATGGACGTGGGGACGTGGTGCTTGCGCAGGACCAGTTCCTCGCGGCATGGGTAGGAGGAGATGGTGAGCCCGTCGAAGTCGCCGATCATCCGCGACATGGTGTGGACGAAGGCCAGGTGCTGGTGCGTTTTGAGGAGCTTGACGGCTCGGTCCGGGTAGCTGCCGGTCTTCAGCAGCTCGGGGTCCGTGGCGAGCCGATCGTCGGCGTCGAGCTGCATCACGTACTCGAAGGACGCGGCGTCGATGCCAGCGTTCCTGGCGGCGTGGTGCCCGCTGCGCTCCTGACGGACGACGCGGACCTCGGCGCGCTCGGCGCACTGCGCGATGGCACGAAGCGTGGGCTGGTCGTCGGAGCCGTCATCCACGATCACGACTTCGTACGGGAACGTGTGGGGCTGCTGGATCAGGGACTCCACGGCCTCGACCAGGTAGCCCCCCGAATTGAAGCAGGGGATGATGAAGCTGATCCCCTCAGGCGTGCTCGACTTCACGATGTACTCCCTGTCTCTGATCAGGCTGCCCGGTTGTTGGCGGCGATGACGGTGGCCCTGGTCGCCTCGAAGCAGCTGCGTCCCGTTCGGCGGTCCTGCTCCGCGTGCTCGGACCAGAGCAGCGTGAGGTCCCAGCCGTCGTAGATCCGCTCGATGAACTGCCGGAAGGAGTCCGGTGAGAAGTTGGCCTCTCCCTCGATGCGCCGCAGCTGACCGTCTGCGGCTCTGCGAGTGATTCCTGTGAAGACTTCGAGGTAGTGACGGTTGCCCCCGCGTGCGTGAGCGACCGCGTTCGTGAGCAGGGACTTGACGTCGGGTCTCGCGAGGTAATGCAGGACGTCCCTGGCGACGACGATCCCGAAGTCCTCGTCGATGGCGTAGTTCTCAGCGAGGCATTCGCGCGGGTCGATCCGGCGGCCCCACTCGCCCGCGCCGTCGATGCGACGAAGCAGAACGTCGGTGGAGATCTGATCGACCGCTGTCACGTGGAATCCGGCGCGCGCTAACGCGATGGCGTAGGCGCCGGCCCCGTACCCCAGATCCAGGGCGGTACGTGGGGTCTCGACTCCGACGGCTTCCAAGAGGGTGTTGAAACGCTCCGAGGTGGCGGCCTGGAGGTTCTCCGCGGTGTTCCGGCCCTGCTGGATCGCCTCGTCGTAGAAGGCACGCACGGATGCCTTCGAAACCAGCTCGTTCATGAGTAACTCCTCTGTGGCCTAGGCGGTTTGGAGCAGCCGGCGCCTAAAAAGGCACCGTGACCAGGCGCCCAGGAGCGAGCACAGACGAGGCGAGGGCCTCGGTGACCTGCATGGGCCGCAGGTGGCTCGCAAGGGAGCTGCGCTGCTCGGAGCCGCGCAGCCAGTGCTCCATGAGCTGGCGGTTGCTGTCGCTGTGGAACAGCCCGTCGAACGACTCCTCCGACACGTACTGCTCGTCGTGCAGCAGCGCAGCGTTGGCGCGTGTGGTCACGCGGGCGAACGCGTCGATCCCGTCCGCGCTGACCCCGCGGGGGATGTCGTAGCAGTGGACGTGGGTTGAGAACAGCGTCGACAGCTGGGCCTCCAGGTCGACACTCGACGTGCGGCCGTTGACGTTGTAGAGACCGTCCGGCAGCTCGGCCCAGTCGCGGATGGACGGGGTGGTCTGCTCGAAGGACAAGGTCCCGAGCGAGACGGTCCTCCCCGTCGCGGCGTCCACGAGGCGGAAGGTGGAGGTCACATCGGTCTCGCCGAAACGGAAGCCCTCGTCCGAGTCCGTTGACCACCGCGCGCCGGCGTCCTGGAACCTGCGGGCGATCGGCTGGGAGAGGCGCTGGTGCTGGTCGACGGGGAAGGCACCGAAGGCGCTGACCTCCAACCGGAGTCGGCGCTCGGGAAAAAGCTCCGCGTTGAGGTACAGGATTTGGGTCGCGAGATCCACGTAGTGGTACGCGCCGTGCATCATCATCCCGTAGCCGTACTTGTACGGGTGATCGTCGCGGCTCTCGAACTCACGCTGGAGGTTCCACACACCGCCGGCGGCCCGCAGATGGAAGGAAGTCAGGGGTGCTTCCCACCGCTCCATCCGCTCCCTCAGTGAGGCAACGACCTTCTGGTTGTAGATCTGGTGGTACCGGCTCAGCGTCATTACCGAGTGCTCCGCGGGGGAGTCGGCGGCAACACCGATGAGTTCCTCCATGGTCTTTGTGATGTACGACGGCTTGAACCGACCGTCGACGATGGGGGCCAGTACGGGCTTCTCGACCAGCGAGTTGATGTGGTTCTCCACGCAGAATCGCAGGTATGCCTCGTGAGCCCGCACCTCCGTGGCGATGTACACCTTCGTCGGTACGCCGGGTACTCGCAGGCGCTGAACAGCAGCCGCGATGACTTCCTGCGGCGTCTCCCGCACTCGGTCGCCGGAATCCGGCAGGTAAACGACTCCTCGCGGCTTCACGCTCGCTGCGTGTATGCGTCGGTCGATTTCCGTCCGCTGCGACTCCAGATCGATGATGGAATAGGAGTCGATGTGGCCGGACTTGATGGCGTCGCGAATACACGGAAGGTACTTGTTGGCGACGATCTCATCGAAACCGATCACGATGAGGTGGTGAGCTGATATCACGGGACCACCTTTCCAAGGAGCCTAGAAGGAATGGCTGGTGGGCTGGTTTTGGGCGCACTCCACCAAAGGCCCGTATGGCATTGGAGGATATGCGTGAATACTTTCCGTGCCGTCAACCCATGGAATTCGACCCGGAATCGCCGACCTGCCCTGCGGCGACAAATGCAACTCTCGTCGTGCGAAGGCGACTTCGGGAGCGTGTACTTGGGGGTGCACTCGTGCACTCCTGCGTGCGAACCTCCTGCACCCTGGGGCTGACCTGCGTAGAGTGACCGTGCGTCAAGCTGGGACTACGGCCGTTTTCTGGGGGTGCGATGGCAGACGGGAACTCCAGGCTGGTCGCGCTCATGCAGGAAGCGGACTTCTCTCACAAGTCGCTCGCTCGCGCGGTAGTCGTCGCAGCGGCTCGATCAGGGGGAGAGGTCACCTGCGATCACACGTACGTGACCCGGTGGCTCAAGGGCTCGATACCTCGCGGGAACATGCCGCAGTTCATCGCCGACGCCGTCGGGGCCAAGCTGGGACGCCGCCTCACCATCGATGACATCGGGATGGGCAACGCGGCGATATCCGCCTTACAGCCGGACCTCGGGCTCGACTTCGCGGACCACCCCGAGGCTACGGCCAAGACCGTGGCCGACCTGTGGCGCGCAGATCTTGCCGAGGCCGAGCCACTGGTCCGAGCGCAGCCGGACTCCGCGGCCTGGAATACCGCCACTCTGCGTTGGCTCGTCGCCCCGCCGGACGCAGCGCCGACGCGT
This sequence comes from Streptomyces sp. NPDC001100, assembly GCF_053598575.1. Taxonomy (NCBI): domain Bacteria; kingdom Bacillati; phylum Actinomycetota; class Actinomycetes; order Kitasatosporales; family Streptomycetaceae; genus Streptomyces; species Streptomyces sp. NPDC001100. The sequence goes on from NZ_JBSFKO010000007.1 coordinate 207,658, forward strand.
ACCGGTGGCCAGGCGATCGGCGCCGTGGACGTGGAAATGGTGCGCACCACCGCCGACGTGTTCAGCACACTTGACGGGAAGTTCGGCGGCGGCCACGCCCGACGCGCGCTCATCCAGTACCTGCACACGGATGTCAGGCCCATGCTCGACGGGCAGTACTCCGATGCCGTGGGCAAGCAGCTGCACTCGGCTGTGGCCGAAGCGCTCTTGCTCGCCGGATGGATGTCGTACGACAGCGGCCTGCACGGCATCGCCCAGCGATACTTCATCCAAGCCCTGCGAATGACGCAGACGGCTGGCGACAGGCTCCTGGGCGGAAGCGTCCTCTCGGCGATGAGCCATCAGGCCACGTTCATGGGGCGGTACCAGGACGCAGTTACCCTCGCCCGCGCCGCCTACATGGGGCCGGCCGCGAGCCTGGGGCCGACGATGGCCGCGCAGTTCCGTGCGATGGAGGCGCGAGGGCTGGCTCGCCTTGGCGACGAGCGAGGCTGTGACCTGGCCCTGGCGGAGGCGGAACGCAAGCTCAGTCAGAGGACAGCCGACAGCGACCCGTCGTACATCGCGTACTTCGACGAGGTGGAACTGGCGGCAGAGATCGGCCACTGCTTCCGCGACCTGGGCCGTTCCGTCGAAGCTGCGCAGCGGGGTGGGGTCTCGATCTTCGGTGACGGCCTGAACAACCGAAGCGACTTCTTCGCGACGATGGTGCAGGCCGAGGCGTACCTCAACCAAGGTGAGATCGGCCGCGGTTTCGAGATCGCCGTGGGCGCTCTGAGTCTCGGTGAGGGGCTGAAGTCGGCGCGCTGCGTGCAGTACGTGCGGGAGTTCCAAGGGCGCGTCACGAACCGGATGAGACGGGCCGCGGAGTTCCGCGGCTTCGCGGAACAAGCCCGGGCCTTCCGTCTCTGGCAGCAAGCTGAAGCCGCTTAGAACGGTGCCCAATCCCGCCGTGAGCCACCCGACCGCAGCGTCTCCACACGCTTCTCTACTTCTTCAGCGGCGCGCGGATTCGTGCCGGCGTTCTGCGCGAGCCAGGTGACCATCAGCAGTTCGCGGACGCTCCGGAGCACGGTGTACCCGGACCACTGCCGGACGTCGAAGCCGTAGCCCTCTGCGAAGTCGGCATACTCGGCTTCCGTGTGCCAGCCGAAGCTGTCGTAGTACATGGCCGTCTGCATGAGGTCCCACTCGCGGGGGCCAGCCGCGAAGCCGTCCAGGTCGATGACCTTCGGGTGTCCTTCGGTGTCGTGCAGGACATTGCCGACGTTGAAATCACCGTGCAGATGCCCCGGCGGAAGGGCGAACTCCAACTGCTCGTACTCGGCTGCCAGCTTCTCGGCCAGACCGGCCAGATACGTGCGGGTCTCGGCACGGATCACAGCACGTCGCAGACGCTGCTCAACCTTGTCGAAGGGGCGGAGGTCGGGTAGGGAGAAGTACGGCGGCTCCAGTTCGTGGAGCCGCCGCAGGAGCTCGCCCATCTCGCGCGTGCTGGCGTACTTCTCGCCGTCGGCTAGTCCTTCCCAGAAGGTCACGGGGTGCCCCTCGACGACGACGGGCTGTTCGGCTTCCGTGACGAGTCGCGCTGACGGGTAGCCTTCCGCCGCGAGCCATTGCGCGACAGCGACCTCTCGACGCACGGACGGGAGACGATCTGCGTGGCGACCGACGCGAGAGACGACCCGCCCGCCGTCGATGCGGAACACCGCATGGTCACCGAGCCGCAGCATTTCTGCGCCGTCGGGGTCTAGCCCCACCAGGACGCAAGCCCTACGCAGAATGCTCTCTGCCGCTGCGGAGTCGAACGCGGTCTGTTCGCTCGTTGTCATACCGTCTTACCCTCCCGTGCACAGGCAGAGCGAGGGTGATCCACCCCCGGGTACGAGGGTAAATGTGTCCCCCTTCTTTCCAGTTCGCCAGCGGCAGACAGGAAAGCCCCGGAAAGGACTGGTGCCCGGCCGCAAGCTATGTGAACGTACAACGCTCCGCCAGAACACCTACCCCGGAACCCACGGAGGCGCCCCTGTACCCGCGCCACCCCAGCGACCCCCTCCGCTCCGACTCGCAGGAGCCGTTGTACTGGGTCACCCCGCGCCACTTGGCCGGTGACGACAGCGCGCTCGCCGAGCAGATCGGGTCCACCCTGACCGGCCTTGGCTGGCGTATGTGGCCCACCTCCCGCAACACCTTGTTGTACGTGAGCCCGGACGAGCTGTGCGGTGCCGAGTGGATCCTCGCGGCCTACCCGTTCGAACTGGGCGAGTTGCCCGTGGCCTGGCAACTGAGCGCCCGCCCGCACGCCGACTCCGCTATGACGGAGTGGAACGCCTACTTCACCGCCGGCATTCCGTATGAGGCACTCGCCGACCTCCTCGTGGCGATCGACGCCCGCGAGACACCGGACAACGGTGACGAGGGTCCCGAGACGGTCCTCAACGCGCTCGGTGCCCAAGGCTGGGTCCGTGACCTGGACAGCCCCCACACCACCGCCATGGACCCCGGGTTCTCCGCCACCGTCTCCCTGGGACTGCAGCCGCCGCTCGTCCAGGACGCGGACCCGCGCCCTGACTTGATGGGGTGGCAGGCATGGGCGCAACCCGTTCTCTGCGCCCCGTATCTGTGGTGCGCCAGTTTCAGCGCCGGCGTCCCCCATGATCTGGTCGCCGCCTTTGCCTCCTCTCTGGCCTCGCCGGCCTTGGTGTCCCGCCGGACCCTGCCCAAGGACGCCGAGGGACGGCTCCTGGTCGTCCGCCGCAGCTGACGACCCGTGCCCAGGAGTGGCTGTTGTGCTGCTCCTTGTCGAGCGCCGTTTTCCCCTGAACGGACCGTTCCCCGAACTTGCCGATTGGCAGGGAAGGAGACCCATATGTTCCGAATATTCCGGCGACGTGCTCGTGTCGACCGTGAGTTCCGTGACGTCCAGCGTGCGGGCCAAGCGCTGCTGCAGATGCACACCGAAATGCCCTGGCCCGATGCATCCGGCTCGGTCGCCGCTACCGCCCAGGACGCCACAGGGGCTGCGCTGGACTCCGATTTCCTTCCGCCGGAATTCAGGGCGCCGTCCCGCCAGGACGTGGTCGGGTTCGTGATGCCCTGGTACCAGCCGCTCGTCATCGACGGCGAGGTACGTGAGTGTCCCGAGTGCGGCGCGTACCGGAACTGGGTTGTCCTCTGCATGCGCGACGACTCGGTGTGGCTGCGGTGCCGTGCCGGTCATACGGCGAGGGAGCTGGGACTGGACGCGGCTTGGTACAACCGGCACTCGGGTCCGGCCGACTACTGGCACCCCACCCTTGAGGACGGGCTGCGCCATCTTGGCCACTGACTCCCACGAAACCCCCTCTCCCCTTCCCCTACACATCGCCGGCCCCGGAGAGCCGGGTTAGCCAGACCTTTCATTCCGGGCCAACAATGGGGTTTCACATGCGCTTTTCCACCATGACCGCTCTCTGCCTGGGCACTCTGTCCGTCCTGGCCTTGTCGGCCTGCTCCAACGACAGCACTCGCGCCACGGACCCGACGTCTTCCGCCTCCGCCTCCCGACACCAGGAGAACGGGAACGCCCCAGCTGCGGGGCCGTTGTCCTCGGCCGCGTTGAGCAAGCGGCTTTTGGACGAGAGCGACCTGGGGGAGGGCTATACCCGCAAGGCGGAGCAGCCGAGCCAGCACGATGACGTCACCGTGACGGGTTGCCCGGCCCTGGACAAGCTCGACGGCGCCGCTGCGGTCGGCGGCAGCCTCGACTTCCCCCGCAAGGCGAAGGCGTCCTTCACCAATGCGGGCGGCAGCGATTCCGAGGTGGCCGAGGAGCTGTATAGCGGTACCGAAGACAACCTCTCGAAGGGCGTGGACCGGATCTTCGAGGCGATGACCTCCTGCCCCACGTACCAGGTGCTCGTTGGCGCCACCCCCGTCACGGTCACAACGCAGAAGCTGCCCGCTCCTAAGCTGGGCGAGGAGAGGTGGAGCCAACTACTCACCTTCATCGCCGGCGGACACAGCAGCGTGGTCAAGCAGACGGCTGTCCGTACCGGCACGGTGGTCGTCGTGGTCTCTGGCAGCGCAGTCCTGGTCGATGCCCACCTGGCGAAGGCCGTCGACAAGGCGGACAGGGCTTTTTGAGCGCGGGTGTGGGGCTTGACGCCATGGTGGAGCGGTCGGGTCCGGTGGTCAGAAAACTTGATCGTCCGTGGCCCCTGCAGACCGAAGGCGCCAGTTCTCCTCTTCCAAGGCGGCTACGCGGCGTTCGAGTTGAGCGCGGGTGGGCTTCTTCGGCGGCGGGGGCGGAGGAGCTGTCTTGGGAGGAGGTGAGGGTGGCTCCGCAGCAAGGCCGATGGGCTCGTAAGCCACGATCACCGAGGGGTCCTTCCCGCATTCGGGGCACTGCATCGAGTACGGCCCGTGCGTCGCGGGTGTGGCGACCTCTCGGTGTCGGCGAGTTTCAGCGATGTGCCCGCAGTAGAGCCGCACTCGCCACCGCATGATCTCGTGCTCCGGTGTTTTGAACTTCTGCATCAACTCCCATGCCCGCCTGAAAGCCTCGTGCTTGCGCCTGGTGATCTCGGGGTCGGCTTGCTCCCTTGCCCGTGCCTCTTTGACCTGCTCCTCGCTCCGCTTGCTGGAGGCTTCGCTCTGCTTCTGCTTTCGGTGGTCCGATCGGGTGAGCTGGTAGTCCTCCAGGGGAACGCCGCTGCTCTCGTACTCGACCTCCGCCATGCGATGCACCGTAAGTCCGGCGGCGTTCATCCCCAGTACGAGTACTCGGAGTTGATCGTTGAGCGGATACGACTGCACGAGGCCGAGCACCTCTGAACGGGGCTGTTGCTGGCTGTTGGCACAAATGCGTGACGGGCCCGACCGGGAGAACCGGTCGGGCCCGTCACGCATCGCGCAGCCGGTGGCATCAGCGGCGCGGTGCGCGCGATGCCGGAGGCGTTGCGGGGTGCCGCGCCATGGCCTGGCGGTCAGTGAGGCGGCTGGCTCGGGTGAGTTCCGGAGCTGGGGCGTAGGCGGGAAGGCCGGCCATGCGGCGCATGCGCCAGACCAGGACGTCGCTGATGGAGTCGGCGGTGCCCAGTTCCCTGCGAGAGGCAGCCTCGGCGAGGAGAACCTGTGGGTTGTGGCCTGCCTGCGCGGCGTCGGCGAGGGTGGCGGCCAAGGCGTCCCAGCCGGGCTCGGCCAGGACAGTATCGGCGACTTCGGGCAGCGTGGCGCGCACGGTGGTGGCGTGGTGGTGGCGCATGGACGGGGCGATACGGCGGCCACGCTCGCGCAGCACCATGAGGGGTTCGGCGGCTGCCTGCTCGTAGGCGGCCCGCAGGTGCTCGGCGGCCCGGCGGGCGGCCTCGGCCTGCTGGGCGTGCTGACGCTGGGCGTGCCAGTGGGCGGTGGCGATGGCGAGGAAGACCAGAGTGTCCAGGACCAGCGCGGTGCCAGCCCCGTCCTCGCCCCGGCCGAACGCGGGCCCGCTGTAGACCAGGTCGCGGGCCGCCCGGCGCAGGTCCTGCGCGTGGCGGAACTCGGCTCGGGTATGGGAGCGGGAGGCCCGCTCGAACTCCCATGCCGCCCGGCGTAGTTCGACACGGGTGTGCGGTGCCGAGGTCTTGGCGAGAGCGTCGAGGACCTCGCAGGTGGCGGAAATCTGGGCGGCAGCCGCGCCATCGTCGCCGCTGCGGTCGAGGACGAGCAGTGCTGCCCAGGCCGCGTGAGCGGTGGTGCGCCGTGCCACGGCGGGTGCCGAGGGCGCGGTGGGGCGTTCCGGCCGCTGGCTGTCGGTGGTCTCCGGTGAGGCGGAGTCGGTGGTGAAGCGCGCCTGGATGCGGGGCAGGGACAGGTCGGGGGCGAGCGTGGAACCGGCGTAGAAGATCGGCTCCTTCTCCCCGTTGCGGTCACCGGGCAAGGCGACCGTGTAGCCCTTCAGGTCGCCAGAGGGCAGCACTTTGGTGCGTACGAGAAGCCCGGCGTCCTTCAGGCGTTCCAGGAACTCGTCCGTGGAGGCGGCACCGGCCACCGCTCGGCGAACGGTCTCGCGCAGCTCCTCGCGCGCAGCGCGATCCCAGCCCAGGCGATCGGCCTTGTGCCGCTCGGCGCTGGTGGTGCGCTTCGCCGCAGTGCCGTCGCCGGGGGCAACACGATGGAGGTCGTAGTCGGCTTCGATGAGGCGGGCTTCGGCCTGGGCGCGTTTGCCGGAGCGGTGGTGGTCGGGGCGGCGGCCGTCTTCGCGGACGAGGGTGGCGATGATGTGGATGTGGTCGTCGGCGTGGCGGACGGCGGCCCAGCGGCAGCCGGCGCCGTCGCCGGGGTCGATGCCGGTGACCGCGACGATCCGGCGGGCGATGTCGGCCCACTGGTCGTCGGTCAGGATCGGGTCGTCGGGGGCGGCGCGCACCGAGCAGTGCCACACGTGCTGCTCGGGTCGCTGGTCTGCGTCGAGCAGGTGGAGGGGCTGGTCGAGGAGGTGAGCGAGGTCCTTCTTCGTGGCCGAGGGGTCGCGGCCAGGGTCGGGGGCCAGGTGGTCGAAGGAGGCGACCAGGTGGGGGTCGACGTGCTCCTCGTGGGTGCCCTTGCCGTAGAGGTAGTGGAGCAGGCCGAGGGTGCTGCTGCCCTGCCGGTGGATGCTGGGGATCAAGCCGCCTCACCCTCCTGACCCTGACGGTTGGCGACCCGGTCGACGGCCTTCTTCGCAGCATTGGCCGCGCGGTGGACGTCGGCGAGCACCTCCTTGAGATAGGGCACTTCGCCGCCGGAGTTGAGCGCCTTGGCCACCTGGTTGAGGTTGCTGCCGGCCCAGCCGAGCTGCCGGCGCATGGCGAACAGCTCCGTGAGCACATCGCGTTCGGTGGCGATGGTGACGGCGGTGCGGGACTGGTCGCGGGCGGCGGCCAGCGCGGAGTGGGCGAGGAAGCCGGCCACACTCATGCCGACGGCATCGGCGCCGGCCTGGATGATGGCGTGCTCGTGATCGCTGAGGCGGACGCTCTGTGCAGGACGCTGCTTCTTCGCGCGCGGACGCGCCTTCCCCTTGATCTTGGTCCGTCGTGTACGGCCGGCCTTTCCTGGCTGCGATCCGCACTCGGTCGCAGCCTCCCCGTCCGGCGCCCCCTGGTGCCGTGCGGGCCCCGCCACCCCCGGGGCGGGGTCGGATTCGGGCGCTCCCCCTGCGGGGGAGTGTCCGAACCTCCAACTTGCTGTGCTGTCTGGGGCTGGGGTGGTGGTTATCGCCTGCTGGGCGTCGGGGGTTTCGTGGTGCGGGTCGTGCATGGATTGGTTCTCCGTTGGGGTGCTGGTGCCGTGTGCTTCGCTCTGCTCGACCCCCGTGCCCTGTGTTGTTCTGCGCGGGGCACGGGGGATCCGGAGGGGTGAGGCGATCGGTGCGTTTGCGGCGGGTCAGGCGGTGCCGACGGGGGCTGCGTTGAGCTCCCTCTGCCGCTGCGAGGTGGCTTCGTCGAGTCCGTCGAGAGGCTCGGCCTGGCTGGTGCGCTCGGCCTGCAGTTGGTCGCGCAGGGCGCGGGCGCGTTTCTGGCCGATCCGTAGTTCGCTGCGCAGACGCTCGGCGCTCAGCCGGTCGTCGCTCCAGCCGGCGGTCAGGAGTCGGGCCTCGTCGAGGACTTCGGCGTCGGTGCGGGTGCGATCGGCGGTCGACTTGGCGGTGGCGGGGACCCGACCGGTCGCCCGACGTGGGGCGGCTCCGGTCGACTCCGCCGCAGCGGCCGGCTGTGGCGGTCGGGGAGCGGGAACCGACCCGTCGGCCACAGTGGGCCTCGTCACGGGCGCCTCGGCGACCTTCGCGGAGGTCGACTCGGTCAGCTGCTCGGGGGCCGATGCGGCCTGGTCAGACCTCGACCATGCGGCCTGCTCGTCAGCTTGCTGACTCCCCGACTCGGCACAGGCTGCTTTGGCAGAGTCGGCCGACTCTGGGTTGTGGTGTAGCACCTTCGCCACGAGGTCCGACCCGAAGTAGATCGACCCGACAGGGAGTGAGGTCGCCAGCAGCACGAGAGCCCAGTTCGCAGGGGCCCAGTCGGCCAGTCGGCCCCACTGGATCGACGTGGTGTGCAGGGCCGGAATGAGGCCGTGCACGTAGTTCAGCAGGAGGCTGGCGATCGTGTAGGTCGCCAGGACCCGCAGCGCGAACGTCCGGTCGGTACCGGTCAGCACGAGTGTCGCGATCAGTGCGAGGGCCATCAGCCCATCGACAACGATCGGGTAGAGCAGGGCGGCGGTGGAGTCGGCGCCGATGGCGCGGGCCACGTCGGACAGCGCGTTCCACGAGACCCGGAAGGCCATGAGGACGACGGCCAACAGGCCGACGACGAGGGTGATGCGTCCCAGGCGGTTCACGCGACGACCCCTAGCGGGTGTGAGTGCACGGTGGCCGTGGCGGGCGGGAGCAGGGCGATGCCGGCGCGGCTGCCGCGTATGGCTGCCGGGGGGCTCGGGGCAGGGGAGTGCAAGGGCGGGCTCCAGGGTGGTGCGGTGAGGCTTGTGGCGTGCGAGTGAGGGGCGTTCACGGAGGGGGCGTTCACGCGGGCCCCCTTCTAAAGGGGGCCCCGCGCGTGATCGCTTGGGCGCGTGTACGGCGTGGACGCTCGCGTGATCGCTTGACCTGCGGTTTTGCGGTCAGCGTGTGCGCTGTGAGCGGTTCACGGCCCGGTGTCCGCGTGAGGGCCGCGTGTACGGTCGCGTGATCGCTTCGCGCGGGCCGAGAGGGGGTTCAGCCGACGGCGGTGAGGTGGCGTGCGGAGGCGTAGTAGCGGGTCTGCTGTCCGCCTCCGGCTCCTCCGGCGACGCCGTCGGCCCTGGTGGCCAGGCCGCTGTCGACCAGGCGAGCCAGGTGGCGTCGTGCCTTTTCCACGTCGGCGCGGTCGGGGTCGCCCCCGCCGATCAGGACGGCTGCCAGCTCGCGGGCGGTCAGCCCGCCCGGGGCGTTGCGGAGCAGGACGGCGGGGTCCTTGCTGGGGTCGACCGTGGTGGTGCCGCGCACGTGATCGTGGGTGACATCCAAAGGGCCGATCTCCCCGGTGGGGGTCTTGAGGTGGTGCAGGGTGACGGCGGGGTCACCGGCCTTGCCGGTGACGAACAGGACGCTGCCCGCGCCGGAGACGTACCAGGTGGAGCCGTAGACCTGGTCCAGGCCGGGGCGCTGGCCACGCGGGGCGTCGGCGGTGGCCTTGCGCTGGTGGTGCAGCTCCAGGATCTCCACGCCCTCTCGCAGGGCGCGGTTGCGGGCGTTGTGGAAGGCGACCGCGAGGCTGTCGTCGACCATCGTGCTCACCGCGTCCTTGAGGCTGTCGATCACGATCGTGTCGGCCCGGTGGGCAGCGGCGAGATCCGCGAGGAGGTCGGGCTCCTTGTCCAGGCTGGCGGGCAGCGGGCCCTGCCAGACGACGAGCCCCTCGCGCAGGATCTTCTCGTCGGCGTCGAAGACCCGACGTGCCATGGCCTTGGCGATCTGCTTCGGGCGGTCCATGGCCAGGTAGAGCACCCGCCTGCTGGGCGCGACCGGCATCTCCAGGACCGTCTCCGACAGGCCCAGGCGGGCGAAGACCACCTGATGGGCCAGGGTCGTCTTGCCGACCCCAGGAGCGCCGACGATCATCAGGCTCTCACCAGGAGCCCAGACGGTCTTCTCGCGGGTTCCCCACAGGGGTTCGGCGTCTGCGCCGGTCTCCGTGACGAAGGACCACCCGTCGGTGGCGAAGCGGTTCAGACGTCCCTGACCCGAGGCGAGTGCGCGCTCGCGCTCGGCCCGCATCTCCGCCTCGACCTCGCTGCGTATCGCCTCGGGGTCGGCGCCCGGTTCCTGGGCGCGCTGGACGGTCCGCACGGCGGAGGCGAGCAGGCGGCGCAGCTCCGCCTTCTCGCGGATGATCTCCGCATGGTGCTCCGCGCTGCCGGTGCCGTAGAGGGCGCCGGCGAGCTGGTGCAGGTAGCTGGCGCTACCGACACGCTGCAGGTCCCCCTGCTGATGGAGCAGCTCGGCCAGCACGATCGGATCGGTCGGCCTTCCCTCGCGGTGCAGGGTGAGCAGTGCACGCCAGATGGTCTCGTGCGCGGGCCGGTAGAAGGCGGCGTCGCCGAGTACGGGCCGCACAGTGTCGATCACGTCGGCGCTGTGCATGCAGGCGCCCAAGACCGCGCGCTCGGCGTCGATGTTGAACGGGGCGTGGAGCATGTCCGTCGGCGGCTCGGCGTCAGCGGAGACGGTGGGGGATGGCGGCTGCGGGGTCAGGGGCGTACCCTGTGGCATGAAGCTCCTCTCCTGCGGGCCATATGGGACGGCAATCCCGGCCAGGCAGGTTGATCGCTAGGGATGGCGGTTTCAGAGGTTTGCGCTTTGAACCCCTCGGTGTCGCGCCGAGGGGTTTTCTGTGTGTCGGGTCTCCGGTCGGTGTCTGGGCAGGACTACCAGGATGCCACACGATATGCGAAACGCAATGCATCTCTGCCTAGAGCAGAGCGTGTCGATGATCACTGTCTATGCGTATCGCATTAATCCCCTGCCAAGCGCAGAGCTTGTGGTACAGTTTTGATTCCCTGCATATCGCAGGGGTGCCCTGCGACAGGAAGGAGGGGGTGGATGGCAGACGACGAGACCCCCGAGGGGATCTTGCTCAGCGGCGAGGAGAACGCCGCTGTACGGATCAAGCTCGAACGCGAGCGGCGCGGCTGGAGCACGACCGCTCTGTCCGACCGCCTGAACGAGGCCGGCTTCGAAATGAACCCGTCCGCGGTCTGGCGAATCGAGAACCGCAAGCGACGCATCAATCTCGATGAGGCGATCGGGTTCGCCGAGATCTTCGGCGTCGACCTCCGAAACCTGGCCGGCCCTCCGCAGCTCGCTGCGAAGGGCCGCGCCATGGAACTCATCGACAAGGTCGTCGCCGCCCACCAGGAGACCCAGCGCGCCCAGCACGTGTTCACCCGCGCTCGTGACGACTTCGACGCCTACATCGCTGAACACCCCGACATCCGCGAAGAGGCGGAAGCGATGGTCTCCAACGCCATCGCCGAAAGCCTCATGAAGATGAACGCGGAGATCTACGGGCCCCCGCCCGGCACGCAATCCGACCCTGAGCACGCGGACTCCGCTCCCGACGCGTAGCGCCTCCGCAGCCCGACCTGGGCCCCGCAAACCCCCAGGCACGGAACCACCGCACACATCCCGAGATCAACCGGCCAGGCCGGGGTTGCCGCCCCATCGTCTGCCAGGAAACGGACTTCTCCTTGCCCGAAAACGCCCTGCCCATCACCCAGATCGCCCAGCTCCTCGGCGTCTCCGAGACTGAGCTGCGCGCTCTGATGAACCAGCGCGACGCCTCCCACGGCGATGCCACCCTCGTCGGACTCACCGTCGCCGAAGCCGCACGGCGGATCGGCATCGGCCGCACCAAGCTGTACGAGTACGTCTCCTCCGGCGAGATCTCCTCCGTGAAGATCGGCCGACTGCGCCGCATACCCGCCGAGGCGCTGAACGACTTTCTAGCCAGGCGCCCCGATTCGGCGGACTACACCACCGCGGCTTGAAGGGGGCGGAATGACCAAGCCCCCGAAGTCCCGCCAGCCCAATGGTGCCTCCACCATCTTCCTCGGCAAGGACGGCCGCTGGCACGGCTACGTCAGTGTCGGCGTCAAGGACGACGGCAGCCCGGACCGCCGCCACGTCAGCCGCAAGACCCGCCCCGAGATCACCAAGGCCGTACGCGACCTGGAGAAGCAGCGCGACTCCACGGGCGTGCGCAAGGCCGGCCAGACCTGGACGGTCGAGACCTGGCTGATCCACTGGGTGGAGAACATCGCCGCGCCCAACGTCGGTGAGAACACCATCGACGGCTACCGAGTAGCGGTCTACCACCACCTCATACCCGGCCTGGGCGCCCATCGCCTGGAGAAGCTGGAGCCCGAGCACCTGGAGCGCTTCTACCAGAAGATGCAGGCGAACGGCAGCGCCGCGGGCACCGCCCACCAGGCGCACCGCACCGCCAACACGGCACTCAACGAGGCCGTGCGTCGCCGCCACCTCACCACCAACCCGGCCTCCATCGCCAAGGCCCCCAAGGTCGAAGAGGACGAGGTCGAGCCGTACACCCTTGAGGAGATCCAGCGCCTCCTCCTCGAAGCGGGCAAGCACCGCAACCACGCTCGCTGGGTCATCGCACTCGCGCTCGGCCTGCGCCAGGGCGAAGCCCTCGGCCTGAAATGGGACGACGTGCACTTCGAGGAAGGCGTGCTCGTCGTACGCCGGGGCCGCCTGCGGCCCCGCTACAAGCACGGCTGCGGCAACAAGTGCGGCCGCAAGCCCGGTTACTGCCCCCAGAAGATCAACACCCGACGCGAGACGAAGGACACCAAGACCCGCGCCGGCAAGCGTTCGATCGGCGTACCCGAGCAACTGCTGACCCTGCTGCGACGGCACAAGGAGGAGCAGGACCGCGAGCGAACCCTCGCCCGTGACCTGTGGGTGGAGAAGGGGTACGTATTCACCTCGCCGTCCGGCGAGCCGCTCAACCCCAACACCGACCACCACAGGTGGAAGGACCTCCTGAAGGCCGCCGGTGTCCGCGAGGGCCGACTCCACGACGCCCGCCACACCGCCGCGACCGTCCTGCTGATCCTCGGCGTCCCCGAGGCGGTCGTCGACCGCATCATGGGCTGGGAGCCCGGCAAGTCCGCCCGGATGCGCCGCCGCTACCAGCACCTCACCGGCCAGGTGCTCCAGCAGACCGCCGCGAAGGTCGGCGCTTTGCTGTGGGGACCGGCGCCCTCCCCGCCGGCATCGACCTCTGGAGGCCCCGTGCCCGGCCCGAGTCAAGAACCCGCTCCGGCGGACCGGACGGTGTACGTCGCCCGACTCGGCGAACGCGTCGTCCCGTTCCTGCAGCGCGAGCACGCGGATGTGGTGGCCGTGCAGTGGGGCGCTGACCATCCCAACCACGCGGCAGAGGTGGAGGAATGGGACCGGGAGAAATGGGAGGACAAGGGCCCCGGCGGCGCGCGGGCCATCCGCGACAAGATGCCCGACCGCCGGATCGTCCACCACGCCCACGCGGTGTACCTGTCCGGCGGCGACCGGCTCAACATCGGCCACGATGCCCAATGGTCCGTGATGGCCTGGGAGTTCGAGACCGACCTCTACACGGACCTTCCGGTCCGCTGGCACACCACCCGCCGTCCCGGCCAGGAGGTCGAGGCCCAGGTGCGAGGCACGGACGCGGACGCTGTCTCTACGGCCTACGCCGAGGCTTGTGCACAGGCTGTGGATCGCGCGAAGAACCCCGGCAAGTACGGCGATACACAGGGCTGATGTCAACCGAGTCCTGAGGGGGACGGCAGAGCGGGGCCTCGACCGATCCGGTCGAGGCCCCTCCACGCATGAGTCGACTGCCTGTAGCAGGCGGGTTTCCGCCGATCGCCGAGGCTGATGCCCTAGCCAGGAATGCCAAGGTCCTTCAGGTAGGTGAGACGGGCGTTTATCGCCGCTGAGAAGTGCCGCCAGTCGAGGCTTTCCACCAGCTCGATGGGCTTGGGGTTCTCGGCCGAGGACGTGACGTAGCACGCGGCGTCGTAGAGCTGTTCGGCCATGAGGCGCTCGCAGAAGATCCCGAACCGGTCCTGGTACGAGGTGTTGTGCCAGATCTCATCGGAGGGCAGGGCGCCCTTCGCGGTCTTGACCGGCCTCCGAGAACCTTCGCCGTCTTGCATTATGAAGAAGTAGCCGAGCCAGGGCTTCTCCTTCGGGTACAGCTCGGCGAGGGCTGCGCGGCGGAGGTCCACCGCGCTGCCGAGTGCTTCCTCTACCCGGTTGTTGTAGTTGTTGCCGTACGACGGCCCTCCGAGTGCCTTCATCTCGAAGGCCGCGACGAGTACGCCCTGGTGAACGACTACTAGGTCCCACTGTTTCTGCGGCCGGTAGTAGCCCGGCAGCTCCAGGCCCTGGGACTTGCTGACGCGGATGCTCTCGGGCGGGAAGCCGGCGTCCAGAAAGAACTTCGCCAAGAGGGTCGCGATCACGTCGAAGTGCTTGCCACCGCGTACCGATCCGGCTGTGCCGGCGCCCACCGCGGCTTTGATCGCGGACTGCTCGTTCTGGAGCTGTTTCGCACCCCAGTAGGCCGCAATGGCGTCTTCGAAGTCTTGGCGGGTGACCGTCAAGATCCGTCCCTCCCTAGTCAGGCAGCTCGGCGAGTCCGTAGACGCGAAGCGCGGCCTCCGTGGCGGCCTTCACGTCGCGCTTGTCGAAAGCCTCTGCAAGGGCAACCCGGTCGCTCTCGCTGATTGCTGCGGGGTCGGGCACGCGGATTTTGCGGAGGTACTGCGCCTGGAACCGGAGGGTCCCCCCTCGCATCTTGACGGCGTACGCCTCCACGAACGCTTCCGCGACCTTGGACAGCAGCAGACCACCGAGTACGCGCATGTCCCAGACGTCCGAGACGATGAAGTACAGGTTGTGGTGAGGGTACAGGCCGCCTTCATCAAGGACCGGATGGATCGTCAGCTTCATGTCCGGAAACAGCAGCTTGGGACGTCCGGTCAGGCGGTGGTCGACCTTGTCGATCGTCTTGTACCAGCGTTGGGGCTGCTTGGCCGCGATGTAGCGCTTACGCAGGGCGGCACCGTGCTCTTCGAAGTACTTGAAGAGCCGGGGGTGTGCGGTGAGGTCTACGAGGTCGCCTTCGGCAGTCCACGGGTTGACCAAGTAGGTGCCGTGCCAGTTCAGAGTGCCGCTGGTGGTGTCACGGACCATGGCCATCGGCAACAGCCGGTCACGTTCGACGAGGGTGTCGTCGTCCGTGAGGAAGACCTTGTCGGCGCCGGTGGCGATGCCGATGCCGACGCGTGTGCCGGTCTTGTCGTCCTCCAGCAGCCGGAAACGTTCGGTCAGCTCCTCCAGGACTGCCAGCCTGGCTGGTGACGCGGCCGGCCACGAGTCCTCGTCCGGGAACCAGTGCGGCATACGCGCGGCCTGGAAGGCCGGGGTGGTGATCGACTCCGACGTGCCCTTCGTGTACCAGTCGGCGAAGTCATGGGCCTGGGTGCTTCCGAACGCGCGGGTGGTGTCCGCTGCAACCGCCTCGCCTTGGGAACGGTTCGAGATGATCGTGATCGCCGGATAGGCCGAAACTTGATCATCGAAGGCGTCCACGTCGTGCATGACGAGTGCCAGATCCATGCTGAAGCGACGCTTCACCAGCTGCCGGAGCCGACTACCGTACTGGTTCCGCATCCAGCGGTCCGCGCAGATGAAGCCCAGCTGGCCTCCGGGCTTGAGGCTTTGCAGCGCGATCTCATAGAAGCCGACGTAAATGTCTGCTCGGCCGCCCATCGTGGGACAGGCGCTGCGATAGGCGGCCATCCGATGGTCGGGGACGTCTTCAAGGCGAATGTACGGAGGGTTGCCCACCACGTAGTCGGCACGGTGATCGGCGTCGGACTGCAGTAGGTAGTCGCCTTCTTCGACCCATGCTGCTGCCACCCGCTGAGCTTCCTCGGCCTGCCATCCCTCGTCCACCAGCTGCTTCTCGATGACCGCACGACTTTGTTTCACGTTGCGCTCCAGCAGGTCCAGAGCACGAACCGCCGCGAGCGCGTCTGCGATTGGTCGATTGTGTGCACGGCAGGAGGCACTGATTCGCGAAGCCACAGCCACCAGGAATGCACCCGAGCCGCAGGCCGGCTCGACGAGCTTTACGTCGCAGAGATCCTTGTCGGCCGTGTAGCCGAGAAGGTCGAGGATCAGGTCGACCACCCAGCGTCGCGTGAAGACCTCGCCGTGCTCCACGGCTTCCGCGGGAAGAGCAGGGAGACCGTGGAGATCGGTGTCAGGGAACAGAGGAGTGGCCACGTCTTGACACTACTAGGGGGGATCTCGGCCATGAGAGTTATCCACAGGTCGGCCCGCATACGCCGCCGCTACCAGCACCTGACCGACTGCTTCCTCAAGGACACGGTGGCCCCGGTCAGTGGGCTGCTTTGGATCCGGGCCGGCGAGCCACCCACGGCCTGATCCCATTGTTACAGGTGGGCCATGCGGGCTCCGACCGCCAACGGTCGGAGCCCGCACCCTGCGAAGCGTGCCCGCAACCCTCCGAACTTTGAGGTTCGGCGCCCTTGGGCTTGAGCCTCTTATGCCTCCACGGTGAATGCCGCTTCGTATCCGTCGCCGATCTTGATGTCCTCATAAACGACGGTCTGACACAGCCGGTTCCATCGGTTGCCCAGCAGAACTGCAAGTCCCATCGGGCAGGCGAGGAAGAGGTGCATGCGCTGAACTCGGCGAGTGGAGCGGCGGAGATGATCGCGGATGCCCACTGCCAAGGCGTTGGCGGCGGTGCTGCCGGGGACGGAGCCGTCGTTCGCTTTACCGCTCGGCGGGGCGAAGACGATGAGCTTACCGACCGGGAGGTCCTGCTCGCGCAGGTACTCCAGGACATCCCTGGTGATCTCCGTCGCGACCGCGATGGCGACAGCGATCTCTTCGCCTTGGCCAATCTCGTACTCAGCGACTTCCGGGACCAAGGCGGTCTCGAACGGGTCGTTGGTGGACCAGAGCTCGCTGCCGGCCCTACCCCGCTGCAGCGCTGCGAGGTCGGTCCCGGTGACCATGCGGAAGGTGGTACCAACCAGGAAGGCTGGCGCTAGACGGATGCTGCCTGTGACAGAGACGGCGGTCGTACCGGCGGGGAGGCGTCCGGGCGCGGCCTCAATGTCCGCCTGCAGCTGGGCCCAGGTATTCGGCGACAAGGGCCGACGCTTGGTGTATTCGGAGTCGCTTTCGAAGCGGTCGACCCAATCAATGGCGTGGTCGGCGTCCGGGGCCATCGGGTCTGGCTTAAGGGTGGCGATCGACAGGACGGCCCGAGCGGGGCCGGCCTTCAGGCCCAACTCGGCGACGGCGCTCTCGACCATTGCCAGCGTGAGCTCGCGCTGGCCGTCGCGGACCATCTTGGCGACCCATCCGGCTCCCGCCTCCAACGCCCGCTGGTCGTTGTGTAGACCCGTGACGGCCATCAACAGCTGCAGATGTTGCTGGTACTTGACCATGTTCACCGACAGGTCGAAGTGCAGAACCGACAGTAGGTCGAGGAGCTCGGCCTCGGTCAGACCTGCTTCCTCGGCCCACCGGGCACGGGCCTTGCCGCGATCCGACTTGTCTCCGCCGATACCTGCCTTCGGCATCAGGAGCCCGGTGCGGGCGTCGCAGACCTTCACCAGATCATCAGCGGGGTCGGCCGCCCTGTTGGTGACCAAGTGCAGTTCGACGCTGCCGCCGTCTGCGGTCAACTGCTTCCACGTCCTGGCGATCTTCTTGAGGATCGACGGGCCGCCGCTGCTGCTGGGCTTGGTCAGGTATCCCGCGTTGACCGGTGTGGCGCTGTCGACCGCGTACTTGACCTGCTTGTAGGTGTTCGGTGGAACGTCGCGCAGCAGTACGACGTCGTCGAGGTTGCCTGCGCCGTCGAGCTCGACGCCGACAGCACGGACGGGGTTGTGCGAGCGGGCGACGTTCTCGCGCAAGAGGGTCAGGCATGCCTCCCAAGCGACGAGCCATTGGTAGTAGTCGCCGGTGGTGCGGACGCTGGTGGGGCCGGGGGCGGGTAGGTGGGCCATCAGCGCTCCTCGGTGAAGACGGGGGTGGGCTCCAGATTCTCGGCAATGGCGAGGAGGTCCTCGTCCATGACGGGTCGGTCGGGGAAGGCGCGAAAGACGGCTGCCGGGACCAGGCGCTGGGTGAGGTCGGAGAAGGTGTAGCCGGGGCGGTCCTCGGTAGGGCCGGTGAGCTCGACGACCTTGTGGATGGTCTCCGGCCGGATGCCGAGTCCGTCGAGCGCTTGGGTGAGGACCGCGTGGCGCTGCTCGTCGCCGGGGCGGGTGAAGGTGAATGTGGCCGCGGCGCGGCGCATGACGGCCGGGTCGAGAGCGCCGACCCGATTGGTGCACAGCACGATGACGACTGGGAGCGCGGCGCCGGCCAAGCTGTCGATGCCGGCCAAGAACGCGTCGACGCCGGCCCGATCCTCGTGGTGCATCTGCTGGGCCTCGCGGGACTGCACCAGGGCGTCGGCCTCATCGATGACGAGAATCTGCACTGCGCGTGCTCCCCCAGAGCCCGACGCGCGCTTGCCCACCGCGTGCATGTGGGTAAAGGCGTCTCCGATGAGGGAGGTCATCTCGCCGACCAGGCCGCTACCGCGGGTGGCGAGCTTGAGCCGGTACAGGTACACCGGCAGATCGAGCCAGTCGGCGAGGTCGCAGCCGAAAGATTCGGCCAGTGCGGACTTTCCGGAGCCGACGTCGCCGGCGAAAACGAACAGCGGCGCCCTATCTGCGAACAGGGCGAGAGCGGCGACGTTGCCGCCGTGGTACTGCGTGGCCCAGGACCGAAGTCGGCGCGGGTCCGCGAGGAGCGCGGCTTCTTTGCGTAGGCGCAGCTTCGTCTCGTCCAGGCCGACCAGACGGTCGTAGCGGGCGCGTCGAGTGGGCTCGGGCAACTCGATGACGGGGTGGAACAGGTCGTCCTGGCTGGTCACGTGCTCGTTCCTCCTGCGGATGGCGCTGGACTAGTAGGCGACGTAGACGTCGCGTGAGACGCCAGTGCCGTTGCGGGCGTAGCCGTGCCCCGTGGTGCTGGTGCCCGCGAGGGCGCTCGGGGCGGTGCCGGTCGTCCGGGAGATCGGCAGATCCTCCTTGACCTCGGCCTGCTGGCTGCTGGTCAAAAGCGCGAAGGAAGAGCTGTAGGTCAGGAAGCTGTGAAAGGTGTAGCCGGTGAGGTCGACTGGGTCCGGGAAGCTGCCCGGTCGGGAGTCGATGAGCTGGCCGCCGGCCGTGGCCTTGTAGCGCAGGCGGAACTTCCAGGCGTTGGTGGCGGTGTCGCGGAAGCCGTAGTCGACGGTGTCGAGATAGCCGTCGCGCAGGAGCAGGGCGACCTCCTCGGCGAACTTCTCGATTCTCTCGAGGGAGGGCTCGCCGTAGAGGTTGTACAGCAGGCGCAGGTCGGCGGCGACTCTGCCTCCGACGTAGCGGGCATCGGTAATCGTGAACGAACCGGAAGCGGATCTGGAGTACGAGCCGGTCATGGTCACTCTCCCGGGAAGGTGGGGCCGAACAGCTCGCGCCAGAGGTCGAGCGCCTCACTCTTCGTGGCCGCGTAGGCGGCCGTCGTGAGGGTGTCGAGGGTGGTCTTGGCGTGATTGACCAACCGCTGGCGGTCGAACTCGGTGTAGCCGCGAGCGACGTTGTTTTCCGGGTTGACCGGGTCCCAGACCTGGATAGGGTCCGTTGTCGCGCTCACCTCGTCGGCCGGGTAGTAGTCGGTGAAGACGATCGGTGTCTTCAGGCCGGTACGGACGATGTAGGAGAGGACCTGCTCGATCGCCTGCGGATAGTCGTCGACCTGCAGCGGCTTTCCGTTCCAGCCGACGTCCCAGAGGTGCGCGACCAAGAGTTCGATCAGGAAGGACTTGCAGCGCAGCTGCGGATCGCCCTCCTTGCTCTCGCGGATCCACGCCTTCAGCAGGCGGATCAGCTCCCGGTAGCCGTCGCCGGCCTTCCCCTTGCGCTTTTCGATGAAGCGCAGGTGCAGCGTGACCGAGGTGAGTACCTTGATGCCGCCGCTGGTGACCAGGTAGCCCCGGTCGTCCGACTCGCCGGTGTAGAGCACGGGCACCACGTCGATCTTCAAGCCGGAGCCCCGCATAGTGATGCCGACCGCGTGGTCGGAGGGTTTGAAGTCCTCCGCGACCTTCGTCTTGCCGTAGACCTCTTTGCAGCGCTCCTCCAGCCAGGCCAGTACCGTCGAGACGTCGATGTCGGGGTCACCGACGCGCAGGTACGCGGCGACATCCGCGTCAGACCCTGTGCCGCGCCTGCGACGGATCGCTGTGTGCTTGGCCGTGCTGCCGGACGCGCGGAGCTTCACCAGGTCGAAGTCCGGGTGGTCGGCGATGTAGTCCTCCAGTCGCTCCCGCAGGTAGTTCACCTGGCGGCGGCGCTCCTTTGCCTCCTCCTTCGGCACGTTCACCTTGTTCTTCGCGAATGCCTTGAGGACCTCGTGGTCGACGTAGCTCTCCCCCGCCATGGCTGTTCACCCTTCACCTGAGGAGCCGATCGGTAGGAGCACAGGCTTACCACCCACCACTGACAAACCAGGTCGAAGTTGCGAGGGATACCCAGGCGCCGATAGCGGACCGTCTGCCGGGTCCTCCGGCTACGCCCGCCACAGGAACTGCAACCAAAACTGCAACCACGCACGACGAAGGGCCCTACCGCGAACGGTGGGGCCCTTCGACATCGTGCCCGGTGAGGCACTGGCGGAGGATACGAGATTCGAACTCGTGAGGGGTTGCCCCCAACACGCTTTCCAAGCGTGCGCCCTAGGCCACTAGGCGAATCCTCCGCGGCAAACAATACAAGACGTTGAGGAGTGCTCGCGAACTCGTTCCCCCCGCTCAGATCCTGTAGCCTGTGCGGAGCCCCTCACGCGGCGCTATCTGACTGAACTCCCCCAGGGCCGGAAGGCAGCAAGGGTAGGTTGGCTCTGGCGGGTGCGTGGGGGGCGCTTACGTTTCCGGTGTCAGTTCCTCCTGCCGCGCCCGGCGCCCCGGTGTCTGCCGCTCCCGTGTCCGCGTGAGCTCGCCCGTCGGCCCCCGTTGTCAGTGCGCGCCTATAACCTCGTACGCGTGTCGTCTCTCGCGCTGTACCGCCGTTATCGCCCGGAGTCGTTCGCCGAGGTCATCGGGCAGGAGCATGTGACCGACCCGTTGCAGCAGGCGCTGCGGAACAACCGGGTCAATCACGCGTACCTGTTCAGCGGGCCGCGCGGCTGCGGCAAGACCACGAGCGCGCGCATCCTGGCCCGTTGTCTGAACTGCGAGAAGGGGCCCACCCCCACCCCCTGCGGCGAGTGCCTGTCCTGCCGAGACCTCGCGCGCAACGGGCCCGGGTCGATCGACGTCATCGAGATCGACGCCGCTTCGCACGGTGGTGTGGACGACGCCCGTGAGCTGCGCGAGAAGGCGTTCTTCGGACCCGCGAGCAGCCGGTACAAGATCTACATCATCGACGAGGCCCACATGGTCACGTCGGCGGGCTTCAACGCCCTGCTCAAGGTCGTCGAGGAACCCCCGGAGCACCTCAAGTTCATCTTCGCGACCACCGAGCCCGAGAAGGTCATCGGGACGATCCGGTCGCGGACCCATCACTATCCCTTCCGGCTCGTGCCGCCGGGGACGCTCCGCGACTACCTCGGTGAGGTGTGCGGGCGGGAGAACATCCCCGTCGAGGAGGGCGTGCTGCCGCTCGTCGTGCGCGCGGGCGCCGGTTCCGTGCGTGACTCCATGTCCGTCATGGACCAGTTGCTCGCGGGCGCGAGCACCGACGGTGTGACCTACGCCATGGCGACTTCCCTCCTCGGCTACACGGACGCCTCGCTGCTCGACTCCGTGGTCGAGGCCTTCGCCACCGGTGACGGCGCCGCCGCCTTCGAAGTCGTCGACCACGTCATGGAGGGGGGCAACGACCCCCGCCGTTTCGTCGCCGACCTGCTGGAACGCCTCCGCGACCTGGTGATCCTCGCCGCCGTGCCCGACGCCCTGGAGAAGGGCCTCATCGACGCCCCGGCCGACGTCCTGGAGCGCATGCAGGCGCAGGCCGGCACCTTCGGCGCGGCCGAGCTCAGCCGCGCCGCCGACCTCGTCAACACCGGCCTGACCGAGATGCGCGGCGCCACCTCCCCGCGCCTCCAGCTGGAACTCATCTGCGCCCGCGTGATGCTCCCCGCCGCATATGGCGACGAGCAGTCGGTCATGGCCCGCCTCGACCGGCTCGAACGAGGCGTCAACTTCGCGGGCGCCGGCGGAGCGCCCGCCATGGGATACGTCCCCGGACCCGACGTCCACGGCGGCCATCCCCAGGCAGCCCAGGCCCAGGCTCATACGCAGGCCCAGGCTCAGGGTTACGGAGGAGGCGGCGCCCCATCCGTCCCGCCGGGCGGCGGTGCCGCTGCCGCCCGGGCCGCGGTACGAGGCCCAGGGGCACCCGGTGCCGCCCAGGCGCCCGCCCCCGCCCCCGCGCCACCGCTGGAGCAGACCCCCGCCCCCGCCGCCTACTCCCAGCCCGCCCCGCCGCCCCAGGCACCTCCGCAGCCGCAACCCCAGGCGCAAGCCCCTGCCGCCGCTCCCGCCCCCGGCGCCTGGCCCACCGCCACCGCCGCAGGCAGCGGTCGCCGCCCGGGCGGCTGGCCCACGGCAACCCCTGCGGGCGGCGGACAACCCCCGTCCGCCCACGGCACACCCGCACCCGCACCTACTCCCGCCCCCGCCGCCGTACCGGCCTCCGCACCCCAGGCGCAGGCCGCGGCCCCCGCTCAACCCCCGGCCGGCGGCCTCGACCCCCGCATGCTCTGGCCGAACATCCTGGAAGTGGTGAAGAACCGCCGCCGTTTCACCTGGATCCTGCTCAGCCAGAACGCGCAGGTCACCGGCTTCGACGGCACGACCCTGCAGATCGGCTTCGTCAACGCGGGCGCCCGGGACAACTTCAACAGCAGCGGCAGCGAGGACGTACTGAAGCAGGCGCTGGCCGAGCAGTTCAACGTCCAGTGGAAGATCGAGGCGGTCGTCGACCCGTCGGGCGGCACCCCGCCCCCGCAGCCGGGCGGCGGCTCGTACGGCGGTGGCGGCGCGGCCGGTGGCTACGGCGCCGCACCCGGTGGCTACGGCAGCCCCGCCGCGCCCGCCCCCCGCCCGGCATCCCCGCAGCCCACGCCCACCTCCGCGCCCCCACCCACGGGTACGCAATCGGCACCGGCGCCCGCCCAGACCCAACCCCCCGCCGCCCCCTCCCCGGCCCCCGTCCACCACACCGTCTCCGCCGAGGACGACACCCCCGAGGACGACGACCCCGACCTCGACGAGTCGGCCCTCTCCGGCCACGAACTGATCGTGCGGGAGCTGGGAGCGACGGTGATGGAGGAGTTCACGAACGAGTAGGGCGCCGCCCGCGACGCGCGGCACCCGCCCCTGCCCAGGCACGGACCGCGCCTCCCCACCCAGCCCCACTCCGATGCCCACAGGGACGCGAGGAACTGCGCGACCGCGCGACCAGCTCCCACTCACCCGCACCCCGCAATACACCCGAGCCACTCACCCCCCGGCCCGCCCGCAACCCCACGCTCGCCGCCGCTCAACTCCCGCCCAACCCCCGCCCCGACCCAGCCCACCCCCACCGTGTCCTAGGCTGACCCCCGTGAAGGTCCTCGTCATTGGTACCGGCGCCCGCGAACACGCCCTGTGCCGTTCTCTGTCCCTCGACCCCGACGTCACCGCGCTGCACTGCGCCCCGGGCAACGCCGGCATCGCCGAGGTCGCCGAGCTGCACCCGGTCGACGCCCTCAACGGCGCCGCCGTGGCCGCGTTGGCCACGGAGCTCGGTGCCGAGCTGGTCGTGGTCGGTCCGGAGGCACCCCTTGTCGCGGGGGTCGCCGACGCCGTGCGCGAGGCCGGCATCCCGGTCTTCGGTCCCTCCGGGGAGGCCGCGCAGCTGGAGGGCTCCAAGGCCTTCGCCAAGGAAGTGATGGCGGCGGCCGGTGTCCCGACCTCCCGCTCCTATGTCTGTACGACCCCGGAAGAGGTCGCGGAGGCTCTCGACGCCTTCGGTGCGCCGTACGTCGTCAAGGACGACGGACTGGCCGCAGGCAAGGGAGTCGTCGTCACCGACGACCTCGAAGCGGCGAAGGCCCACGCAGCCGCCTGCGAGCGCGTCGTCATCGAGGAGTTCCTCGACGGGCCCGAGGTGTCGCTCTTCGCGATCACCGACGGCGTGACCGTCGTCCCGCTACAGCCCGCGCAGGACTTCAAGCGCGCGCTCGACGGCGACGAGGGCCCGAACACCGGCGGCATGGGCGCGTACTCCCCGCTGCCGTGGGCGGACCCGAAGCTGGTGGACGAGGTCATGCAGACCGTCCTCCAGCCGACCGTCGACGAGCTGCGGCGCCGCGGCACCCCCTTCTCCGGCCTCCTCTACGCCGGTCTCGCGATCACCTCGCGCGGTGTGCGGGTCATTGAGTTCAACGCCCGCTTCGGCGACCCGGAGACCCAGGTGGTCCTGGCCCGTCTGAAGACCCCGCTGGCCGGAGTCCTGCTCGCCGCGGCGGACGGCACCCTCGAAGACCTGGCCCCCCTGCGCTGGAGCGAGGACGCGGCGGTCACCGTCGTCATCGCCTCGCACAACTACCCCGACACCCCGCGCACCGGCGACCCGATCACCGGCCTCGACGAGGTGGCCGCGCAGGACGCCCCGCACGCCTTCGTGCTGCACGCCGGTACCAGGTACGACGGCGACGACGTCGTCAGCGCGGGCGGCCGCGTTCTCTCCGTCACCGCGACCGGCACCGACCTCACGCAGGCCCGCGAGCGCGCGTACGCGGCCGTGGCCCGGATCCGTCTCGACGGCTCCCAGCACCGCACGGACATCGCGGCGAAGGCGGCGGCGGGCGAGTGACGCCAAGCGCTCCCGTGCGCCGATGAACCCCGCAGGCCCCGATCCCGTCTCAGGATTCGGGGCCTGATCCTTGCCCTCCGTCGTCCACCTTTCCCCTGAGCCATTCCATCGAGTGACCGATGCCCCATCCGGCTGACGGGGGCCGGGGCCCCAACTATGGTGCGGCGCAAGCGTTCCGGCACTTGGCCCACCGGCATTGCGATGTCAGTGGCGGGTGCCACAGTGGGGGAGTGAGCAACGCCAGCAGAGCGGGACAGCACGGAGGGGGTGAGGTCCGGTCGTGACCGGTATGGGTGTGGAGGCGGGCGCGCAGGCGGCGCGTTCCCGGGCCTTGGCCGTGCTGCGGATCCGCAGCCGAGCGGTGGCCGTCGCTCTGTTGCCCGCCGCCGTCGCGGTGATCCTGCTCGCGGGCGGTTCCACCGGCCATCTCGTGGGCCGGGGCTGGGACCTCGCCCGCTGGATCATGGGCGTGGCCGCGGTCCTCGTGCTGCTGGCGGCCGGCGCGATCGCCCTGGTCGTCGCGCGCTCCCGCCCCGCCGTGAGTCCCACGGTCGCGATCGCCGAGGAATCGGCCCCCGACCTGTACCGCATGGTGCGCGACCTGGCCGACCGCCTCGACGTCCCCGCGCCGTCCGCGATAGCCCTCACCCCGGACTGCGACAGCTGGCTGGAGGACCGCACCCACCCGGCCCACGGCCCGCTCCCGCAGGAGGACCGCGACGAGATCACGGGCGTACGCGGCCTCACCCCGGCGCGCTCCCGTCGTACGGCCGCCTCGCCCGTCCTCGTCATCGGCTCCCCGTTCCTGTGGTGGATGCGGGTCGGCGAGCTGCGCGCGGTGCTCGCCCCGGTCGTCGCGGGCACGGGACCCTCAGCGCACCCGGACATAGCCGCGGCCCGCCGTTTCGTACGGGGCTTGGACGCGGCGGTGGCCGTGGCCTCGGCACCCCGTGGTCCCGTGTTCCGCTCGGTGCTCGCGGGTGTCGGCTGGGTGGCCCGGCTGCTGCTGCGCAGTTGCCGGGGGCACGCGGCCGAGATGGAGCGGGGCGTGGCCGCCGCTGCCGCCGAGCGTGCACAGGCTGTGGATTACGGACTGCGGATCGTCGCCCAGGAGCAGGTCGGGCTGGCGTACGCGGGCTGGGACCGGCTGCTGACCAGGGTCGCGCTGCCCGCGTGGCGGATGGGCCGCTGGCCGTCCCGGCTGGACGCGGGCGTCGTCGCGGCGCTCACCGAGCTGTCCCGCCGCGACCGGCTGGCCGAGGGCTTCGCCTCCCGGCTCGGCGAGCGCCCCGCCTGCGACCTGCTCGAAGAGCCCGGCACGATCGACGAGGCGACCTCGCTCCTCGCCGCCCGCCTCTTCCACGGCGGCCCGGCCGAGGCCGGTCCCGACTGGGCGCCGGTGGACTGGCAGGAGTACCCGGAGGAGGTGGTCGACCGCACCTGGCGCACCGACGCGGCCCGCCTCCACCGGGTCCTGGACACCCTCGGCGTCCGCCGTTCCCCCGACCCCGTCACCCCGCACCACGACGCCCCGACCCTGGCCCGAGTGGTGGACCATCTGGCGGACCCGGCGGTGGCGGGACGGTACGCCGAGCCCGACGACCACGCGGCGGCGGACGCGGACGCGGGCACCGGCGCGGACACCGATACGGACGCCGAGCGGCACGCGACCGGGCCGACCGCCGCCGCCCCCACCCCCGCCACCACTCCACCCACGGAACCGGACACCGCCCCCCATCCCCCTGAGCACTACAAGGCAATGGGCGCGGACGACGACGAAGAGCTCGGCGAAAGCTGCTCGCCGCACAGCGCGGCCCTCGCCGCCGGGCTCACCGCGGAGTTGGCGCGGGAGGAGGCGGCGACCCCGGCGACCGGTTCGGCCCCGCCCGGGCAGGGGCCCGACTCCGCGCTCTGGGACGACGGCTCGCTGCCCCTCTTCCCGCTCCAACCGCCGCGCAGCGGACGGGAGTTGCTCGCCGATCACGTCATGGCGATGGTGTGCTGCGCCGCGATGGACACGGCCGGCGCGACTCCCGGCCTCGACTGGCTCGACGGCCCCACCCTGCTCGTCAACGGCGTGAGAGCGGCCGACCTCGCCCCGAGGGTTCTCAGCCTCGTGGAGGACGGCGACCCGGCCCCGCTGCGGGCCTGGCTCATCGACCTGGGCATACGCCCGGAGAAGCCGGTACGTCTCGTCTGAGCTCGCGCCCCGCCACCCCTCACGCGTATCGGAACCCAGAGCTCCACTTTTGGTCAATTCGCAACGACCAGTGACAGAGTGAGTGCTTAATGTGATGTGCTGGGGCCGATCCCGTACGTCGTCCGGTATCCGGCAAAGGCATGCGGCATACGACAGTCGGGCGAAGAGCCGGCACGGGGGCACGAGGGAGGGGAGCGACATGGGGTCGGAGCAGATCCGCCGCTGGGAGTCGGGAGCGCTGGCGCACGCCGTGACGGACCCCTTCGGACAGGGCCCCGTCCCCTGGCTCCGCGGCAGCGAGACCTACTTCGACGACACCGGTCACGTGGTCCCCTGGTACGTGGACCCGACGCCCGCCCAGACCCCGGCGCACGCCCCCGGCAGGAACACCCCCAAGGTCCCCGCCCCGCGCGCCTCCGCGTCCGGCGGCGGCCCGCGCTCGGCCGACGACGTGCGCCGCCAGATCAAAGGGTTCACCAACGCGAGCGCGGTCGCACCCGGCGAGGCCCTCGACTTCCATGTCACCGTCGACCCGCCCCAGGAGTTCGGCGTCGACATCTACCGCATCGGCCACTACGGCGGTGACGGCGCCGCCAAGATCACCACCAGCCCCCGCCTCTCGGGCATCGTCCAGCCCCCGCCGCTCACCGCCGACCGCACGGTCTCCTGCCACCACTGGTGGCTGTCCTGGCGGCTGCAGATCCCGAGCTACTGGAGCATCGGCGCCTATGTCGCCGTCCTCACCACGGCCGACGGCTACCGCTCCCACATCCCCTTCACGGTCCGCGACAACCACCCCGCCGACCTGCTCCTCCTCCTGCCGGACATCACCTGGCAGGCGTACAACCTCTACCCGGAGGACGGCCACACCGGCGCGAGCCTCTACCACGCCTGGGACGACGACGGCCGGCTGCTCGGCGAGTCCGAGGCCGCGACGACGGTCTCCTTCGACCGCCCGTACGCGGGCGCGGGCCTGCCCCTGCACGTGGGCCACGCCTACGACTTCATCCGCTGGGCCGAGCGCTACGGCTACGACCTCGCCTACGCCGACCACCGCGATCTGCACGCGGGCCATGTCGACCCCACCCGCTACCGGGGGCTGGTCTTCCCGGGCCACGACGAGTACTGGTCGACCCCCATGCGCCGCACCGTCGAGCTGGCCCGCGAGCACGGCACCTCACTCGTCTTCCTCTCCGCCAACACGATGTACTGGCAGGTGGAGTTGGCCCCCTCCCCGTCCGGTGTCCCCGACCGGCTGCTCACCTGCCGCAAGCGCCGGGGCCCGGGCCGCCCGGTGCTGTGGCGCGAAGTCGACCGCCCCGAGCAGCAGTTGGTGGGCATCCAGTACGCGGGCCGGGTCCCCGAGCCGCACCCGCTGATCGTGCGCAACGCCGACCACTGGCTGTGGGAGGCGACCGGCACCGCCGAGGGCGAGGGGATCGAGGACCTGGTCGCGGGCGAGGCCGACCGGTACTTCCCGCGCACCCAGCTCCCCCCGCACGAGGAGCGCATCCTGCTCGCCCACTCCCCGTACGCGGACAACGAGGGCGTCCTCCGCCACCAGGAGACCTCCCTCTACCGCGCGCCGTCCGGTTCCCTCGTCTTCGCCTCCGGCACCTTCGCCTGGTCACCGGCCCTGGACCGCCCCGGCCATGTGGACGCCCGCGTCCAGCGCGCCACCGCCAACCTCCTGGACCGCATCTGCAAGCACGACTGACCCGTACGTACGAGGTCGGCGCACCCCCTGCCCGGAGGCGTCCGCGCATACGGGACAATCGAGCCAGTTGGACAGACCCACTGGAGGAACCCGTGTCCGGATTCGTAGAAAAGCCCGAGCCGCTCCAGGTCCCGGGCCTGACGCACCTCCACACCGGCAAGGTGCGGGAGCTGTACCAGAACGAGGCGGGCGAGCTCGTGATGGTCGCCAGCGACCGCATCTCCGCGTTCGACTGGGTACTGCCCACCGAGATCCCGGACAAGGGCCGCGTCCTCACCCAGCTCTCCCTCTGGTGGTTCGACCAGCTCGCCGACCTGATCCCCAACCACGTCCTGGGCACCGAACTCCCGCCCGGCGCCCCCGCCGACTGGGCCGGCCGCACCCTGATCTGCAAGTCCCTCCGCATGGTCCCGGTGGAGTGCGTGGCCCGCGGCTACCTCACCGGCTCCGGCCTGCTGGAGTACGACGCCTCCCGCACGGTGTGCGGTCTCGCCCTCCCCGAGGGCCTGGTCGACGGCAGCGAACTCCCCGCCCCGATCTTCACCCCGGCCACCAAGGCCGCCGTAGGGGAGCACGACGAGAACGTGTCGTACGAGGAGGTCGCCCGGCAGGTCGGCGCGGACACCGCCGCGCAGCTGCGGCAGGCGACCCTCGCGATCTACTCCCGCGCCCGTGACATCGCCCGCGAGCGGGGCATCATCCTCGCGGACACCAAGTTCGAGTTCGGCTACGACGGCGAGACCCTGATCGCCGCCGACGAGGTCCTCACCCCGGACTCCTCCCGCTTCTGGCCGGCCGAGGAGTGGGAGCCGGGCCGCGCGCAGCCGTCGTACGACAAGCAGTTCGTGCGCGACTGGCTGACCGGGCCGGAGTCGGGCTGGGACCGCAGGAGCGAGCAGCCTCCGCCGCCGCTGCCGCAGCAGGTCGTGGACGCGACCCGCGCGAAGTACATCGAGGCGTACGAGCGCCTGACCGGCCAGAGCTGGAGCTAGCCGCACGAAAAGACCCCGGTCCAGTGGACCGGGGTCTTGTTCCCGAGCGGACGACCAGGTTCGAACTGGCGACCTCAACCTTGGCAAGGTTGCGCTCTACCAACTGAGCTACGTCCGCGCTGCGCCGTGGCGCGAGAGCAACTATACCCAACCTCGCTCGCGTGCGAGACGCACTGCCGTATGACGGTTCTCGGCACCGAGTTTCGAGACGGCCGAGGAGAGATAGTTCCGTACGGTCCCCTGGGACAGCGCGGCCCGTTCGGCGATCTCGGCGACCGGCGCCCCGTCCGCGGCCAGTTCCAGGACCTCGGCCTCGCGCGCGGTCAGCGGCGAATCCCCGGCGGAGATGGCGTCGGCGGCCAACTCCGGGTCGACGTACCGCTGTCCGGCATGCACCGTGCGGATGATCTCCGCGAGCCGCTGCGCGCTCACCGTCTTCGGGACGAACCCCCGCACACCCGCCGCGAGCGCCCGTTTCAGATGCCCGGGCCGACCGTGTCCGGTCACGATCAGGACCTGGCAGCCGGGCAGTTCGGCCCGCAGGGATGTGGCGACCTTCACACCGTCCGCCCCCGGCATCTGCAGATCCAGTACGGCCACATCGGGCCGGTGCGCCCGCGCCATGGCCAGCGCCTCGGGCCCGGTCGCCGCCTCCGCGACCACCAGCAGATCGTCCTCAAGCCCGAGCAGCGCGGCCAGCGCCCCCCG
Organism: Streptomyces sp. NPDC001100; assembly: GCF_053598575.1. Classification (NCBI taxonomy): domain Bacteria; kingdom Bacillati; phylum Actinomycetota; class Actinomycetes; order Kitasatosporales; family Streptomycetaceae; genus Streptomyces; species Streptomyces sp. NPDC001100. The sequence continues at coordinate 237,773 of NZ_JBSFKO010000007.1, forward strand.
GATCAGATGCTCGTCATCGGCGAGCAGCAGCCGTACGACGTCGGCGGTCATGATGCGACACCTCCCGCCACCGCGGGCAGCGGCACGGTGGCCATCACCCGGAAGCGGTCGCCGTCCACGGCCCCCGCCTCCAGTTCGCCGCCCACCGCGCTCAGCCTCTCCCGCAGCCCCACGAGCCCCGCCCCACCGCCGCCGGAGCCGGTACCCCCGCCACCACTGCCTCCGACACCCCCGTCGACCGTCCTCGCCCCGTCGTTCTCCACCGTCAGCACCACACTCCCCGCCGCCACCCGGACCGCGACCGCGCAGCGCCCCGCGTTGCCGTGCCGCAGGACGTTGGTCGTCGCCTCGCGGACCACCCAGCCGAGCGCCGACTGCACCTCCGCCGGCAGCCCCGCCGCCTCCCCGGTCACCTCGCACTCGATGCCCGCGGCGGTCAACACGCCCTGCGCGCCGGTCAGTTCGACGTCGAGCGCGGCCTCGCGATAACCCCGTACGACATCCCGCACCTCCCGTTGCGACTCCCGCGCGATCCGCTGCACCTCGATCATCTGCTCCACGGCCTCGGGCCGCCCGCGCCGTGCCAGCTGCACGGCCAGTTCGCTCTTCAGCGCGATCACCGACAGGTTGCGGCCCATCACGTCGTGCAGGTCGCGCCCGAACCGCAGCCGTTCCTCGGCGACGGCGAGCCGGGCCCGGGTCTCGCGGGCCTCGTCGAGCTCGTAGACGGCGTCGAGGAGCCAGACGGAGAAGACGGCGGTGAAGGCGAGACCACCTGCCGCGACGAGGACGATGAACGCGGTGACGAGCGCGGCAGGGGCGGCCACCCCCAGCGCGAGCTGGAGGACCGGCGCTCCGCCCACCACGCCCGCGACCACCGCGAGGACCTGTCGCAGGCCGCGGACCCCGAGCGTCAGTGTGCCGGTGCCGAAACTCAGCACGCCCACCAGGAGCGTGGTCGCGGCGGCCTGCACCTTGTTGTCGTCGGGACTCCGCTCCCCGAGGACGAGCGCGACGACGGCGATCAGCGCGGTCACCGCCCCGAGGAACCAGAGCAGCCGTACGGGCTGTGACCGCCGGCCGCGGGTCCAGTCGAGCGCCCGGGAGGCGGTCGCGGAGCAGAGCAGCGCGTGCACGGTCACCAGCACCAACATCCAGCCCGCGACACCCACCCCGACCTGCGCGAACAGCGGCAGCCCGACGGCCGTGACCTCGACCGCGGCGAAGAAGTGGAAGGACCACCGGGTGTACGTCTCGACCTTCGCGGGCGTGGTCTTCCGCCCCCACCAGCCGCCGGAGCCGCGCGTGCTGCCAGATGTCCGCATGATCCGGTGCTCTCCGTACGTCAGCGCCGCGGTTCCCAGCGGAACCACCGCCGTACAGCAAACACCGCGAGGACGGTCCAGGCCAGCGCGGTCAGGACGGCGCCCAGGGCGTCGTAGCCGGACAGGTCGCCGCTCCAGCCGCCGCTGATCAGCCGGATCGCGGGGGAGAGCGGGAGGAACCGGCAGACGTCCGCGACCCGGTCGGACAGCAGCTGGAGCGGGACGATGATCCCGGATCCCATCATGGACACCAGCACCACCGGCAGCGCGGTCACCTGCGCGCTCTCCGCCGTCCTGGTCACGCTCGCCGTGAGGGCCGCCAGCGCGGCACACAGGCCGAGGCCGAACAGCAGCCCCAGGAAGGCGAGTTGGGGCGCCTTGGGGGCCCCGGCGTCGAGCAGCAGCACACAGGCCGCGGCCAGCAGCACGGACTGCACGAACCCGAGGCACACGGCCGGCAGCGCGGTGCCGGCGAGGATCTCGGAGTCGCCGAGCTCCCCGGTGCGCAGCCGCTTGAGGACGAGTTCCTCGCGGCGCGCGACGAAGGCGCTGACGAGGGAGGAGTACACGGCGAAGAGCAGCGAGAAACCGATCGCGGCGGTCAGCATCACCGAGCCGACCGACAGACCCTCCCCCTTCAGATCCATCTGGTCGACCGCGGGCCGCACACTGAACGGCAGCGCCAGCGGCACGAACAGCGCCGTGACCACCGCGTTCCGGTTCCGCCCGAGCAGACTCAGCTCGGCGCGCCCCAGCGCCCGCATCCGCCCCGCCGGAGTAGTAGCCACGGCGTTCATACGGCCACCTCCTGCTCCCGCGCGATCCCCAGGAACGCCTCCTCCAGCGAGGCCGACCGCATCTCCAGCCGCCGCAGCTCGATGCCCGCCCGCTCGGCCCACACCAACACCCCGGTCGCCGCCCGCTGCAGCTCGTGCGTCCGCAGCCGTACGACCCTCCCGTCCACCTCGTGCCCGACGACCCCCAGCTCGGCGAGCGGCGGCAGGTCCCCCACGAAGTACCCGGCGGGCAGTTCGAAGGAGATCCGAGAGGGCCGCCCCGCCGTCACCTCGGCCGGAGTGCCGGTGACCGCGATCCGCCCCTCGCTCATGATCGCCAGCCGGTCGGCGAGCCCCTCGGCCTCCTCCAGGTAGTGCGTGGTCAGCAGCACGGTCGTCCCGCCGTCGCGCAGCGCCCGCACCAACTCCCAGGTGTCCCGGCGCCCTTCGGCATCGAGCCCGGTGGTCGGTTCGTCGAGGAACAGCACCTCGGGCTCCCCGAGCAGCGCGAGCGCGAGATCGAGCCGCCGCCGCTCACCCCCGGACAACTGCTTCACCCGTACGGTGGCCCGCCGCTCCAGCCCGACCAGCGCGAGCGCCTCCGGCACCGGCCGCGCTCCGCTCGTGCAGCCGGCCCACATCCGCGCGGTCTCGGCGACGGTCAGCTCGGACGGGAAGCCGCCCTCCTGGAGCATCACGCCGGTACGCGGCCGTACGGTGGCCCGCTCGGTGTGGGGATCGTGGCCGAGGACGCGCACCCGGCCGCCGGACGGCGCCGCGAGCCCCTCCAGCACCTCGACGGTCGAGGTCTTGCCGGCGCCGTTGGTGCCGAGCAGCGCGAAGACCTCTCCGCGCCGGACGGAGAATGTGATCCCCCGCACAGCCTCGAACCCGCCCCCGTACACACGGCGTAGGTCGGTGACCTCAATCACGTGTTCGTGTTCGTTGGTGTCCATGGCTCCAGCGTCCCGGCGGCGGGGGCGCGGCAGCAGTGCGCGGTGTCATCACTCGGCATGACAAATGTCAGACGGGCGTCGAAGCACACGGGCGCACGAAAAGACCCCGGTCCAGTGGACCGGGGTCTTGTTCCCGAGCGGACGACCAGGTTCGAACTGGCGACCTCAACCTTGGCAAGGTTGCGCTCTACCAACTGAGCTACGTCCGCATTGCCTCCGACCGGCTCTCACCGATCGGCGCGAGCACCAGCCTACCCGATCCACCAGAGTGGTCCGGACGGTGATGCAGAGCGGGTGACAGGAATTGCACACTGCGCCTTCCCCCTGGAAGGGGGATGTTCTGCTACTGAACTACACCCGCATGTACTCCGTGAGCTGGGCCTTTCGGCCTCGCCCCTCGGCGTGCTCCGAACTCTAGCTGACCAGGAGGGGTGCTGCGCAAGTCGGTTCCCCCGAGGGCCCGGTGACCGGTCGTCGGGGGAACCGCGCGGCCCGGCTACTGCGCGGCGGCGAACGCCTCGTAGACCTTCTTGGGGATGCGTCCGCGGGCCGGTACGTCCATCTTGTTCGCCTGTGCCCATGCCCGGACGGCCGCCGGGTCGGGGGCCACCTCGGTCTGGCGGTAGGCCTTGCCCGACCTCGACCGCTTGCGACCTGCGTCCACGTACGGCGCGAGCGCCTTACGCAGTTTCTTGGCATTGGCTTGATTCAGGTCGATCTCGTACGACTTGCCGTCGAGTCCGAAGGCGATCGTCTCCGCCGCTTCCGAGCCGTCGATGTCGTCAAAGAGAGTGACCACGACCTTCTGCGCCACGAATATCGGTCCCTTCGTGCGACACCTGAAACCGCACTATCCGCGAGGACGCACGGAGACGCCACGGAGGTGCGGAGATGTCGACTGTCCGCCTGTTAATGGGCAAAGTATCGGCTATTGCCAATTCATTTGTACAGTGCCCGGCAATGCAATGTGAAGCCCGACTAAATCTTCCCGCGTGTCTCCGCGCAATAGCGAACCGGGATCGATCCGGGATCTTTCCCTGAACTTTTCGTGAAGACCCCCACCCGATGCCGGATCGTGACGGTCCTCACGTAGATTCCTACAACTCTACCCGCGTAGAAATTTTGTGCGGGTAGTCTGAAGACACCTGTCGAAGACCCGCAGGAACACGCTCAGCACCACAACACCGGGAGTGCCAGTGGCACGCGTCGTAGTCGACGTCATGCTCAAGCCGGAGATCCTCGACCCCCAGGGCCAGGCGGTCCAGCGTGCGCTGCCGCGCCTGGGTTTCGAAGGCATCTCCGACGTACGTCAGGGAAAGCGATTCGAACTGGAAGTTGACGGCCCGGTCGACGAGGCCGCGCTCGCCCGCATCCACGATCTTGCGGAATCCTTCCTCGCCAACACCGTGATCGAGGACTTCACCGTCAAGGTGGAGGAAGTCGCGGAGGCCGCGAAGTGACCGCTCGTATTGGCGTCGTCACTTTCCCGGGCAGCCTCGACGACCGGGACACCCAGCGCGCGATCCGCCTCGCCGGCGCCGAACCGGTCGCTCTCTGGCACAAGGACAAGAACCTCCACCAGGTGGACGCGGTAGTCCTCCCGGGCGGTTTTTCCTACGGCGACTATCTGCGCGCGGGTGCCATCTCCCGCTTCTCGCCGGTGATGGAGACGGTCATCGAGCAGGCGAAGTCGGGACTCCCCGTCCTCGGTATCTGCAACGGCTTCCAGATCCTCACCGAGGCCCACCTCCTCCCCGGCGCGATGCTCGGCAACAACCACCTGCACTTCATCTGCCGTGACCAGAATCTGCGGGTGGAGAACGCGGACACGTCCTGGACCGGTGACTACACCGCGGGCCAGGAGATCCACATCCCGCTGAAGAACATGGACGGCCGCTACGTCGCCGACGAGCACACGCTCGACGAGCTGGAGGCGGAGGGCCGGGTCGTCTTCCGCTACCTGGACGTGAACCCGAACGGCTCGCTGCGCGACATCGCCGGCATCACGAACGCCGCCGGGAACGTCGTGGGCCTCATGCCGCACCCCGAGCACGCGGTCGAGCCGCTGATCGGGTCCGGCCGCACCGACGGCCTTCCCTTCTTCACCTCGATCCTCAAGAAGCTGGTCAACGCATGAGCCGGACGCCTCTGGACACGGTCGAGCACGCGGCCGAGACCCCCGACGTCGAGCTGCCCTGGGCCGAACTCGGCCTGAAGAAGGACGAGTACGAGCGGGTCGTGGAGATCCTCGGCCGCCGGCCCACCGGCGCCGAGCTCGCCATGTACTCCGTCATGTGGTCCGAGCACTGCTCGTACAAGTCCTCCAAGGTCCACCTCCGCCAGTTCGGCGAGAAGGCCCCCCAGTCCGACGCGCTGCTCGTCGGCATCGGCGAGAACGCGGGCGTAGTCGACGTCGGCCAGGGCTACGCGGTCACCTTCAAGGTGGAGTCCCACAACCACCCCTCCTACGTCGAGCCCTACCAGGGCGCGGCCACCGGCGTCGGCGGCATCGTCCGCGACATCATCGCGATGGGCGCCCGCCCGGTCGCCGTGGTGGACCCCCTGCGCTTCGGTGCGGCGGACCACCCGGACACCAAGCGCGTCCTCCCGGGCGTCGTCGCGGGCATCGGCGGCTACGGCAACTGCCTGGGCCTGCCGAACATCGGCGGCGAGGTCGTCTTCGACGCCTGCTACCAGGGCAACCCGCTGGTCAACGCCGGTGCCATCGGCGTCATGCGGCACGAGGACATCCACCTCGCGAAGGCCTCCGGCGCGGGCAACAAGGTCATCCTCTACGGCGCCCGCACGGGCGGCGACGGCATCGGCGGCGCGTCGATCCTCGCCTCCGAGACCTTCGACGACGCCAAGCCCTCGAAGCGTCCGGCCGTCCAGGTCGGCGACCCCTTCCAGGAGAAGCTCCTCATCGAGTGCACCCTGGAGGCCTTCAAGGAGAAGCTGGTCGTCGGCATCCAGGACCTCGGCGCGGCCGGACTGTCGTGCGCCACCAGCGAGTTGGCGTCCAACGGCTCCGGCGGCATGACGGTCACCCTGGACGACGTACCCCTCCGTGACTCCACGCTCTCGCCCGAGGAGATCCTCATGAGCGAGTCGCAGGAGCGCATGTGCGCTGTCGTCGAGCCGTCGAAGGTCGACCGCTTCCTGGAGATCTGCGAGAAGTGGGACGTCATCGCCACCGTCATCGGTGAGGTGACCGACGGCGACCGCCTCGAAATCTTCTGGCACGGCGGCAAGATCGTGGACGTCGACCCGCGCACGGTCGCGCACGACGGCCCGGTCTACGAGCGCCCGTACGCCCGCCCGTCCTGGCAGGACGCGCTCCAGGCGGACGACGCCAACAAGCTTGCCCGGCCCGGGACTTCGGAGGAACTGAAGGCTCAGGTCCTGGCGCTGGTGTCGTCACCGAACCAGGCGTCGAAGAAGTGGATCACGTCCCAGTACGACCACTTCGTGCAGGGCAACACGGTGCTGGCGCAGCCCGAGGACTCGGGCATGATCCGCATCGACGAGGAGACCGGCCTCGGGGTCGCCATCGCGACGGACGGCAACGGCCGGTACGCGAAGCTGGACCCGTACGCGGGCGCGCAGTTGGCGCTCTCGGAGGCCTACCGCAACGTGGCGACCACGGGCGCGAAGCCCCTCGCGGTCTCCGACTGCCTGAACTTCGGTTCGCCCGAGGACCCGGCGGTGATGTGGCAGTTCGCGGAGGCGATCCGTGGACTGGCCGACGCCTGCCAGCAGTTGGGCACCCCGGTGACGGGCGGCAACGTCTCGCTCTACAACCAGACGGGCGACGTCGCCATCCACCCGACCCCGGTGGTAGCGGTGTTGGGTGTGATCGACGATGTCGCGCGCCGCACCCCGGTCGCCTTCCAGGAAGAGGGCCAGCTCCTCTACCTGCTCGGCGACACCCGCGAGGAGTTCGGCGGCTCGGCCTGGTCGCAGGTCGTCCACGACCACCTCGGCGGACTGCCCCCGAAGGTCGACCTGGAGCGGGAGCGGCTGCTGGCCGAGATCCTCATCTCCGCCTCCCGCGACGGCATGATCGACTCGGCGCACGACCTGTCCGACGGCGGTCTGATCCAGGCGGTCGTGGAGTCGGCGCTGCTCGGCGGGAAGGGCGCGCGTCTGATCGTCCCGGACGGCCTCGACGCGTTCACCTTCCTCTTCTCGGAGTCGGCGGGCCGCGCGGTCGTCGCGGTTCCGCGCTCGGAGGAGCTCCGCTTCAACGACATGTGCGGCGCACGGGGCCTGCCGGTCACGCGCATCGGTGTCGTCGACGGTGAATCGGTGGACGTCCAGGGCGAGTTCGCGCTCTCCCTGGCGGAGCTGCGCGAGGCGCACGAGGGGACGATCCCGGCCCTGCTGGCGTAGGTCGTCGTAGGAACGCAGGCGAAGGCCCTGTCCGGGATCCGGGCAGGGCCTTCGCTCGTGCTGACTTCGGCGGTTCGTGGGCGTGGAACGGGGGAGCGGGAACGTGGAAGTATCGGTAGGGACAAGCGAGTTCGGCGGCGCCCGGAGGTGCGCGTGAGCTTGCACAGTGAAAACACGGCTGAGTCCTCCGAGCGTGCCCGGGTGCCCTTTCCGCGCTCCCGCTGGCTGACTCCGGACCGGGGCAGCCGTCGGCGCAATGCCTTCAACCAACTCGTGGCTGTGGCAGCGGTGTTCGGGGTCGGTGCGGGCGGCTGGGGGCTGTGGCTGGAGGCGAGGGACCAGTTCGACCGGTCCGCCAGCCGGGACCGGATCGCGAAGGCTCGCGCCGGGCTCGTCGACCCCGACCAGGTGCTGGACCTCAACGGCGGTACGACGAGGGCGCGGGCGGGCAGCGGGGACGACGACTCGATCGGCGACCTCGGTACCGCCTCGACGTCCGCGCAGTGTCAGATCTACCGGGTTGGGAAGCCGGGCTCCACGCACGGCCACTTCCTGCTCTCCGTCTGGGCGAACCCGAGCGACGACTTCGCGCAGTTGGTGAGCGGGTGGGACGACCCGTTCGGGATACTGGGCAGGCCGGCGAAGGCCGACATCACACGGGAGGCGGGGCAGACCGCGGCATACCCGATCGGTGACGGGCGGCTCGGTGTGTACTACGGCAACGCGGCCGTGGTGAAGGCTGAGTGTGCCGACGGCTCGGGCCGGATGACGTCCGTCAACACGATGACCGTGGCCAAGTACTTCGAGGACGCCCCGGTCACGGACGCCGACCGCAGAGCGCTTGCGGGGCTGGCCCGCACCGCGGCCGTACGGGCGGCGAAGAAGCTGGGCTGCAAGGCCACGCCGCCCGCGCTTCCGGCCGAACTGCCCACGCCCAGTGCGACGTTGGTGAATGCGAAGTCGGCCGGCGGAACGTGCGGCTGGTACGCCGGATATGTCGGGGCGAAGGGCCGCTGGCGTTTCCCCGACCGCGCCCTGGCCACCCCCGCCGCCCACGCGCAGGAGGAGAGCTGTCTGCTCGGGGTGAGCGACAAGGAGGTGCGCGGGATGTGGCCGGGACTCGGCAAGGACGAGGTCGGCGCCGACAGCCTCGACGACGTGCTCCGGGTCGCGCCGTTCTGGCTGCGGACCGAGTCGTACTTCGGCGACGAGGCACGCGAGGTCGCGACGGACCACTTCGGCAGGGAGCAGGTGGCCTTGAGCCCCGGCACGGCGGGCTACGACCGTGACGACAACGTGTGGTGGGCCTCCTCCACCTGCGCCGGACAGCCGGCCGTCCACACGCTGAGCGTCGACTATCCGTACAGCAAGGTCGTCCAGGAGCGGCTCCAGGCCCTGTTCAAGGCGTACGTCAGGGATGTCGCCGCCCGCCGCGACTGCACCGGCCTGAAGTTCCCGGCGGCGGCGACGTTCCAGCCGTCCAAGACCTGAGGCTTTTTACACGGTCCGCTCGTCCCTGCCGGAGGCGTCGATCAACTGTTGGCCGATCGCTTCGTTGGTGGCCACCGCCGCGGTCGCCGCCGCGGCGCTACGGGGGAACAGTGCTTCCTCGTACGAGGTGAGCGCGGCCTCGATGTCGTCGGGATGCGCGGCGATGGCCAGGGCGAGTTCGGCACCGTCCTGCATGGCCAGGTTGGCGCCCTCGCCGTCCGGCGGCGAGAGGTGGGCGGCGTCGCCCAGGAGGGTCACTCCCGGCACCCGGTCCCAACGGTGCCCGATCGGCAGTGAGTTGAGGGGGCGTACGACCGGGGCGGTGTCGCTGTCGGTGATCAGGGCGGTGATGTGGGGGGCCCAGCCGTCGAACTCGGCGACGATCCGTGCGGTGGCCACGGCGGCGTCGGTGAAGTCGATGGCGGCGAACCACTCCTGCGGCTTGGCCAGCATCACGTAGGCGTGCAGCGTTTCGCCCTTCTCCCTGTGCGCCGCGATCCACTTCCCGCTCGCTCCTGTGTCCGGGGCGAACACGAACAGCGAGCCGCCACCGACGGTCTTCGCGGCGGTCGGGTGCCGGGTCTCGCTGTCGTACAGATAGGTCTCGACGAACGACCGGCCGAAGTACTCGGGGGTGGCGTCGGACAGCAGGGGCCGGACGCGTGACCAGGCGCCGTCCGCGCCGACGAGGAGGTTCGTGATGACGGTGCCGCCGTCGGCGAAGGCGACTTCGTGGCGGCCGTCGTCGAGGGTGCGGGTGTGGGTGGCCTTGTGTCCCCACCGCACGGTGCCGGCCGGGAGCGAGTCGAGCAGAATCTGCCGCAACTCGCCGCGCTGCACCTCGGGTCGCCCACCCGTACCGTCGTCGGGCTCCTCCATCAGGACGGTTCCGTCCCGGTCGAGCACGCGGGTCGCCTGACGGCCCTCCAGGACGACGGCGCGGAACTCGTCCACCAAGGCGGCCGCTTTCAGGGCGAGTTGGCCGTTGTGTTCGTGGATGTCGAGCATCCCGCCCTGGAGGCGGGACGTCGGTGAGGCCTCGGCTTCGTAGACGGTGGCCGGGATGCCGTTGACGTGCAGGACGCGGGCGAGAGTCAGTCCGCCGAGTCCGGCACCGATGATCGTGACATGCGTGGTCATGACGATTCCTTGCGTGCGACGGGCCTGCCGGACGGCTGTCCGGCGGGATCCCCGTCAGGTTTCAACGCGGCGCCGACAGCTCGCCGACGCACCGCCGACATCCCCGACAGACCGCCGATACGACGCCCTGCCGCCGACTCGCCCCCGGTGACCGAACTGCCGCTCTCCGCTCCGGACTTGGGCAACCGCCAGGCCAACACCGCGGCCACGCCCATCAATCCGGCCCCGCCCCAGAACACCACCTGCGTCGCGTCCACGAAGGCTTGGACGCCGCCGACGCGCGCCGAACCCGTCAGACGAGCCAGCCCCGCGATGTCCCCACCGGCCCCGTTCTCGGCGTAGAGACGGGCCAGTACCGTGCCGAACGCCGCCGTGCCCAGGGCGTTGCCGAGGGTCTGGAAGAAGCGGATCGAGGTCGTGGCCACGCCCAGCTGGTGGCGTGGTGCGGAGTCCTGGACCAGCAGGATCAGCTGGCCGACGAGCTGTCCGAACCCCGCGCCCGCCAGCAGCAGTTCGGCCCGGATCAGCCACAGGGAGGTGTCGGGACCGGTCGTCGTGGCCAGCAGGGCGAACGCGAGTGCCGTCGTCGTCGTACCGCTGAGCGTGAACGTACGGGCCGACCAGCCCCGCGCGCCCAGCGGCCCGGTGAGCAGACCCGCCGCGCCCAGTCCCACCGCCAGCGGCACCAGGAAGAGGCCCGCCGAGGAACTGGCGATGCCTCGCGCGACCTGCAGATAGATCAGGACGTAGTAGATCGCGCACATCATCGCGCCGCCGAGAATCGCCTGCACCGCGAAGCCCAGCCGCAGTTCGCGGACCTTGAACAGGGAGAGCGGCAACACCGGTTCGGGGGCCCGGAGTTGACGCCACAGGAAGAGGGCGAGCGTCACAGCCGTGGCGAAGCCCAAGCCCACGATCTCCGGCGAGGCCCACCCGTACCTCTTGCCGCCCCAGTCCGTCATCAGCAGCAGCGCGCTGGAGAACAGGGCCGCCAACCCCGCGCCCAGGTAGTCCAGGGGGCGTCGGACATGCTGCTCGGGGAGCTTCAGCGCCAGGGAGGCCGTCACCAGCACCGCCAACCCCACCGGCAGGTTGACGTAGAAGATCCACCGCCAGTTCGCATGGTCGGCGAGCAGACCGCCGATCCACGGGCCGATCGCCATCGCGCCGCCCGCGACCAGGCCGCCGGCGTTGGCGCCCCTGCCGGAGTCCACCTCGTCCGGTCCCTTGAGGTGGGCGATCACCACCATCGTGATGCTCATCAGGCCGCCCCCGCCCAGGCCCTGGACGGCCCGCGCCGCGATGAGCTGGTCCATCGACCGCGCGGCTCCGCACAGCGCCGAGCCGAGCAGGAAGGTGGCGATCGCCGCGGTGAAGACCCGCTTGGGACCGTGTACGTCACAGAGCTTGCCGTAGAGCGGGAGCATCGCCGCCGACGCGAGCGCGTAGGCGCTGACCAGCCACGGGATCTTGTCGATGCCGTGCGCGGGGTCGAGGTCCCGGACGATCGGGACGGTGGCCGCGGACACGATCTGCATGTCGAGCAGGGCCAGCACGATCGTGACGAGGCAGACGACGAAGCCGATTTTTCGCTGGGTCTCGGTCATGGCATCACCATGAGGCGAGTTAATGTACTGAGTCAATATTTCATCCGGGATTAAATTTCGTCTTGGTACAGTGAGTGCGTGACCGAAGTGATGGGCCTGCGCGAACGGAAGAAGATCGAGACGGCCAGGCGGATCGTCCGGACCGCGATCGCCCTCTTCGTCGAGCGCGGATTCGACAACGTGTCCGTGCAGGAGATCGCGGACGCCGCCGACGTCTCCAAGATGACCGTCTTCAACTACTTCGGCACCAAGGAGGACCTGGTCTTCCGGCCGATGGAGGACCACTTCGGCGACGCGGCCCGCGCGGTGCGCGAGCGCCGGTCCGGCGAGTCCGCGGTGGACGCCGTACGACGTCAGTTCCTGGAGTACGTCGAGGTGCGCGACCCGTCGGTCGGCCTGGCCAACGAGGTGTTCGTCCGCCAACTGCGCGAACTCGTCCTGGGGACCCCGGTCCTGCGGGACCGTGTTTTCCTGGCCGCCCAGAAGGGCACCCGGGACCTGGCCGCGCACCTGGCCGAGGAGACCGGCGACCTGATGCTCGCCACGATCGCGGCGGCCATGATCAGTGCCGCGCGCAATGCCCTGATCGAGGAGCACTGGCGCCGGATCGACGACGGCGAGCAGGTCGACACAATCGTCGCCGAGGCACCCGAACGAGCCGCCCAAGCCTTCGCGTTGGTGGAAGACGGACTAGGCGCCTACGCCCGCAGAACACCATGAGAAGCCCTCGCGGCAGGGGTTAGGCTCCCCGTCATGCCCACGGCCAAGAAGCGCGCCCGCACCTATGACCCGGCGAAGACCCGCACCGCGGTGCTCGCCCAGTTCGGGAACGTACGGGAGGCGGTGGCGGGCCTCGGCCCCGAGCAGCTCGCGCTGCCGACCCGGCTGGGGGACTGGACCGTGCGCGAGCTGGTCGCGCACATCGGGATGGCGGTGACCGCCGTGCACCGCGCCCTGGACCGGCCGGCCCCGGCGGCGCAGGACGCCGTGGTCCTCGACTGGCCCTTCGCCACCGCGGCCAGCTCCTCCGCCATCGCCGACTTCACGCGGACGCTCGCCGAACAGCACCCGGACCTCGGCGCCTACCTCGCCGACATCGAGCAGACCCTCGTCGGGCACCTCGACGCCCACCCCGGCACCCGGCTGCTCGAAACCAACGCGGGCGCAATGCCCCTGGCCGACTACCTCGTCACCCGCACCGTCGAACTCGTCGTCCACACCGACGACCTGAACGCCGCCGTCCCCGGCCTCGACATCCCCTACGACCGCCAGGCCCTCGCCGCCTGCACCCGGCTGCTGGCCGACGCGCTGGCCGTGAAGGCGCCCGGCGGTTCGACGGAGGTGCGGATCCCGCCGTACGCCGTCGTGCAGTGCGTCGAAGGGCCCCGGCACACCCGCGGCACCCCGCCCAACGTCGTGGAGACCGACCCCCTGACCTGGATCCGGCTCGCGACCGGACGGACGTCGTGGAAGGACGCCGTGGAGGAGGCGAAGGTGAGGGCCAGTGGGGAGCGGGCCGACCTCGGAGGGCTGTTGCCGATCATGTCCTGAGGCCGGTTCGGGGCCGGTCGGGGCGCGGCGGGATGTGCGACCGCTCACCTCGTAGGGCGGGCGGCGGGGTCGTCGTAGCGCCGCTTTCCGTGTTTTCGCTGGTGAGAGCGGTGCCGTCGGTGAGTGATCCATTGCAGGCGTGTATCCCGCATTCGGACCAGTGGTCGATCTCGCCTACACTCGGTGCCGTGCCACGTGGTGACGGTCGACTCAGTCATGATCTGCTCCCCGGCGAGAAAGGACCCCAGGACGCTTGTGGCGTCTTCGGAGTCTGGGCTCCCGGTGAAGAGGTCGCCAAGCTCACTTACTTCGGGCTCTACGCCCTCCAGCATCGAGGCCAGGAATCCGCGGGAATCGCGGTCAGCAACGGCTCCCAGATCCTCGTCTTCAAGGACATGGGCCTCGTTTCGCAGGTCTTCGACGAGACCTCGCTCGGTTCGCTCCAGGGTCATATCGCGGTCGGTCACGCCCGCTACTCGACCACCGGGGCCTCCACCTGGGAGAACGCCCAGCCGACGTTCCGCGCCACCGCGCACGGTTCGATCGCGCTCGGCCACAACGGCAACCTGGTCAACACCGCCCAGCTCGCGGAGATGGTCGCCGACCTCCCCAAGAAGGAGGGCGGCCGCACCCCGCGCGTGGCCGCGACCAACGACACCGACCTCCTCACGGCCCTGCTCGCCGCCCAGGAGGACCCGGACGGCAAGCCGCTGACCATCGAGGAGGCGGCCCACCAGATCCTCCCGCAGGTCCAGGGCGCCTTCTCGCTCGTCTTCATGGACGAGCACACCCTCTACGCGGCCCGCGACCCCCAGGGCATCCGCCCGATGGTCCTCGGCCGGCTCGAGCGCGGCTGGGTCGTCGCCTCCGAGTCCGCGGCCCTCGACATCTGCGGCGCCGCCTACGTCCGCGAGATCGAGCCGGGCGAGTTCGTCGCCATCGACGAGAACGGCCTGCGCACCTCCCGATTCGCGGAAGCGAAGCCCAAGGGCTGTGTCTTCGAGTACGTCTATCTGGCCCGCCCCGACACCGACATCGCCGGGCGGAACGTGTACCTCTCCCGGGTGGAGATGGGCCGGAAACTCGCGAAAGAAGCTCCGGTCGAGGCCGATCTGGTCATAGCGACTCCGGAGTCCGGCACCCCGGCCGCGATCGGCTACGCGGAGGCCTCGGGCATCCCGTTCGGCGCCGGTCTGGTGAAGAACGCCTATGTCGGCCGTACGTTCATCCAGCCCTCGCAGACCATCCGGCAGCTCGGCATCCGCCTGAAGCTGAACCCGCTGAAGGAAGTCATCAAGGGCAAGCGCCTGGTCGTCGTCGACGACTCGATCGTGCGCGGCAACACCCAGCGGGCGCTGGTGCGCATGCTCCGCGAGGCCGGGGCCGCCGAGGTCCACATCCGGATCTCCTCGCCGCCCGTGAAGTGGCCCTGCTTCTTCGGCATCGACTTCGCCACCCGCGCGGAACTCATCGCCAACGGCATGACCATCGACGAGATCGGCACCTCGCTCGGCGCCGACTCCCTGTCGTACATCTCGCTCGACGGCATGATCGAGGCGACCACCATCGCCAAGCCGAACCTGTGCCGCGCCTGCTTCGACGGCGAGTACCCGATGGACCTGCCGGACCCCGAGCTGCTCGGCAAGCAGCTCCTGGAGACCGAGCTGGCGGCCGGTCCGGCCGCCACGGCCGCGGCCGACGCGATCCGTCGCCCGTAAGCCCCGTACCGCCAACCCGAAAGATCCCAGGCAATGTCTGAGAGTCCCGCTTCCGGTGCTTCCTACGCGGCTGCCGGTGTCGACATCGACGCCGGCGACCGCGCCGTAGAACTCATGAAGGAGTGGGTGAAGAAGACCCAGCGCCCCGAGGTCCTCGGCGGCCTCGGCGGCTTCGCCGGGCTCTTCGACGCCTCCGCCCTCAAGCGGTTCGAGCGCCCCCTGCTCGCCTCCGCCACGGACGGAGTCGGCACGAAGGTCGACATCGCCCGCCGCTTGGGCGTCTACGACACGATCGGCCACGACCTGGTCGCGATGGTCATGGACGACATCGTGGTGTGCGGCGCCGAGCCGCTCTTCATGACCGACTACATCTGCGTCGGCAAGGTGCACCCCGAGCGTGTCGCGGCCATCGTCAAGGGCATCGCCGAGGGCTGTGTGCTGGCCGGCTGCGCCCTGGTCGGCGGCGAGACCGCCGAACACCCGGGTCTGCTGGGCCCGGACGACTTCGACGTCGCGGGCGCCGGTACGGGCGTCGTGGAGGCCGACCGGCTGCTCGGCGCGGATCGCATCCGCACGGGTGACGCGGTCATCGCCATGGCCGCCTCCGGACTTCACTCGAACGGGTACTCGCTCGTCCGGCATGTGCTGCTCGACCAGGCCGGCCTGGACCTGGAGGCGCGGATCGACGAACTCGGCCGCACGCTCGGCGAGGAACTCCTCGTGCCCACGAAGATCTACTCGCTGGACTGCCTCGCACTGACCCGCACGACCGACGTGCACGCCTTCTCGCACGTCACCGGCGGCGGACTGGCCGCCAACCTCGCCCGGGTCGTCCCGGACGGCCTGCACGCCATCGTGGACCGCTCCACCTGGACCCCGGCGCCGGTCTTCGACCTCGTCGGGAAGACCGGCCGGGTCGAGCGCCTGGAGCTGGAGAAGACCCTGAACATGGGCGTGGGCATGATCGCGATCGTCCCGGAGGAGTCCGCGGACGTGGCTCTGGAGACCCTGGCCGACCGCGGGGTCGAGGCCTGGGTCGCCGGCGAGATCACCGAGCGCGGCGACCACGCGACGGGCGCGGCCATGGTCGGCGACTACGCGGTCTGAGCTGATCGACGGCAGCACAAAACCCGGTCCGGCGGTGTTGCCCCGGACCGGGTGAGGTGCAGCTGTTCCGGCTATGCGGAAACCGCGAGGGACGCTGCTGTGTCAAGCGCCACGACGTTGCGGCGTAGGACCGGACTCGTCGTCCTCGTCCTCGTCGTCGTCGTTATAGAGATCCGCGTACTGAGCGTACGGGTCGTCTTCTTCCTCGTCGTCGTCCTCGAACGGCTCGCCATTCGGCGGCTGGCTCGAAGTCGAAGCGCCCAGCTCATTGGCCAGACGCGAGAGGTCAGTCCCGCCGCTGCTGTACTTCAGCTGGCGGGCGACCTTCGTCTGCTTGGCCTTTGCCCGGCCGCGCCCCATGGCTCGACCCCCTCGGATACGAGGCTCGGTGGCCTCAGAGTCTTGACACGCGTTCATGATCTGGAACGGACTCTCCGTGGAGAGACCGGTCCGTAGGGCTTCCACGGTACCTGAGCCCGCGCCCATACGGTACGTCGCCCGCAGCACGTGCCGGGCCACAAGACCCGCGAGGTGCCCTGTCCTCGCTGGTCAACCGCGATTTTAACCACTTCTTGGCAGGCGACCCGCCGACGAACGTGAGAGTTCTCTCCAAGTCTTCGCCGGCGGGTACCGCCTCACCTGTTCCGCGCGGCTGCCTCGTGCATCCGCTGCTCGGCGATCCGGTCGGCCGCCGCGGCCGGCGGAATACCGTCGTCCTTCGCACGTGCGAATATTGCCAGCGTGGTGTCGAAGATCTTCGCGGCCTTCGCCCTGCACCGCTCGAAGTCGAACCCGTGCAGTTCGTCGGCGACCTGGATCACCCCGCCGGCGTTCACCACGTAGTCCGGCGCGTAGAGGATCCCGCGGTCCGCGAGGTCCTTCTCGACGCCCGGGTGCGCCAACTGGTTGTTGGCCGCGCCGCACACCACCTTGGCGGTCAGCACCGGCACGGTCTCGTCGTCCAGGGCACCGCCGAGCGCGCAGGGCGCGTAGACGTCGAGCCCCTCGACCCGGATCAGCGCCCCGGTGTCCGCGACGGCCCGCACACCGGTCGGGTGCTTGTCGAGGATCCGCCGTACGGACTCCTCGCGCACATCGGTGATGACGATCTCGGCGCCCTCGTCCCGCAGGTGCTCCACCAGGTGGTGCCCGACCTTGCCGACGCCCGCGATGCCGACCGTACGGCCGCGCAGCGACGGGTCGCCCCACAGGTGCTGCGCGCTGGCCCGCATGCCCTGGAAGACGCCGAAGGCGGTCAGCACGGAGGAGTCGCCCGCGCCGCCGTTCTCCGGCGAGCGGCCGGTCGTCCAGCGGCACTCGCGCGCGACGACGTCCATGTCGGCGACATACGTGCCGACATCGCACGCGGTGACGTAGCGCCCGCCCAGCGAGGCCACGAACCGGCCGTAGGCGAGCAGCAGTTCCTCGGTCTTGTCGCGCTCCGGGTCGCCGATGATCACGGCCTTCCCGCCGCCGTGGTCCAGGCCGGCCATGGCGTTCTTGTACGACATCCCGCGGGCGAGGTTGAGCGCGTCGGCGACGGCGTCGGCCTCGCTCGCGTAGGGGTAGAAGCGCGTGCCGCCCAGTGCGGGGCCCAGCGCGGTGTTGTGGATGGCGATGACGGCCTTGAGGCCGCTGGCCCGGTCCTGGCAGAGCACGACTTGCTCATGACCGCCCTGGTCCGAGTGGAACAGGGTGTGCAGGACGCCGTTGTCTACGTCGGTCACTGTGGTGACTCCTGGGTAAGTGGCGGCGGTTGGAGACAGGCCCCCGTAAGGGTGGCGGGTGCCGTGGCACGAGCGTAGGGCCTGCGTGTGACCGCCATCGGTGCAGTGTTCAGGATCACCTACCGAAGGGGTGTGTCCGTGCGACGATTTGCATAGTTTTCCCGCCCGTTCGTGAGCGGGTTCCGAAGGTTTTCCTGACGGCGGGCGGGGGAGGGAGCAGGCGTGCCCAAGAAGGTGTCCTCGGTGATCGTCCCGTACGCGACCTATCTGCGGGTCTACGAGCCGCTGGCCGCTTTCCCGGAGCCGGAGCGCGGCCACTGGGCGCGCTACGCCCGCCGGCCCGACCGTCCGTCGTACCAGGACGAACTCCGCCGCGCGCTGGCCGACTTGCTGCCCATCCCGCCGGTCGCGGTGCCGGTGCACGAGAGCGCCGACGCCTTCGTGGTGGAGGTCGACGGCGTGGTCTGCGTCTGCCCCTGGCGCACCCGGCTGCGCGGCTGGCAGGCACTGGGAGACCTCGCGGAGGAACTTCCGCCGTCGGTCCTGGACGCCGTACTGCCGCCGCTCGTACGGCATCAGGCCACCCAGGACTACGAGCGCTGGCTGACCCGCAACCCGGACGCGCGGCCGTGGATCCGGACGGCGACCTGGCAGGTGCCGCTGAACTGGTTCGTGCTCGTCGGGGACGAGGAGCGCCGCTACGACAAGGCCTCCGGGGACGATCCGCCGATGCTGCGCTACCGGACGCCGATGGTGCAGGCGCGGCGGCGCACGGCGCGGGCGCTGCGGACCCTGAAGGACGCGATCGACGACGGGCCGCTGATCGACGGTCTGGTGGACGTGGGGCGCTGGCTGGAGGAGTTCCATCCGCGTTCGCTGGTGGAACTGGACTACGGCGGTCTCGTGCACGTCCTGCCGGCCGGCGAGCTGGAGGACGACCACTCGGCGGCGGACGTGGCCGAGGGCATCGAGGCGCTGCGGACCGGGGACGGGGCGGCGGCGGGCGAGGCGTACGGGCGGCTCGTGGAGCGGTGGCGGTCGGTCCGGGACCGGCGTTCGGCCAACTGACGCGAGGATCTTCGAGGCTGACAACTTCGAACAAGTGCGCATAGGATTCTTACGGTTCGTCAACACGGGACGTAGGTCCCGATCCGGACGATTGATGTCAAGGGTGACGGATCGCACGTGCGGATCCCTTGCGCCCCTTGCCCGCCCTCATGCCAAAATAGGACAAGGAGTCCGGGGAGGACTCTGTCCGTCCCGTTGTGGGCGGAATCTCAGCATTGAGTGCTTTGGGGGGTCTCGATGACTCCTGATCACCCTGTGACTGATCGTCACAGTGGTGTGACTGTCCGTTATGGCATGGTCCATCGGCTTCCGTCGCTGATGGACACCTGGGATGGCAATTCCGTCGGTTTGGCCGTAGCGGTTGGACAGATGGTGTAGTTGTAGTGCCGAGGACATGCCGTTCGTCCTATAACCGACTCGACCCGCACACGCCATTTCGGGCAACGCGGGTCAAGGTGCAGAATTTAGAGGAAAGAACCGAGAAGGTTCGGTTCTCCCGAGGAGGCCGCTCATGACCGCTCGCACCCCTGATGCCGAGCCGCTGCTGACCCCGGCTGAGGTCGCCACGATGTTCCGTGTGGACCCCAAGACGGTCACGCGGTGGGCGAAGGCCGGCAAGCTCACTTCGATTCGCACGCTCGGCGGACACCGCCGTTACCGCGAGGCGGAGGTCCGTGCACTGCTCGCGGGCATTCCGCAGCAGCGCAGCGAAGCCTGACCAACTGAATAAGGGCGAAACGGCTGGTCCCCCAACCGGTCAAGCGCCCGACAGCACAGCTCCAAGCGACGCGGGTTCTGCCCCAACAGGGCCCACGCCCAACGCTCTTAGACATCTGAACACAGGGTGCGTCGTAGATCGCGCTGGACTCCGCCGGGTCCAGCGCGATCTTTTTTGTGCCTGGTCGCGGGCTGGTGGTGGGGCTGGTCGTGGGTCCGTGCGCGCCTCGGGAGGGGTCCTGTGAGGGACCTTGTCGGAGTCTGGGGAGGCCTGTCGGATCTCCTGTGGACCATCGCTCACAGGGGTGCAATTGCACATATTAAATTGACCAGTTGTAGGTGAGTCTTAAGTTCCACCGTTTCAAAAACTTATGCGGTGACACCCGTCACATGCCGGATGGCTTGTTGCCTACGGCCTATGTGCGCTAGGGGAGTTGGTCCGGTGCAGCGTCCTGGGGCTCCGGTGACGGAGGTGAATCCAGGACCAGCCGCAGCAGCCGGTGGCAGATCGGACAGTGCCGGGTCACATGGCGGTAGGAGCTGGCGGCCGACAGATGCGCACGGAGCAGGGCCCGCGTCTCACGCCTGCCCGAAGCCGCCATGCGCCACCTCCAGTGACCCTGCGGGAACGGGGCCTGGTTTCTGGGTACCTGGCGGATGTGGGGGCGTCAAGGGTGCCGTAGCGGCCGCGAGGGCATCGGAACACACGAAAGCCCGGGTCCGAAGACCCGGGCTCTGTTTGCTTCACTGCGGTCCTGACGGGATTTGAACCCGCGGCCTCCACCTTGACAGGGTGGCGAGCACTCCAAGCTGCTCCACAGGACCTGGTTTCGCGGCACTTGATGGTGCGTTGTGCTGCGAGACGAGACTGTACAGGAGGGGGGCCCGCCTGGTCGAACTCACCCTGTGTGCAGGTGCCGTTACGGCGCGGCGGCGTCGATCGCCTTCACGATCCGCTTGTCGGAGACCGGGTACGCCGTGCCCAGCGCGTGCGCGAAATAACTCACCCGGAGTTCCTCGATCATCCAGCGGATGTCACGGACCGAGGAGGGGACCGGGCGGCCCTGCGGGAGTTGTTCCAGGAGCCACGCGTACTCGTCCTGCATCTCGTGGACCTTCTCCATGCGGGTCGTGTCCCGCTGGACCCCGGTCGGCATCTGCTGGAGACGACGGTCGGCGGCCACCAGGTAGCGCATCAGGTCGGGCAGGCGACGTATCCCGGCTGCCGTGACGAACCCGGGCTTCACGAGGGCGTCCAGCTGCGCCCGTACGTCCGCGAGGTTCGGGAGGAGGGCCGGGCTGTTCGCCGCCTTCAGGCGGCGCTCACAGGCCTGCCAGGCGGCCAGCACCTGCTGGACCTGGCTCACGGCGCGCACCGTCGTGTCGACGATCTCCGCGCGCACCCTCTCGTACAGCTTCCGGTACGACTCCTCGTCCCAGGCCGGCCCGCCGAAGTCACCGATGAGCTTGTCGGCCGCCGCCAGCGCGCAGTCGTCGAACAGCGCCTGGATCGAACCGTGCGGATTCGCGGACAGGGCGAGCTTCTGCGCGTTGGTCAGCTTTTCGGAAGCGAACTTCGCAGGATTGACCGGGATGTTGCGGACGATCAGCCGCCGCGTCCCCTTCCACATCGCCTCGGCCTGCTCGGCCTCCGTGTCGAAGAGCCGTACGGAGACGGTGTCGCCGTCGTCGAGCAGGGCCGGATACGCCTTCACCGGCTGGCCCGCCCGGCGGGTCTCGAAGACGCGCGACAACGTGCCGATCGACCAGTCGGTCAGGCCCTTCCGCTCCAGGGACTCCCCGCCCTCACGCTCCGCCGTCGCCGCGGCCGCCTGCGAGATCGCCTGCCGCGCCTTCGGCTTCAGCCGGAGCTTCAGCGCCTCCAGGTTCTTGTCCTCGGCGATCTTCCGGCGCCGCTCGTCGACGATCCGGAAGGTGATGAGGAGGTGGTCCGGGACCTTGGACCAGTCGAAGTCGTCGGCCGTGAAGGGGACTCCGACCATCCGCTTCAACTCGCGGGCCATGGTGGTGGTGAGGGGTTCCTGGAGGGGGACCGCCTGGCTGAGGAAGCGTTGGGCGAAGTTCGGTGCCGGTACGTAGTTGCGGCGGATCGGCTTCGGGAGGGAACGGATCAGCTCCGTCACGACCTCCTCCCGCAGGCCCGGGATCTGCCAGTCGAAGCCCTCGTCCGTGACCTGGTTGAGGACGTGCAGCGGGATGTGGACCGTGACACCGTCCGCGTCCGCGCCCGGCTCGAACTGGTACGTCACCCGGAACTTCAGCGGCCCCTGCCGCCACGAGTCCGGATAGTCGTCCTTGCTGATGTCGCCCGCACGCTCGTTGATGAGCATCGAGCGCTCGAAGTCCAGGAGTTCGGGCTCCTCGTGGCGCTTGTGCTTCCACCAGGAGTCGAAGTGGGCGCCGGACACGACGTGTTCGGGGACCCGCTGGTCGTAGAAGTCGTAGAGCGTCTCGTCGTCGACCAGGATGTCCCGGCGGCGGGCGCGATGCTCCAACTCCTCGACCTCGGTGAGGAGTTTGCGGTTGTCCGCGAAGAACTTGTGGTGCGTGCGCCAGTCGCCCTCGACCAGCGCGTTGCGGATGAAGAGTTCGCGACTCGCCTCCGGGTCGATGCGGCCGTAGTTCACCTTGCGCTGCGCGACGATCGGGACGCCGTAGAGCGTGACCTTCTCGAAGGCCATCACCGCCGCCTGGTCCTTCTCCCAGTGCGGTTCGCTGTACGTCCGCTTGAGGAGATGGCCGGCCAGCGGCTCGACCCACTCGGGCTCGATCTTGGCGTTGACGCGGGCCCAGAGGCGCGAAGTCTCCACCAGCTCCGCCGACATGACGAAACGCGGGGTCTTCTTGAAGAGGGCCGAACCCGGGAAGATCGCGAACTTGGCGCTGCGGGCGCCCAGATACTCGTTCTTCGCGCCGTCCTTCACGTCCTTCATGCCGATGTGCGACAGCAGTCCCGCGAGGAGGGAGACGTGGACGCTCTGCTCGGCCGCGTCCTCCTCGTTGAAGTGGATGCCCATCTGCTTGGCCACCGTGCGGAGTTGGCTGTAGATGTCCTGCCACTCACGGATGCGGAGGAAGTTCAGGTACTCCTGCTTGCACATCCGCCGGAAGGCCGACGAACCGCGTTCCTTCTGCTGCTCGCGGATGTACCGCCACATGTTCAGGAACGCGAGGAAGTCGCTCGTCTCGTCCCGGAAACGGGCGTGCTGCTGGTCGGCCTGGGTCTGCTTCTCGGCGGGGCGCTCACGCGGGTCCTGGATGGAGAGCGCGGCGGCGATCACCATGACCTCGCGGACACAGCCGTTCTTGTCGGCCTCCAGGACCATACGGGCGAGCCGCGGGTCCACGGGCAGCTGGGCCAGCTTGCGGCCCGTCTGCGTCAGGCGCTTGCGCGGGTCCTTCTCGCCCGGGTCCAACGCGCCCAGTTCCTGGAGGAGTTGGACACCGTCGCGGATGTTGCGGTGGTCCGGCGGATCGATGAACGGGAACTTCTCGATCTCGCCGAGGCCGGCCGCGGTCATCTGGAGGATGACGGAGGCGAGGTTCGTCCGGAGGATCTCGGCATCCGTGAACTCCGGGCGGGCGAGGAAGTCGTCCTCGGAGTAGAGCCGGATGCAGATGCCGTCCGACGTACGGCCGCAACGCCCCTTGCGCTGATTGGCACTTGCCTGGCTGACCGCCTCGATGGGCAGCCGCTGGACCTTCGTACGGTGGCTGTAGCGGCTGATCCGGGCGAAGCCCGGGTCGATGACGTACTTGATGCCGGGGACGGTGAGGGACGTCTCGGCGACGTTGGTCGCCAGAACGATCCTTCGGCCCGTGTGCTGCTGGAACACGCGATGCTGCTCGGCGTGCGAGAGCCGGGCGTAGAGGGGCAGGACTTCCGTGAACCGGTAGTTCTTCTTCACCAGCGCGTCGGCGGTGTCGCGGATCTCTCTCTCCCCGGAGAGAAAGACCAGGATGTCACCCTTGCCCTCGCCCTGAAGCTCCTCCACGGCGTCACAGATCGCGGTGATCTGGTCGCGGTCGGAGTCCTCGGAGTCGTCTTCGAGGAGCGGGCGGTAGCGCACCTCGACCGGATACGTCCGGCCGCTCACCTCGATGATCGGGGCGTCGCCGAAGTGCCGCGAGAAACGCTCCGGGTCGATCGTCGCCGAGGTGATGACGACCTTCAAGTCCGGGCGCTTGGGCAGCAGTTGGGCCAGATAGCCGAGCAGGAAGTCGATGTTGAGGGACCGCTCGTGCGCCTCGTCGATGATGATCGTGTCGTAGGCGCGCAGTTCGCGGTCGGTCTGGATCTCGGCGAGCAGGATGCCGTCCGTCATCAGCTTGATGAAGGTCGACTCCTGGTTCACCTGGTCGGTGAAACGGACCTTCCAGCCGACGGCCTCGCCGAGCGGGGTGTCCATCTCCTCAGCGACCCGCTCCGCCACGGTCCGGGCGGCGATACGACGGGGCTGGGTGTGCCCGATCATGCCGCGGACGCCACGACCGAGTTCGAGACAGATCTTCGGGATCTGTGTCGTCTTCCCGGAGCCGGTCTCGCCGGCCACGATCACGACCTGGTGATCACGG
This sequence comes from Streptomyces sp. NPDC001100, assembly GCF_053598575.1. Classification (NCBI taxonomy): domain Bacteria; kingdom Bacillati; phylum Actinomycetota; class Actinomycetes; order Kitasatosporales; family Streptomycetaceae; genus Streptomyces; species Streptomyces sp. NPDC001100. The sequence continues at coordinate 261,944 of NZ_JBSFKO010000007.1, forward strand.
ATGGCTGCCGCGATGTCGGCCTTCTTCTGGCTGACCGGCAACTGCTCGGGATACGAGATCGCGGGAATGCGGGCCCGGCGTGCGGCCATCCGCTCCTCGCCACGGGCCACCTCGCCCTCGATCTCGGCGAGCACGGCGGCACGGGCCTCCGGCTTGCGGATCCTGCGCGCGCCTTCGAGCCTGCGCCCGAGCCGGTGCGCGTCGCGCAGGGTCAGCTCGGTCAGGCGGGGGGCGAGATCGCCGAGGGCGGGGGCGCCGGGACCGGCGGTACCGGAAGGTGACGAGCCGGGCGCGGAGGCGGGGTGCGTAGACATACGCCGTCCAGGATCTCACCTCGGCGAAATTCCTGGCGAATGAATTGGTGGGGGCGGATTGGTGAGGGGGCGTGCGGGTGAGTCAGGGTGCCGTTGTCGGAGTGGTGGGCGAGGGAATGCCCGCCGTCCCCAAGGGCTCCGCTCCCGGACCTCCGTCGGCCTGGACGGTCCCGTCCGCAAGCGCCGGACGGGCTGATTGCTGCCGCTCGGCGTCCTGCTGGCGGCCCGCTTCCTTGGACATCGACTGGGCCGTGTTCGAAACGGCCTTGATGCCCAGGTATGCCGTCGTCAGTCCCGCCATCGCGGTGAACGCCGAGGTCAGGACGCCCACGATCACCGCGCGGTCGCCGTTCAGCTGCCATACGCCGAAGACCGCCACCGCCGTGATCGCGATGTTGCTGCCGACCACCGCGAGCAGTCCGTACCGCGCCCGTGTCTTCTCCAGGTCGATGTCCTGGCCCATCGCGCCCCACCCTGTGTAGTCCGGGTTACGACGAAAGCCCCGTCCCGGTGGGACAGGGCTTTCGATCCGGTGGCTGGGGCCGGGGTCGAACCGGCGACCTATCGCTTTTCAGGCGATCGCTCGTACCAACTGAGCTACCCAGCCACGAGGCTTCCGGGGAAACCTCAGCGGTCCTGACGGGATTTGAACCCGCGGCCTCCACCTTGACAGGGTGGCGAGCACTCCAAACTGCTCCACAGGACCCAGCTGTTGCGTGCGGACTGGCTGAGCCAGTGTCGCACACGGTGTTGCGTGCCCCCAACGGGATTCGAACCCGTGCTACCGCCTTGAAAGGGCGGCGTCCTAGGCCGCTAGACGATGAGGGCTATCGGCCCGCCTGGGCGCTTCTCAGCGCGTCGGGGACGTGAGAAGCATATGGGATGGCGGGAGGTATCGCCAAAACGGTTTACGGGGCCGAGGGCGAAGGTGTGGGAGAGGGGCTGGGGGAGCGGGTCGCGCCCGGCAGGTTCTCCTTCGGGAGGTGGCGGCTGACCTCGGCCGTCGTCAGGCCCAGGCCGCCGAGTCGGATCTCGTCCCAGGCCTGGAGGCGGTGGGTGTCGCGGTCGATGTAGAGGATCGAGGCCTCGATGGGGTCGGGGTACTTGCCCTCCACCGCGCGCAGGCCGCTGCCGCCGGTCGAGCCCTCGATGCGGAGGCGGGTGCCGTGCTTCATGACCTCGGTGCCCTCGTGGTGGATGTGGCCGGCGAGGACGAGCGGGACCTCGCCGTCGGTCTGGCGTGCCGCCGTCGGTTCGTGGGCCAGGGCGATGTCGACGGGGGTGCCGGCGGTCCGCTGGTCGCGGAGGGAGGAGGCGAGCTGGTCGCCGGCGAGTTCCTCGGCCGCGTCGCCGCCGGGGGCGACCGAGCGGTCGGGGGTGAACTGCGGGTCGCCGATGCCGGCGAACCGCAGGCCCGCGACCGTTTCCGCCCGGCCCTCGTCCAGGACGTGCACGTTCTTCATGCGCCGCAGATAGCGCTGGGTGACCAGGGAGTCGTGGTTGCCCCTGACCCAGACGTAGGGGGCGCCGAGGTCGGCGATGGGGTCCAGGAACCCGTTCTCGGCGGCCGTGCCGTGGTCCATGGTGTCGCCGGTGTCGACGATGACGTTCACCTTGTACTGCTCCACCAGCGACGCGATGATCTTCCAGCTCGCGGGGTTCAGGTGGATGTCCGAGACGTGGAGCACGCGGATCGTCGTCGGGTCCGGCTGGTAGGCGGGGAGCGTGGACGTGACGTCGTACAGCTTGGTCACGTTCGTCACCAGGCGGGCCAACTCCTGCTGGTAGACGTTGAATTCGGTGACGATGCTGCGGGCGTTGCCGACCACGGAGGGGGCGGAGGAGAGCAGCCCGGAGAACTTGGGTTCCAGGATGGATTTGGGGTTCCAGGTCGCGTAGGCGGTCGCTCCGGACGCGGCGAGGAGGGTGAGGGCGAGGCCGCCGGCGGTGAGGGCGCGGCGGGGGCGGCGGTAGACGGCGAGGCCGAGGGTGGTGGCGCCGAGGACGACGGCGGCGCAGGAGCGTACGGCGAGGTCGAGGGTGCCGTGTTCGACGTCGTGGGCGACTTCGTCCTGGAGGCCGGAGATGCGTTCGGGGTGGTCGACGAGGGCCTGGGAGCGTTCGGGGTCGAGCTGGTCGACGTTGACGTCGAGGCGGACGGGGGCGTGGTGGCTGTCGAGGGAGAGGGCGCCGAGCGGGGAGATGTTGATCTTGGTGCCGCCGGTCAGGGAGGGGCGCAGGGTCATGGTGGTGTTCATCGGGCCGACCTGGGCGCGGACGTTGCCGACGATGAGCAGGCCGAGCCAGGCCCCGACGAGGACGACCGTGATGAGGCCGAGGGCGCGGGGCCAGGGGTGGGGCTGGGGGACGAGTTCGAGGGTGGGGCGGGGGTGGCGGGCGCGGTAGTGGTTGGTCAGGGCGCGCCGGGCCCGGCGGAGGCGGTTCAGGGCTGCGACGGGGACGCTGGCCATTGGTCCCGTATGCCCAGGAGTGGGGGTGGATATGCGGGGAGGGCCGAGGGAGTGGTTCAGCCCCAGCCGAGTTCGTGGAGGCGTTCGTCGTCGATGCCGAAGTGGTGGGCGACCTCGTGCACGACGGTGACGGCGACCTCGTGGACGACGTCCTCGGTGGTCGCGCAGTGGCGCAGGGTCGGGCCCATGTAGATGGAGATCCGGTCGGGGAGGACCCCGGCGTACCACTCGCCGCGTTCGGTGAGAGGGGTGCCTTCGTAGAGGCCGAGGAGTTCGGGGTCGGCGGGGTCGGGTTCGTCCTCGACGAAGACGGCCACGTTGTCCATGACCCGTGTCAGTTCGGGCGGGATCCGGTCCAGGGCCTCGCTCACCAGCTCTTCGAACGCCTCGCGTGTCATTTCCAGCACATGCCTATTGTCCGGGACGGACGCGGGTTCGGGGCGGTGACGGGGTCGGGAGGTCGGGGATCAGTGCGGCGATGCGTTGCATCTGCTCGCGCTGGGTGCGCAGGTCCAGGGCGGCGGGGCGGGTGACGAGGTGGCGGGCGCCCGCGGTGACGTACTGGTGGAGGCGTTGCGCCACCTGCTCCGGGGTGCCCGCGGCGACCGCCTGGATCTTCTCCAGTTCGGGGAGGGGCATGCCGTAGGTGGCTCGGGCGTAGTCGTCGAGTGCGGCTCGCGCGGTGCGGGGGTCGTCGTCGATTCGTACGGTGATGAAGAGCGCCGGGGTGATGGCCTCGGGGCCGCGGTCCGCCGCTGTCGCCGCCTCCTGGATGTCGTGCAGGCCCCTCGTGTAGTCGGCGGGGTCGGGCGGGTAGGGGAGCCAGCCGTCGTAGAGGCGGCCGGTGCGGGCCAGGGCGGTGGGGGTGGCGCCGGCGAGCCAGACGGGTGGGCCGGTCGGGCGGGTGGGGCGCAGGGCCGGCGGGAGATCGGTGAAGTGGTGGAACTCGCCGTGGAAGCTGTCGGCGCCCTGCCAGAGGGCCCGCCAGAGCCGGACGGTCTCGTCGAGGCGGGCGAAGCGGCGGGGCCAGGGGACTTCGGAGAGGTCGTAGAAGGGGCGTCCGAAGCGGCCGGGGAAGCCGGCGCCGACGGCGAGGGTGAGGCGGCCGTGGGAGAGGAGGTCGATGGAGGCGAGGGTCTGCGCGGTCTGGACGGGCCGGCGCAGGAACGGGAGCAGGGCACCGGTGCCGAGGGTGGCCGTCTCGGTGGTGGGGGCGAGGGCGGCGAGCAGGGTGAGGGCTTCGATGCGGGGGGTGATGAGGGAGTCGTTGACGAAGAGGGAGGTGAAGCCGAGGTGTTCGGCGGTGCGGCCGAGGGCGATGAGGTCGCGCGGGTCGTCGTCCTTGGCCCATTGGGCGGTTCCGGTGGGGAGCAGCACGCCGAGGCGGACGGGGTTGGTGGGCGGCGGGGGCAGTGCGCCGGTGTCGATGGGTTCGGTGGCCTCCGGGGGCAGTACGCCGGTGCCGATGGGCTTGTTGGCGGTCGGGGGCTGTACGCCGGTGCCGATGGGGTTGTTGGTGGGCGCGGGCGGTACGCCGGTGTCGGCGGGGTTGGCGGTGTTCATGGCCCGATGGTCGTCGCCCGCGGGTATGGCCTCAATTCCCTGCACGGAATGGCCGGTTGGGGTGGGGCGTCGTAGAACTGGGGCGTGGACTTTTCCCAGGTGCTGCGTGAGCGTCGTACGAGTCGTCGGCTGAGTCAGCTGGAGGTGGCCTCGCGGGCCGGTACCACTCAGCGGCATGTCAGTTTCATCGAGTCGGGGCGGTCGGTGCCGGGGCGGAACATGGTCGTGCGGCTCGCCGAATCGCTCGAACTGCCGTTGCGGGAGCGGAACGAGCTGTTGCTGGCGGCCGGGTTCGCGCCGGTGTACGCGGAGAGCTCGCTGGAGGGGCCGGTGCTGGCGCCGGTGCGGACGGCGATCGGGCACATCCTGCGCGGGCATCTGCCGTATCCGGCGGTGGTGGTGGACCGGGAGGGCCGACTGGTCGACGCCAACAGCGCGTTCGGGGTGATCACGGAGGGTGCGGCGGCGGAGCTGGTGGGGCCGGGGGCGAATGTGTACCGGCTGGCGTTGCATCCGGACGGTGTGGCGCCGCGGATTCTCAACCTGGCCGAGTGGGCGCGGCACATCGTGGTGCGGCTGGGCGGATTGCCGGAGTTGCGGGCCGAGTTGGCCGGGTATGTGCCGGAACTGGGTGCGTCGGAGGGGCAGTTGGGGTTCGCGGTGCCGTTGCGGCTGCGGTCGTCGTACGGGGAGTTGCGGCTGATGACGACGGTGACGACGTTCGCGACGGCCGTGGATGTGACCCTCGCGGAGCTGAAGTTGGAGGCGTTCCTGCCGGCGGACGCGGCGACGGCGGAGGCGTTGGCCGCTGCCGCCTCGGCGGGGCAGGTCCCGGCCGGAAATGTGGGACGGGCGCGGGGCGCGTGTCTTCCGGTGGGCGGCGGGAGTTGAGAGGGCGACTCCTTTTTCCGCCCTCGGAGGTGGCCCCGTGCGCCCCATGTACGTACCCGTCCGTCTGGCCGCAGCGGTCGCCGTCGTCGCCGCTGCCGCCGGCTGTATGAGCGTGGGCGACGACGCGGGCGGCGGGGCCAAGCCCTCGCACTCGGCGGGGCGGCACGCCGGTGAGGTGCCCGACGGCGGTTCGGGGGCGCCGGGCGGCGGACTCGGTTACGACGGGTCGGCGGGGGACGGGAAGCACGGGCACGGGAAGCCCAAGCCCGGTGAGTCGGCGTCGGGTTCGGCCTCGCCGTCGGCGCCGGGTGCGGTGAGCCCGTCCGCGTCCGCGCCGCCGAGGCCGGGTACGAGCGCCAAGCCGGGCGCGCCGACCACGGCCGCGCCGCAGCCGACCCCGTCGCGGACGCCGCCGCCTCCGGACCCGACGCCGAGCCAGCAGCAGCCGTCCCCGGACCCGACCGTCGCGGAGCCCTCGTCCTCGGCGCACGAGGACCCGGCCCCGCAGCTGGTGGACCGCGAGCCGGCGCCGGCGGCCGGGTCACCGGCGTAGGCCCTGTCGTCACAGTCCCGTCTGCCCCGTCTGCCTCGCGACGCCGTGCACGCACCTGACGCCGTGAGGCCGCCCTCCGGGCGACGACGGGAATGTGGCGACAGGACCTGGGGGCGGGTGTGACGCACGTCAAGGAGAGCTGGTTTGCGTTGGGGGGTGGTAGGTGCGTAAGGTGGTAGATCGTTTGATCCCATTGCCCGGCGCCACTGTAGAGCGCGCCGTGTGGCGCGTACTCTCCCTTGCCGTGGCGGACCGCATTGAGGCGGTCGATAGCGAATCACGGAGTTGACGGGCGCGTGCCGACGGAGACTCCGGAAGGTTTCGCATTCGCATGTCCATTTCCAGTACTGATCACGTCGTCATGCCCGAGAACGAGGGCACCGAGACGGCCGTAGACGCTGCCGCGGAGGCTCCCGAGGTGACGTTCGCGTCCCTCGGTCTCCCCGAGGGCATCGTGCGCAAGCTCGCGCAGAACGGCGTGACAGCCCCCTTCCCGATCCAGGCGGCGACCATCCCGGACGCCCTGGCCGGCAAGGACATCCTCGGCCGTGGCCGCACCGGCTCCGGCAAGACCCTCTCGTTCGGTCTGCCGCTGCTGGCGACGCTGTCCGGCGGCCGCACCGAGCGCAAGCGCCCCCGCGGCATCATCCTCACCCCGACCCGCGAGCTGGCGATGCAGGTCGCCGACGCGCTCCAGCCCTACGGCGACGTCCTCGGCCTGAAGATGAAGGTCGTCTGCGGCGGCACGTCCATGGGCAACCAGATCTACGCCCTTGAGCGCGGAGTCGACGTCCTCGTCGCCACGCCGGGCCGCCTCCGCGACATCATCAACCGCGGCGCCTGCTCGCTCGAAGACGTGCAGATCGCCGTCCTCGACGAGGCCGACCAGATGTCCGACCTGGGCTTCCTGCCCGAGGTCACCGAGCTGCTCGACCAGATCCCGGCCGGCGGCCAGCGCATGCTGTTCTCGGCGACCATGGAGAACGAGATCTCCACGCTGGTCAAGCGCTACCTCAAGGACGAGGTCACGCACGAGGTCGACAGCGCGCAGGGCAACGTCACGACGATGTCCCACCACATCCTCATCGTGAAGCCCAAGGACAAGGCGCCGGTCACCGCCGCGATCGCCTCCCGCAAGGGCCGCACGATCATCTTCGTCCGCACCCAGCTGGGCGCCGACCGCATCGCCGAGCAGCTGCGCGAGTCCGGCGTGAAGGCCGACGCGCTGCACGGCGGCATGACGCAGGGCGCCCGCACGCGGACGCTGGCGGACTTCAAGGAGGGCTACGTCAACGCGCTCGTCGCGACCGACGTGGCCGCCCGCGGCATCCACGTCGACGGCATCGACCTGGTCCTGAACGTGGACCCGGCCGGCGACCACAAGGACTACCTGCACCGCGCGGGCCGCACCGCGCGTGCCGGCCGTACGGGCACCGTCGTCTCCCTCTCCCTGCCGCACCAGCGCCGCCAGATCTTCCGGCTGATGGAGGACGCGGGCGTCGACGCCGGCCGTCACATCATCAACTCCGGTACGGCCTTCGAGCCCGAGGTCGCCGAGATCACCGGCGCCCGTTCGATGACCGAGGTCCAGGCCCAGTCCGCGGGCGACGCCGCGCAGCAGGCCGAGCGCGAGGTCATCCAGCTCACCAAGGAGCTGGAGCGGGCCACGCGCCGCGCCGCCGAACTCCGCGAGGAGTCCGACCGCCTGGTCGCCCGTGCCGCGCGCGAGCGGGGCGAGGACCCGGAGGTCGCGGTGGCCGAGGCCGCCGCTGCCGTGGTCGAGGCGGCTGCCGCCGAGCCGGTCGCCGAGGCGCCGGTGCGCGAGGAGTCGTCGTACGACCGTCCGCGCCAGCAGCGTGACGAGCGGGGCAACTACGAGCGCCGTGACCGTCGTGACGACCGTCCGTCGGGTGGCTTCCGCCGGGACGACCGCGGCGGCAACGACCGTGGTGGCCGTTCCTTCGAGCGTCGTGACGAGCGTCCGTCCGGTGGTTTCCGCCGCGACGACCGCCGTGACGACCGTGGTGGCCGTTCTTTCGAGCGTCGTGACGACCGTCCCTCGGGTGGTTTCCGGCGCGACGACCGTCCGTCGGGCGGTGACCGTGGCGGTGACCGCGGTGGGCGTTCCTTCGACCGTCGTGACGACCGCCCCTCGGGTGGTTTCCGGCGCGACGACCGTCCGTCGGGTGGCGACCGCGGTGGCCGTTCCTTCGACCGTCGTGACGAGCGTCCGTCCGGTGGTTTCCGCCGGGACGACCGTCCCTCGGGCGGTGACCGCGGTGGCTTCCGTCGCGACGACCGTCCCGCGACCGGTCACCGGGGCAGCGACCGCCCGTTCAACCGTGACCGCCAGGGCGACCGCCCGGGCTTCCGCGCCGGCGGCCACGACCGTCCGTCCGGCCACCGGGGCACGACCGGCACGGGTACCGGCACCGGTACCTTCGGCCGCCGCGACGACAAGCCGCGCTGGAAGCGCAACGGCTGACGTCAACGGCTGACGTCAAGTGACGTGGCGCAGCACTGAGATGGCCCCCGCCCGGGTTCGGGTGGGGGCCATTTTTGCGTGCTCTTGGCTGTGTGTTGACTGTATGATCAGCCGACTTCTGTGGGGGATGTGACGGCTGGGGGCCGGGGGGCAGCAAGAACGCCACGCATCATCCCTCTCTTCTCTGGGGGAGGATTCCTTGGCTCGTCGTGTCTTCACAGGCATCGCCGTCTCGGCCGTGCTCGCGGCCGGGCTCGGCCCACTGCTGCCGGCGCCCGCGGTCGCGGTGGGGGACGCGCAGGAGACGGTCGTACCGGCCACGCTGCGCGGCACCTATACCTCGGCCAGGCTGCTCGCGTCCTCGACCCAGGGCGGCCACGACAGTGCCGGGGCGCAGGGTGTCTTCCACCGGCTGGAGGGCAGTTCGGCGCTGCTGTGGGCGCGCTACTCGGACGGCGGGTCGGTGCCCGTGCCGGTGCGGGCCGGGGCGACCACCCGGGCCACCGGTACCGATGTCCTCGCCTACCAGTACCCCGACGGCCGGTTCGAGTTCTGGGACCCGACCGACGGCACGACCCGGAGTCTCCAGGTCCCGGCGGGCCTCGGTGTCCTGAGTGCCTTCGACGACCTCACCCTCGCCTTCCGGAACTCCACCGCCGAGGACGGCACCAGCACCCGGATCATGCATCTGCTGACCCCCGGCCCCGACGGAACCACCCGGGACGTGACCGTCGCGGGCGGACCGGCGGGCCTGATCGTCGGTCTGCCGGCCGGTGCGGACGCCACGAGCGTGTTCTTCCGCTCCTCGCTGGACGGACAGCAGGTACTGGTCGCCGTGGACCGCGAGACCGGGCAGGTGCAGAGCACGAGCGGTCCGCTGCCGCTCGGGTACACGCATGTGTACGCGTCCCGGGACCACGTGGTCGTCGCCGCCTACGACAAGGCCAAGGTGCTGGTGCTGCCGCGCGCCGACCTGTCGGCGGCTCCGGCCGAGGTAGTGCTGAAGGGTGTCACCGACGGCGTGAACGCGACGAGCGATCTGGCACTCGTGGGGGACTGGCTGGTCAACGGCACCGGTGCGGTGACGGCCCAGCCGATCGACGGCGGCGCCTCGGTGACCCTCATGCCGTGGTCGTTGTCCGGGATCGCGGCCGGCCCCGACGGCAATGCCGTGAAGATCGGCCGAACCGGGAGCGACGACTGGGGCATCCAGCGCATCCAGCCCGGCCCCGGAGGCGTCCCGGTCGTCACTCAGGTCAGGGCGCTGCCCAAGCCGCCGGTCAGGATCCAGGGGCTGTCCCTGGAGCAGGGGCGGCTCCTCGTCGCCGACACCGGTGGCCCGAACGGATACCGCGACGACTACCTGCGGACCGTCGCCGTGACCGGCACACCCGAGTTCGGCGCCCGCTCGTCCTTCGACGGCACCGGCCTGAACCTCGGCACCTGCCCGGTGACGGAACTCGGCTGCTCCCAGCTCTACGGCACGGCCGACGGCCGCGCCGCCTGGCTGACGAAGGACACCACGACGAGCGACCGCATCCGCGTCAACGGGCCCGCCCCGTACACCTTCTGGGAGCGCACCGTCCCCGCGGGCGGCCGGATCACGGACGTCTCCGGCCGCTATCTGATCCACACCACGGCGACCGCCCAGACCGTCTACCGGATCGGCAACGACGGCAACCCGGCCCTCACCCGCACCCCCGGCGCGGCCGCCCTCTCCGGCGACACCCTGTGGACCCCGGGCACCACCCCCGGCACCCTCACGGCCTACAACCTCACCACCAAAAAGATCACCGAGACCCGCACCACCGACGCCGGCTGCGCACCCGCCGAACTGCGGGCCAACGGCCGCTGGCTGTACTGGAGTTGCGCCGACGGTACGGCGGGCGTCTACGACCGTACGGCGCAGAAGTCGGTCCACGTCCCCTCCGGCGAGGCGGAGTTGGGCGACGGCTTCGTCGTCACGCACGACAGGCAGGCCGGACAGCTGGTCCTCACCACGTTCGCGGACGGCACCCCCGTGAGCCGGGTGATCGGCGCGCTGCCCGACACCAGTGTCTCCCAGCGCGAGGTGCGCTGGACGGTCGACGAGTCGACCGGGAACGTGGCCTACGTCGACGACCAGGAGCGCGTCCACCTCGTTCCGGCCGGCGTGCCCCAGCAGCCGCTGCGCCTGCTGGCCCCGGTCGAGGCGGCCCCCTCCGTCCAGGCGCACGAGCGCGACACGACCGAGGACACCCTGGCCACCGTACTGCTGTCGAAGCCGTCCGCGAGCTGGCGGCTGACCGTGCGCGACCGGGCCACCGGCAAGGTCGTGGACACCCGGGACGGCGGCCCGGCGCGCGGCGAGCTGAAGGTCGGCTGGTCCGCGTCCATCGGGACGACGCTCCTGACGAACGGGTCGTACGACTGGACGCTGTCCGTCACACCGGCCGACGGGGTCGGCGCCCCGGTGACGGCGAGCGGCACGGTCGCGGTGCGCGGCGGCTCCCCGGCGCGCCACGACTACGTCGGCGGTGACGCCGTAGGTGACCTGCTGACGCTCGACTCGGCGGGTGCGTTGACGTATCAACTGGGCACGGGCAAGGGCACGTTCGCCGGAAAGGTCAGCGGCGGCGGCTGGGCGACGAGCGTGAGGGCGGTTCCCTTCGGCGACCTGAGCGGTGACCGCTGCAACGACGTCCTGGTCCGCCTGAGCAGCGGCGCCCTGCGCGCGTACAAGCCGGCCTGCGACGCGGCGCTCAAGCCCTCGACGGCGTACACGTCACTCGGGACGAGCGGCTGGAACCAGTACGACGTGCTGACCGCGCCCGGCGACATCAGCGGTGACGGCCGCCCCGACCTGATCGCGCGGAGCGCGTCGACGGGGACGGTGTACCTGTACAAGGGCACGAGCGCGGGCAAGCTGTCCGCGCGGGTGAAGCTGTACGCCGACTGGAAGACGTACAAGAAGGTCGTCGGCGTAGGTGATGTGAACGGCGACGGCATCGGCGACCTGCTGGCACAGGACAAGTCGAACAACCTGTACCGCTACTACGGCACCGGTCACGGCACGTTCGGGGCGCGGGTGAAGCTGTTCACCGCGTGGGGCGCGTCGTACGACACGGTCGTCGGGGTCGGGGACATCACCGGGGACGGGAAGGCGGACCTGGTGGAGCGGGACTCGGCGGGCAACCTGTTCCGCAACAGCGGTGACGGGAAGGGGTCGTTCGGGGCGCGGACGAAGATCTCGGGCGGGTGGAGCGGCTACAAGGGCGTCCTCTGATGTGAGTCGTCTGCGAGTAGTCTGTGACTCGTAGTGACCTGTAGTTACCTGTAGTGACTCGCGTGTGATCCCTAGGGCGTTTTTTGGCCACATCGAGTCCTTATCGATTCCTTAAGTGGCGCATGTCACGTCCCCGGCGAGGGAATCGCTGGGGGCATGACAGATGACGCCATAGCGAGTGGGCTGTCAAAAGGAGACGCTCCCGGTCTCTCCGACGAGGAACGCCTTGCCCAGCTCGGCTATACGCAGGTTCTCGCCCGCCGCATGTCGGCGTTCTCCAACTACGCGGTCTCCTTCACGATCATCTCGGTCCTGTCGGGCTGCCTGACGCTGTACCTGTTCGGCATGATCACGGGTGGTCCGGCCGTGATCACCTGGGGCTGGGTGGCCGTAGGCCTGATGACGCTGTTCGTCGGCCTGTCGATGGCCGAGATCTGCTCGGCCTACCCGACCTCGGCGGGCCTGTACTTCTGGGCCCACCGCTTGGCACCACCCCGTTCGGCCGCGGCCTGGGCATGGTTCACGGGCTGGTTCAACGTGCTCGGCCAGGTCGCGGTGACCGCGGGCATCGACTTCGGCGCCGCGTCCTTCCTGGGCGCGTACCTCAACCTCCAGTTCGACTTCAAGGTCACCCCGGGCCGCACGATCCTCCTGTTCGCCGCGATCCTGATCCTCCACGGCCTGCTGAACACGTTCGGCGTCCGCATCGTCGCCATCCTCAACAGCGTGAGCGTGTGGTGGCACGTGATCGGCGTCGGCGTGATCGTGGGCGCGCTGACCTTCGTCCCCGACCACCACCAGTCCACGACCTTCGTCTTCACGAAGTTCGTGAACCACACCGGCTGGGGCAGCGGGGTTTATGTGGTGTTGCTGGGCCTGCTGATGGCGCAGTACACCTTCACCGGCTACGACGCCTCGGCCCACATGACGGAGGAGACGCACGACGCGTCGACGGCGGGCCCGAAGGGCATCGTCCGCTCCATCTGGACGTCATGGATAGCCGGCTTCGTCCTCCTCCTGGGCTTCACCTACGCGATCCAGTCGTACGAGGCGGAGCGGGAGTCGGCGACGGGGGCGCCCCCGGCCCAGATCCTCCTCGACGCCCTGGGAGCGACGACGGGCAAGCTCCTGCTCCTGGTGGTGATCGGCGCACAGCTCTTCTGCGGCATGGCGTCGGTGACGGCCAACAGCCGCATGATCTACGCCTTCTCACGCGACGGCGCGCTCCCGTTCTCCCGCGTCTGGCACACGGTGAGCCCGCGCACCCGGACCCCGGTCGCGGCGGTCTGGCTCGCGGCGGCCGGCGCACTGCTCATGGGCCTGCCGTACCTCATCAACTACACGGCCTACGCGGCGGTGACGTCCGTCGCCGTCATCGGCCTCTACATCGCGTACGTCATCCCGACACTGCTCCGACTGGTGAAGGGCGACGACTTCCAACGCGGCCCGTGGCACCTGGGCCGCTGGTCCCGGCCGATCGGTGTGGTGTCGGTGATCTGGGTGGCCGTGATCACGATCCTCTTCATGCTGCCGCAGGTCTCCCCGGTCACCTGGGAGTCCTTCAACTACGCGCCGGTGGCGGTGCTGGTGGTCCTCGGCTTCGCCGCGGCTTGGTGGACGGCGTCGGCCCGGCACTGGTTCCTGAACCCGGAACATGCGCGCACGAAGGCGCGGGAGGCGGCGCGGGCGGGGGCACCCGAACCGGTAGATCCGTAACACTCCGGACCTGCCCGGCCACCTTCCCCTCATCCGGCACGGCCGTGTCCCCGATACCCGATCGGAGACACGGCCACGTCCCGCTATGCTCGGGGAGGCAACATCGCCTGGGCCCTTAGCTCAATTGGCAGAGCAGTGGACTTTTAATCCATTGGTTGTGGGTTCGAGTCCCACAGGGCCTACCGCATCGCCCCCAGCTCGGAGGTACTTCGAGCTGGGGGCGTGTCCGTTTTGAGGGCCCCCGGTGATCGTTGGCCGGTCCGCTGCCGGCCCGAGGGAATACTCAGGATGCAGCGCGGATGGTCACACCCGTGAGGCGTGACCACCCGGCCCCCCTCGGACCGGTACAGCGCCGAGCCAGGGTTCACGGCCGTCCTCGGGTATCCGGTCGGCTGCGCCTGCGGAAGACCGGCACATCCCGCCGTATCCGTGACACGTTCCTCACCTTCCTCACCGCACGCGACGAGCCGTTCGTCACCCCTATGGTCAACTCGGCGGTCGGCGACGAAAGGTCCACGCGCTCATTGCGCCAGTCTCGGGCAGTAGGCACAGTTCACCTCCCGCGCTGATCTATACCGGGCGCCTGCGCTCAACCGGTCGCGTGCGCGAGCATGTTCGGCATGGATCAAGGATTGGCGGCCGTGCTCGGCGCCGGCGTCGCGGTCATCGGAACACTGGGCACGGCTGGTCTGACGTTCAGGGCCGCGCGGTGCCAAGCGCGTGACCAAAGCCGAGCGGACCACCGACAGAAACTGCGTGACGAGCGTCGAGATGCGTACGGCGCATTCATGGAGACCACCGAACCGTTGGATCGAGCGATTTTCGATCTCGTTGACACGGAATGCATCATTGACAATTATCAATCCCCGTCTGCCCTACGGGCTTCTGAGGAAGCTCTGGCGGATATCGATGTCGCAGTGCACGATCTCTACAGGGCTCGGATGCGTGTCAGGTTGATCGGCCCTGGTTCTGTAAGCGCGTGGGCGGACGAACTATGGAATGATGCAGCCTATTTGAAGACTGTCCTTACTGATTTTGTGACGGGGCGGATAAATATGGCTGATTTTCAGGAGGCCGTCGACAAGGTCGAGATCAGTAAAAGGAGATTCGCCGAAAGCGCTAACGCGGTTCTCGAAGCACTGCCGTAGCCATCGAAAGTTGTCGCTCAGTGGCCCGCTGCGGGTGAGTGAACGATGTGGCAGAGGCCGTCGCGGCGTGGGCTGGGCACAGAGCAGCACCTTGCCCGACCAGGTGGTTCAAAGGCGGTCGTACGGGATCCCTCGTGCGGACCCGGAGGCCACGCGCGCCTGGGGGCGTACCGGGAGGGATCCCGCCGACCTCATCGGACACTTGGACATCTGCGTCTTCGCCGACCGGGAGGGATCGGGAGGAACCGGGGGCGCTGGAGGGCAGCCGCTGCGGACCGGTGTGTCAGTCGGTGGTGAGCATGCCTGCGCGGAGTTTGGTGAGGGTGCGGTTGAGCAGGCGGGAGACGTGCATCTGGGAGACGCCGAGGTGTTCGCCGATCTGGGACTGGGTGAGTTCGTCGACGAACCGCATGTGGATGATGCGCCGTTCGCGGTCGTCGAGTTCGGCGATCAGGGGAGCCAGGGCGTTGAAGTCCTCGACGAGTTCGAGGGCGTTGTCGTCGAGCCCGATGAAGTCGGCCAGCGCGGCTTCGCCGTCGTCGCCGGAGCCGATGGCGGCGTCGAGGGAGGCGGAGTTGTAGCCGTTGGAGGCGAGACGTGCTTCGTTGACCTCTTCCTCGCTGAGGCACATCAGCTGGGAGAGTTCCTTGACGGTGGGCGTACGGCCGAGCCGGCTGCGGAGCTCTTCGGTGGCCTTGGCGAGCTGGACGCGGGCTTCCTGGAGGCGTCGGGGGACGTGGACGGCCCAGGAGGTGTCGCGGAAGAAGCGCTTGATCTCGCCGGTGATGTAGGGGATGGCGAAGGAGGTGAACTCGACTTCGCGGGTGAGCTCGAACCGGTCGATGGCCTTGATCAGGCCGATCGTGCCGACCTGGACGATGTCCTCCATCTCGTCCTGGCTGCGGCTGCGGAACCGTGCGGCCGCGTACCGGACGAGCGTGATGTTCATTTCGATGAGGGTGTTGCGCGCGTACTGGTACTCGTGCGTGCCCTCTTCGAGGACGGCGAGCTGGTCGAGGAACAGCCTGGTCAGCTGACGGGCGTCCTTCGGGGCGACCTGCGAAGGGTCTGCGATCTCCGGCAGCACCCGGGTCTGTGCGTCTGCCGTCTTCGTCACCGTCATGTCAGGCCCCTCCTACGTGATCCGGACTCGGTGCCGCCGATTCGTTGTCCGGCGACAACGATCGGCCTACCCGGGTTCGCGGAATGCATGCCAGGTGATTTCGAATCGGGTCCGCCGACGGCCGTCGGACCGGGCGCTCCGGCCGCCCGTGGTGCCTCCCTGACGCTCCCTCGTGGACGTGGACCTCGGTGATGGCGTCGCGGCGCGGAGCCGCAGGGTCTCGGCCGGGAGGGGGAGAGAGGTGCCAGGTGGTCAGTGGTCAGGTGCGGGTCGATGGTGACCCAGGAAAGGGAGAGCGGGGCCCCTGTCGACGGCCTGGACGACAGCAGTGGGGCCGGCCGGAGCAGCTCCGGCCGGCCCCACTGCTGGGCTGCTGCGAGGTCAGACGACTCGCTGGGTCTGGTAGTAGTCGGCGACCTGTGCGTGGTAGCCGGCGTCGCCGACGTGCTTGTCCTTGTCGAACTCGGGGGACTCTCTGATCTGGTCCCTCGTGAGGCCGACGTAGATCTTGCGCTCGGCCTGGTCGACCGTCTTCACGGTTCCGGCGGGCAGCAGGACGTGCTTGCCGAAGATCCACACACCGGTGTCGACGACGAGGTAGGAGGAGTTGACGTCGTCCGAGTGCTTGTCGACCTTGCCGATGCCACCGTCGGTGGCCTCGACCTTGTATCCGATCAGGTCGGTGCCTGTGGTGTGGCCGGTGGTCGGCTGGTAGCCCCAGATGTTGTCACTCATGGAGAACGGCTCCCTCGTTGAGATTGTTTGTTGCTCCCGCATTTGAACTACGGAGTCGTGCAGGCGTCATCGAATTCAGCAACGCCTCTTCAGAGCTTCAGGAATTCGAATGCCCCGGTCGGCTGGTCCCACGCATTCGCGGCGGGCACATTGTTCGCCTACCAGCGGTACCAGCGGCCGCGCTTGCCACCGCTTGCCGTGGGGCGGACCACGAAGCCGAGAACCCACACGACCAGCACGATGACGGCTATCCACCACAGGGCCTTGAGTGCGAAGCCGGCACCGAAGAGGATCAGGGCGAGCAGAAGAACAAGAAGAATAGGAACCATTGTTATCAACCTCCGGCCCTTCGTGTGCCCGGGGGAGAGATCTTCACTCCTGCGGATTTCATGGGTTTCTTGGGCGGACCCGAAGCGGCTGAAAGTCCGTTCGGCAATCGTCCGGTTTTGAGGCGGGACATCCGGTGAGACGGGTGGCGAACCTCTTTCGAGAGAGGCAGTCGACTCGCACGGTCCGGGGCCCGCGACGCTCCACCGGAGGTCGGCTTCCGTGACCCGCGCCGTTTCCAGGCGTCGGCGTCACCGGGCGAGGAGGGCGCTCACGGTCTTGCCGCCCGCTGCTTGGCGGGTCACGGTGGTGGCGCGGGCGAGGTGGTTGACCATGGGCCAGCCGAAGCCTCCGGTGCCGTCGTCGAGGTCGGGGGTGCGCATGCGCGGCATCTCGGGGCTGTGGTCGCGCACCGCCACCTCGATGCTGTCCGGGTGCGCGGTCAGGTCCAGGGTGCAGGTGCCGCCGCCATGACGCAGGGCGTTGGTGACGAGTTCCGAGACGACCAGGACCACGGTGTCCGCATCCTCGGCCGCGATCGGGCGCAGGAGACCTCCGAGGAAGTCACGGGCGCTGTCGCGTGCGTGGTGGGCTACGGATGTCGTGGAGCGGACGGTCGCGACGTTGACGCTCATGGTGTTCATCAGGTCTCCCCGGTCTCTGGATCGTCTGTGTCCGGTTCTGCCTGCGGTGTCTCGTTCCCCCGCCTGTAACCCGTTAAGCAGGTGCTGGCAGCGCTTCTTCCTGCGCCGGTCACTGTTCGAGGTTGATTGCCTCACTGTCGAACACGCGGAAATCTGTGTTTGTCGGAGTAGACATTGGAGTGGGGGCGGGGTTATGGTTCTGTCGTAGCTCAGAGAGACAGCCAGGCCTGGCAGACACGAACTGCCGGGCGGAGCAGTACCCGCAGGTGCGGTTCGCATCACCAGCAGTGCGCAGTACCCCAGTTGTAGGCAGTTGATCCCAGAGGGAAGAACGGAGGAGCCGAGCGCCATCAGGATCGCCCGGGCCGGATCTTGAACCCGGGTACCGCAGGACATCGATAGTGAGGTGGTCTCCGGTCAAGCAACCGCGATCCCAGCAGCCCCGGCAGCAAGCCGGTCGAGTCTGCGGAAACAGAAGGCCGGTGCCCTGTCAGGGCCGGCAGATGGTGTAGCAGTTCCTTCGGGGCCTTGGTGCCGTACGGCACCAAGGCCCCTCGACGCGTTCCGCGGAGAGGTTCGAATGACAACAGAGAGGTGCAAATGACAGCAGACGACTCGTTCGGCCGTATCGACGACGACGACTACCCCGCTTACACGATGGGCGGAGCCGCCGAGCTGCTCGGCACCACGCAGGGCTTCCTCCGCGCTCTCGGCGAAGCCCGCCTGATCACTCCGCTCCGCTCCGCCGGCGGCCACCGCCGCTACTCCCGCTACCAGCTGCGCATCGCCGCCCGCGCCCGGGAACTCGTCGACCGCGGGACCCCCATCGAGGCCGCCTGCCGCATCATCATCCTCGAAGACCAGCTCGAAGAAGCCCGGCGCATCAACGAAGAACACCGCAAAGCCGCCGACGCGCAGCGCGCGCCGGACGCCTGACCCGTCGGCGGGTAAGCAGACGGGGAAGCCGACTGCAGGATTCCCGGGGCCGCCTCACACGGCCGTCGGCAGAATGGCGGCCTGCCCCGCCCGGCAGTACGTACCAGGCGCCGGGCTCCGGCGATGTCGTCGGCGGAGCCCTTTCACGTCCCGGCCGACCGTCCACGCGGCGGCCGACTCACCGATCAGCAACTCGCGCGGCTTTCTCCTCATCCCACATCCCTGATCCCACGTCCCTGACCGCTGAATCCGGGTACAGCGCCGGTCCGTTGTCGCCGTCCGCCGCCCCGACCCGCAGGTCCAGGAACGGAACCGGTCGGCGTGCGCATCGGGGCCGAGGCCGATGGACGGGTCAGAGGAAGCGTCGTATCGGCAGGACGGCCGTCTCCCGGACGCGCTGGAGCAGCGCGCGTCGCTTCCACCGTCCGGCACTGATGAGTTCGCTGTGCTCAAGGTCTTCCGTGAAGTGCCGGTCCAGCGTCGCGGTGAACGCGGGGTCCAGCACGGCGAGCATGACCTCTTCGTCGTGGTCGAGGGAGCGACGGTTGAAGTTCGTCGAGCCGATGAGCGCCGTAGCCCTGTCGACGGTGACGACCTTGGTGTGGAGCATGGTCGGCTGGTAGTGGTAGATCTTCACCCCGCAGGCGGTGAGCTCCTCGTAGTAGCGCTGGCCGGCGAGTTGGCAGACCCGCTTGTCGGTGTACGGGCCCGGCAGCAGGATCTCCACCTCGACCCCTCGGCGGGCCGCGCCGCACAGCAGCTCGATGAAGTACGCGTCGGGTGCGAAGTAGGCGGTGGCCAGCCGGAGCCTCTCCTCCGCCGTCTCGATCATCACGCGGAACAGGGTCTGCATGTCCTGCCAGCCGAAACTGGCCGAGCCCCGCACCACCTGGACCACGGCATCGCCCCGGGGGATGTGGTCGGTGAACCGGTCGCGTTCGTCGAAGAGTTCGTCATGGCACTCGGCCCAGTTCTGGGCGAAGGCGGCGGCCAGCCCGTCCACGGCGGGTCCGCTCACCTGGACGTGGGTGTCGCGCCATTCCTTCGGGTTGCGGGCATCGCCGCACCATTCCTCGGCGATGCCGACGCCGCCGGTGAAGGCGGTCTCCTCGTCGACGACAAGGACCTTGCGGTGACAGCGGTGGTTCTGCTTCAGCGGAGACAGGTACAGCGGCTTGCGGAACCAGGCCACCTGCACCCCGGCCCGCTCCATCGCCCCCAACTGGTCCTTCTCGATGAGCCGGCTCCCGAAGCCGTCCAGCAGCAGCCGTACGCGCACTCCTTCCCGCGCCCGCTCCGCGAGCGCGTCGGCGAACTGCCGGGCGATGTCCCCCCTCCAGTACACGAAGGTCATCATGTCCACGGTGTGGCGGGCGGAACGGATCCGGCCCAGCATGGCGCCGAAGATCTCGTCCCCGTTGCGCAACGGGACCAGCGCGTTGCCTTCCGTGGCCGCGATCCCTATGAGCCGTTCCAGCCGGCGTCTGGTGCGCCGGGCCCGACCGTCGAGGACGCTGTCGACGTCCTGCGCACCGCCGGGCTCCTCGGAGCTGGCGGTTCCCGCCGTTCGGGCGGCAGCGGGGGCTGCGTTCTGTGTGTTCGGCATGGGCTGCACCTTTCCTGGACACCGAGCCGGGAGGACAAAACCCGGATGCCCTCGTACTTCGCGGGCATCCGGAACGACATGGCTACTGGATCGGCAACGGCACGCGGACAGGGACAGGCCCGCCGTGCGGCGAACAGCAAGACGGTCGCGGCGGCGGCCCGTGCGGGCTTCGTCGCCCGCGGGGTCATCTACGTACTGATCGGCGTCCTCTCCCTGCGGATCGCCTTCTCCGGCGGGGGTGAGCAGGCCGACCGGGGTGGTGCGATCGCCGAGATCGCCCAAAAGCCCTTCGGCACGGTGCTGTTGTGGCTGCTGGGGATCGCCCTGGCCGGGATGTCCCTGTGGCGGCTGTCGGAGGCGGCCTTCGGGCAGGCGGGTCCCGACGGCGACAAGCCGGGCAAGAGGGCGATGGCGGCGGGCCGTTTCGTCTTCTACGGCTTCGTGTCGTACTCCGTGCTCTCCTACGCGGCCGGGGACAAGGGCAGCGGCAGCGGCGGTTCCGACAAGAACTCCCAGGACGTCACGGCGAAGGCGCTGGACTGGCCCGGCGGGCAGTGGATCGTCGGCATCGCCGGTGCCGCGGTGACCGCGGCCGGGCTGTGGATCGCCGTCCGGGCGATCCTGCGCAAGTTCGAGAAGCACCTCAAGATGGCGGAGATGTCCCCGAAGACGCGTCAAGTCGTCACCTTCCTGGGCGTGTTCGGCGGCACGGCCCGCGGCATCGTCTTCGCCACCGCGGGAGGCTTCGCCATCGCCGCGGCCGTCCAGCACAAGCCGGGCAAGGCCAAGGGCATGGACGACACCCTGCGAACCTTCGCCGACACCCCGGCGGGCCCCTGGCTGCTGACGGTGATAGCGATCGGCCTCATCGCCTTCGGGGTCTTCTCCTGGGCCAACGCACGCTGGCGCAAGATCTGACAGACGGCGGACGGCGGACGGCAGACGGCAGGCGGCAGGCCACAGAACACAGCCCGCACCGGGCGAGGGCGGCCGCGACGGCCTCGTCGACTTCGCCCGCGGCGCCCTCTCCGGGTTCCCGGGCCGCCGGCACCTGAGCGCGAACCACGTCCGCGAGTGTCAGCGAACTCCGGCGGCGACGGCGGCGAGAGCGCTGTGTAAACATCGTGGTACCCGTCTCCGGGGCGGACCGGGGGACGGGCCCCGGGACTATGCTTCACATGGACGTCCCAGACCCCGGCGGGCCACCACTGCTTGGCCACATGCCTGCGGAGAGCGGAGCGTTCGTCCCCTCGCCCCGTGCATCCCCGAGGGAACCGGCCGGGTCCCACGCCCGGAACGTCGGCTGCTGGACCGGTCGTCCCCCTGCCCGCACGACAGTACGACCGTCCCGGTTTCCCGGCGCGGTCTCGTGAACCGAGGCACCCCGCCCATGCGCGTCCCACCCGTCCTGAACGTCCACCGGCACGACACCGACGACCGGGCATCGATCACCCTGACCGGCGAGATCAACCTCAACTCCGCGCCCCTGGTGCACGCGTCACTGGAGCGCTGCCTCCACGACGGCATCCGCGCCATCGACATCGACGTCACCGCCGTGACCTTCTGCGACCGCAACAGCCTCAACGGCTTCCTCTACGCCTTGATGCACACCGCCGCGGCCGGAGGATCCCTGCAACTGCACCACCCCAGCCCGGCGTTGGAGCGCCTCGTCGCGCTCACCGGCTACGGTTCCCTCTTCCTCAGCCTCCCGGATGCCCACGCCGGATACCGGACGCCTCCGCAGCCCCTTCCCCTGCCTCAGGTTCCCCTGCCCCAGGCCGCACCATGGCTCGCGCCGACCCTGCCCGCTCTCCCGGGCGGTGTGCTGTGACGGCCCCACCCGGGGCGAGCCGACCGCGGACGCGCCCAGGCCGACTGCCGCTCGCCATGCGCAGGACGTCTCTGAGTCTGCGCCGGCTCAACCGCTGGCAGGTCGAGGGGCTGCGCGAGGACCTGGCGGACCTGTATGCGGAGTCCTGCGCCACAACGCCCGGTTGGGAGCACCGCCGCCGGAAGGACTTCCTGCGGCGTCTCACCCGCGACACCTGGCGACCGGGGTTCACCATGCTGACCGCCCAGGCACCCGGCCTGGTGGGGTACGCGTTCGGATTCCCCGTGGCGCGTGACGGCTCCTGGTGGAGCGGGTTCCGTGGACCGCTTCCGCAGGACGTCGCTCAACTCACCACGTCCGGACGGGTCTTCGCCCTCAGCGGGACGGTGGTCCGTCCCTCCGAGCGGTACCACGGCCTGGCCGACCGGCTCCAGGAGCAGCTGTTCGCCGACCGCCGGGCTCTGCTCGGCGTCACCCTGGTGGACCGGACCCATCGGGCGGCCTGTGCCGGATTCCGGTCCCGGGGATGGCGCGACATCGGCCTGCTCTACAGGCCACCGGGCCCCACCGTGCTGCGGGCCCTGGTCCTTCCCCTCGCGGAGTGGACCGCCGCGGAGCCGGACGACCTCGCGCGCCCAGCACGATTCCGGTAGCCGCGCGAGGACCAGGGGTGAGGCCCGCGCGTGAGGGGATCACCGGGTGAACGGCGGGACGGCAGAAGTGAGTTGTGACGACTGACAGCAGGTCCCGCCGTTCCCCGGCGGAAACCACTCCCATCACCGACTCGCGAACTGACAGCATCCGCAGCCGAGTTGGAGAACTCTCTCTGCCGCCTTCCAGGAACTCCCGCTGAATACGCGCGGGTTCCGTACGGTGCGAGACGACGCGGTCAGGCGATCCCGGTGCCGCGCACCAGCAGCAACGCCACGTCCACCGCCGCCACGGCGACCGCCGCCGCGAACGCCGCCCGCTCCCAGCGACGTCCCAGCACCGTCCCCGCCACCGAGACCAGGCCGGCCAGTGTCAGCGCCGCCACTCCCCAGCTGCCGGGTGGTCCGGCGGGCCCCAGCGCCAGCACCGCGGACGCGGCCACCAGCGGCACCGGCAGCAACAGCCGCGCGCGGTCCTGGCCGAGCCGCTGCGGCCAGCCCCGTACGCCCGTCGCGAGGTCCGCGCGGATGTCCGGCAGCACATCGCCCAGATGCGCGCCGACCCCCAGCAACGCCCCGGCGGCGACGACCCACCAGGCCGGCCACGGCTGCCCGGGCAGCCCCAGCGCCACGAACGCGGGGAGCGCGGCGAAACCCACCGCGTACGGCGCCCAGGACCATGCCGTCGCCTTGAGCCGCAGGTCGTACGCCCACGCCGCCGCCACCCCGACCAGGTGAACGGCGCCCGCCCACAGGCCGCAGGCGAACGACAGCGGCACGCACAGTGCCAGCGCGGCGTACGCGGCCACCCACACCTCCGTCACACCGACCGTGCCGTCGACGACGGGTTTGCCGTGGCGGCCGGCGGCGATGTCCCGGCGCGCGTCGAACGCGTCGTTGCACCAGCCGACGGACAACTGCCCGGTCAGCACGGCGGCGGCGGTGAGGGCACCACGCGCGGCGCCCTGACCGGCCGTGACGGCGAGTGCGGTCATCAGGGCGGTGACCGCCACGACGGGCCCGGGGTGGCACGACCCGGCCAGGCCGGCCACCCGGCCGACCCAACCCGCCCCGGGACCGCCGGTCGTCGCGTGCTCGGGAGTGCCCACCCGGCCGATCGTAGGCGCCCGGGACCCACCCGGCCGGAGCACGCGCGCTCCGGGGCGAACGGCCGTACGGGCGATCCGTGGTGTCGAAGTCCCGGTCCGGGGAACACGTGGGGAGCGACTCACTCCAGTCGCCAACCGGACGGGAACCACATGACGCGGATCGCCGCCGTTCACGGTGCCCTCGCACCGCACCGTCGCAGCCAGCCCGAGATCACCGACATGGTGGCCCGCACCTGCCTGCCGGAGGGCACCGACCGCCGGGTCCTGGACCGGCTCCACCGCAGCGCGAAGGTCGGCTCCCGGCACATGACGCTGCCGCTCGAACAGTACGGAGAGCTCGACGGGTTCGGCGCCGCCAACGACGTCTACATCGCCGCCGCCACCGACCTCGGTGCCAAGGCCGTCCGGGACGCACTGCACCTGGCCGGTCTGTCCCCGGCCGACGTGGACCTGCTGGTCTTCACCTCCGTCACCGGTGTCGCCATCCCCTCCATCGACGCCCGCCTGGTCGGCCGCCTCGGACTGCGGCCGGACGTCAGACGGCTCCCCCTCTTCGGCCTGGGCTGTGCGGGCGGCGCCGCCGGCCTGTCCCGTATGCACGACTACCTGCTGGGCCGGCCCGACGACGTGGCGGTGCTGCTCTCCGTCGAACTGTGCTCGCTCACCTTCCAGCGCGACGACGCCTCCCTGGCCAACCTGGTCGCGACCGGACTGTTCGGCGACGGCGCCGCCGCGGTGGTCGCCTGCGGCGCGAACCGTCCGCGCCGCCCGGACGAGACCGCCGGCCCGACGATCGTGGACACCCGCAGCCACCTGTACCCGGACACCGGGCGCGTCATGGGCTGGGACATCAAGGACACCGGCTTCCGGATCGTCCTCGACCCGCGGGTCCCCGACGTCGTACGCCGCTATCTCGCCGACGACGTCGAGGGGTTCCTCGGCGACCACGGGATCAAGCAGAAGGACGTGACCGCCTGGGTCTGTCACCCCGGCGGCCCCAAGGTCCTCGATGCCGTCGCCGAGGCGCTCGACCTGCCCGGCGACGCGCTCGACGTGACCTGGCGTCACCTGGCCGACGTCGGCAACCTGTCCTCGTCGTCGGTGCTCCACGTCCTGCGCGACACCCTGGCCGAACACCGCCCGCCACCGGGCACCCCGGGCGTGCTGCTGGCCATGGGACCCGGCTTCGCCTGCGAACTGGTGCTGCTGCGCTGGTAGTTCGACCCCTCGAAGGCATGAAGGACACGAAGGACTCAAGGACACATGATCTGGTACGGACTGCTGGTGGCCGCCGTAGCCGCCGAGCGCGTCGCCGAACTCGTCGTCGCCCGCCGCAACGAACGCTGGAGCACCGCCCGCGGCGCGACCGTCGCCGGGCAGGGCCACTACCCGGCGATGGTGGCCCTGCACACCGGCCTGCTGGTCGCCTGCCCGGCCGAGGTCTGGCTGGGCGACCGGCCCTTCGTACCCGCCCTGGCCTGGCCGATGCTGGCCGTGCTGGTGGGCGCGCAGGCACTGCGGTGGTGGTGCATCCAGACCCTGGGCCCCCGTTGGAACACCCGGGTGATCGTCGTGCCCGGTCTGCCGCTGGTGACGAGCGGCCCCTACCGGTGGCGGTGGCTGCGGCACCCGAACTACGTGGCGGTCGTCGCCGAGGGCGTGGCCCTGCCGCTCGTCCACACCGCCTGGGTCACCGCGACCGCGTTCACGGTGCTCAACGCCGCCCTGCTCACCGTGCGCATCCGCTGCGAGAACCAGGCCCTGGCCGCCGCGACCGCGAACGCACCGGCGTGATCGACGTACTCGTGGCCGGAGGCGGACCCGCCGGACTGGCCGCCGCCATCCACGCCGCACTCGGCGGCCTGGAGGCCGTCGTGGTCGAACCCCGGACCTCGCCCGTGGACAAGGCCTGCGGAGAAGGAGTCATGCCCGGCGGTGTCGCCGCGCTGCGCGCCCTGGGCATCGAGGCCGGCGGCCGCGAACTGCGCGGCATCCGCTACATCGACGGCACCACCCGCGCCGAAGCGTCCTTCCGCGACGGCAACGGTCTGGGAATCCGCCGTACGACACTGCACTCCTCGCTCCACCGGCGCGCCCTCGACCTCGGCGTGCGCATGCTGCCGGGCAAGGTCGGCGAGGTGCGCCAGAACGCGGACACGGTCACCGCCGCCGGAGCCACGGCCCGCTGGCTGATCGCCGCCGATGGCCTGCACTCCCCGGTGCGCCGCGCGCTGGGCCTGGAACTGCCCGGCCGCCCCCACGGCCGCTACGGCCTGCGCCGCCACTACCGCGTCGAGCCGTGGACGGACTTCGTCGAGGTCCACTGGTCCCGGCACGGCGAGGCCTACGTCACACCGGTCGACGACGACCTGGTGGGCGTCGCCGTCCTCAGCCGCAACCGCCGCGGCTACGACGAACACCTCGCCGACTTCCCGACCCTCACCGCAGCCCTGCGAGGCCCGGCCGCGACGGAGGTACGCGGCGCCGGACCCCTGCGGCAGCGGGTGCGACGCCGAACCGCCGGCCGTGTCCTGCTCGTCGGCGACGCCGCGGGCTACGTGGACGCCCTCACCGGCGAGGGCGTCGCCCTGGCCCTGGCGACGGCCGGGGCAGCCGTCCGCTGTCTGGCCGCGGGCCGTCCGGACGCGTACGAGCGCGCCTGGGTGAGGCTGACCCGACGTCACCGGCTGCTGACCGGGGCCCTGCTGGCCGCGAGCCGCCGTCCCGGCACCGCCCGCCTCATCGTCCCCGCGGCATCCCGGATGCCCCCGCTGTTCTCGGCCGCGGTCCACGCGCTGCAGTAGCTGCAGTAGCGGACCGCCCCTTTCACCTCACGAAGGCCGTGGGATCGGATCGCCGGGTGAGCGGCCGTAGCCTGGTACGGCTGCCGTGCTCGACGAGGATCGGCATGCAGATCGGGATAGCTGTCGCAGACGGCCGACCGCGGCGGACGAGGAACAGGCGGTGCCGCGCGGGCAGTCCGGTCCGTACCGTCGCCACGGCCGGCTCATCGGACGGTGGGTGCGTCGCACCCTCTGTCGTCCGCGTAGAGCCGCCGCAGCGCATGCCGCAGCGCGCGCCGCATGAGCCGCGGGAGCGGCTCACCCTCCCAGGCGGCGACCACGGCGGCTGCCACCTCCGGAAGGTGGGCGTTGCACTGCCGCGCGACGTCCACCAGCAGGTTCCTGGCCGGCCCGCGGCGACAGGGGGCCAGCACCATCACCATGCCGCACGCCTGGTCGACGACCGTCCGGCCGGCCAGCACGCGACGGAGCTGATCGATCTCGGTACGCAGCGCCACGACATCCTGGCCCGCCGGGCCCTCCTCCACCGAGGCCTCGGCCCTCGTCGGATTCCACCAGTCCTTCGGACGGAAGGCTGTGCGGCGCATGGCATCTGCCTCTCCACGGTTTCCGCGCGTCCGGTGTGGCGCAAGCCGTTCCGGAACCTCTGGATGTCGGGCCGTTCGTCGCTCACCCACGCCGTTCACGGTCCCTGCGGTCCTCGCGCCTCCAGCGGGCCCGGTGGCGACGGCTGTAGCGGCGGTCCCAGCGGTCCTGCCGATCCCGGCGGTTCTCGTCATCCCGGTACTCCCCGGGATCGGAACCGTCACGACGGATCCAGCCGTCACCACCGCTGCCGTGCCGGGTGGTGGCGAAGACCAACACGGCCGCCGCAGACCACCACGGGGGATGGAGGAAGCCGAGGCCGAAGAGGACCACGATCAGGATGAGAAGCAGAACGAACACGGCGGGCCTCCCCGGGGCGGAACAACGCGACACTGCCGGGGGCCGGGGCCTGTTCCAACAGCGTAGCTCTGCCCCGAGGTTGCGGACAGCGACCCGTGTAACGGTCTGCCCCCACGGAACGAATGGCCACTTGACGCCTGTCGCGGGAGTGCGGCCAGGGGCTAACGTGCGAGGTACGGCCCGAGCCCCCGGCAGCGTCGATCACCTCTCTCGCGTCCCTTCGAGGGCGCGTCTCGCGCATCTGTGCCGGAACCCGTTCCGCCCCCACGGGCCGCTCCCGCACCGCCGTAGCCGCCGGACCCCGGCGCGGCATCGATGCGCCCCGGGCGGGCACTCTTCCACTGCCCGCCGCCTCGCACGCACGCACACCACCGCAGGCGGCACACATGTACGCCCTGATCCTTCCGGCCTCAACCCCCTTCGTCCTCCTCGCCACCGTGCTGGGCCTGTCCTGGTGGGAGGACCACATCCTGCCGACACCAGAGCCGGTCGAAGCCCTCATCGAGGACCTGTTGGCCCCAGCGGCCCCTGCCCAGCTCTCTGAACTCCCCCGTATCGACACCGCGTTGACACGGGAAGCCGCCGGGCGTTGACTGACGGAACGGCACAGGGCTGTGCCGCTCCGGATCGTTCGGGCGGCATTCCCCTTTCCCCCTTCCCCCGCTTCGCCCGGCCCCCGCGGAACTCAGGAACTTCCCCGCGACCCGGAGGCCCGGCAATGATCCTGTGGATCCTTCTCTTTCTGCTGATCCTGGTGGTGTTCGGGTTCGGCTTCACCACGCAGGCCCTCTGGTGGGTCGCCGCCGTACTCCTGGTTGTCTGGATCTTCGGCTTCGCGAGGCGCGGGCGCGGCGGAGGCCGGCGTCGCGGTGGCCGCCGGTCCGGCCGCAGGCGCGGGTAGTCCGTACCGGCGCGCTCTTCCGCACGCAGGAGCCCATCCAGCACATGAGCAGAGGACAGTCATGAGCATCGGACAGACCATCAGGCACAAGACCCGGGCATTCAAAGGCCGGGTCACCGAACGCATCGGCCGCACCACCCGCAACAAGCGCCTGCAGCGGCACGGCAGGACCGACCAGATCTCAGGGAACCTGAAGCAGTTCGGCGACAAGGCCAAGAAGGCCTTCAGGCACTGACCGGCACTGCCCCGGGCGGCGCCCGGATCGACGGCGCGCAGACCACAGGACCTTCAACTGCGTGACGGTGTCGGCTGCGGGGGCACGAGTGCCGTCCCTCTGCGGGCCGCAGCCTCCGCCTCTCCGACGTGTGCCCATCGGCCGAGGGGACGCGACAGTTGTGCCAGTGCCCGGTAGAAGCGGTCCGGCAGGAACGCGGCGTCCGCGACGACCATCGCGCCGGAGAAGAGCGGCAGGCCCAGGAGGACGGCGATACCCAGGTGCATGCCCAACAGCATGGTCAGGACCGGGTACTTGAGCCGTCCGAACAGGACGAACGGGAAGGCGACCTGCACCAGCACGGTCAGCTGGCAGGCCACCGCGATCAGCACGTCGTGTTCGTCCGCCAGGAGGGAGAGTTCGGGCCAGGGCCGGAACAGGTCGAGGTTCAGGACGTAGTGGAGGGCGGTGCCGTTGCCCCACGAAGCGCCCTGCACCTTGTAGAGGCCCGCGGATCCGTAGAGGAAGCAGACCTGGGCCGCGATGACGAACATGCCGCAGTTGTGGAGTACCGCCGTCAAGACCCGGCGGGACGTGTCCAGTTGATGCCGGCGGTCGGCTGCGCCTGATTCCGTCGAGCCGCTCGCCTCCTTCCTCGTGCAGGCTCGGCGACGGGTTCTGCGCGCGTCCAGGGACCAGCGCCGGCCGCACGCGGTGAGGACGAGGTAGATCGCCATCAGGAGGATGAGGTTGTCTCCTCCGTCGGTCATGAAGATGGCTCTGGCGTGGAACGACGCCACCACGACCGCGAACAGCACGGACACCGCCCGGGTCCGCCAGCCCAGCATGAACAGCGCGGACGTGACGAGGGCCAGGGCGTAGCAGGTCTCGAAGTACGGCCGGCTGTCGGACAGGGTGAGGATGCTGGCCCACCCTGTCTGGTCGAACAGTTCCCTGGCCAGTTCGGGCGTCCACGGTGATCCGGGTCCCCAGATCTCGTCGCGGTGCGGGAACTCCCGTAGGAGGAAGACCAGGTAGAGGAGTCCGTAGCCGATGCGCAGAACGGCCGCGGCGTAGAGGGAGACCGGCCGCTCGGTCAGGGCGGTGAGAAACGCACCGATCCGCTCCGGTCCGCGGCGCGCAGCGAGTGCCTGCTCAGTTTCCACGGGAGGTCACCTTCCACCAGGGCAGATACCGCGTTTCGACGGACTTCGGCGCGGTGGCGGTCGAGCCGGGACCGGGCCCCTCGGCCGGCGCGGCGACGGGCACGGTGATCACCCGCAGCTGGACGGACTCGAAGGTGCCGCCACGGTGGTCGGTGATGCGGTCCGCCGCGATGTCGGTCAGGTACTTCTGCATCATCAGCGCCCGCTCCGAGCGGGGCCGGTCGTCGTCACCATGAGTTTCGAGGTACGAACTCCAGGCCCGTCGCAGCATGTTCTGCGCGGTGTGGCTCGGGAAGACGTCGTGCCTCACCGCAGAGTTGTCGACGCCGCTCAGATCGAACCAGCCTCTCACGTGCACCGTGCCGGCCGGGGAGGTGTGCATGGTCCGTGCCGAGATCTGCCGGTTGACCGATTCCGGATCCGGCGCGAAGAGCCGCCAGTTCTGCTCGAACAGGGGGAGGACCCACGCGTCGACCTGGCGGCTGTACTGCCGGGAGAGGGGATTCGGGGGCGCCACGTACAGAAACACGAGAAGAACGTGGACCAGGGCCGCCGTCAGACACAGGGCCACGGCGGCGCTGGTTCCCGCCTTGAGGGGGACGGCCGCCTTCAGAGGGATGGGGGGAGGCTTCGAAGACCATCGGCGCGGAGGGGTCGTCCCGTCCCGGCTTTCCATCCTGGCTTCTCTCACTGTCTCTCCTGAGATCTGTCTCTCCTGAGATCGCGGGCTCCTGAGATCGCGCCAGCGGCGCGCGACTGAATCGACCACGATCCGTCGCGCGCCGCTGGTCCTGCTCGTCCTGCTCGCTCAAGGGAAGCTAGGCAGCTTTCTTGTGGTGGCCCTCGTGATCGTTGCCGTAGCCCTCGGGCGTGTGGGGCTTCTCGGGCTTGCCGCCGTGGTCATGGCCGCCGGGCTTGTGGCCGTGATCGTGGCCGCCGGGCTTGTGGCCGTGATCGTGATGGCCGTTTCCGCCGGTCGAGCCGCCGGTCGAGCCGGCTGTCGCACCACCGTTGGTACCGGCCGTGGTGGCGCCGGTGGTACCGCTGGTGGTGGCGCCCGCGATGACACCGCCCAGCACGCCGCCGGTGGTTCCGCCCGACGTCAGCACACCGCCGAGGAGACCGCCGGTTCCGCCACCCGTCGGCACGCCGCCGATGACGCCGACCGTGGTGCTTCCGGTCGTGCCCGCCGTGGCGCCGCCCGACGTGGCACCGGCCACGACACCGCCAGTGACCAGACCACCGGTGGTTCCGCCGGCGGCACACGTACCGCGGTTGATCGTGTTGTTGTCCAGCGTCACGGCGCCGGTACGGGCCAGCGCACGGCCGGCGATGGTCGTTCCCGTCGTGACGGTGATCGATTCCTGGGCCATGATGGTGCCCACGAACGTGGAGTTGGTGCCGAGCGTGGCCGAACTGCCGATCTGCCAGTACACGTTGCACGGCGAGGCGCCGTTGACGAGCGACACGTTGCTGCCGGACGCCGTCGTCAGCGTCGAACCGATTTGGAAGACCCATACGGCATTGGGGTCACCGTGCGCGTCGAGCGTGAGTGTGCCGGTGATTCCCGCGGAGATGGGCGCCTTGTAGACACCCGGATCCAGCGTCCTGCCACCGAGCTCCACGGGGTCGGGAGCGGTCGGGTAGGTGACGTCCGGTGCCTGTCCGGCGGCGTTGTTGTACCCCGTGACCAGGTCGCTCTTGGCCTGGAGCGCCACCGCGTCCGCGGAGTGCTGGGCCCCGATCACAGTGCCGGGCGGAAATCCGGTGATGGCCGTTCCCGGCGACACTCCGAGATCACCGGTGATCGACGAGGGCCCGGTGTTGGTGACCTGTGAACCGGCCAGTACGGCGAAGCTGGTCGCCGTACCGAGAGGTACGGGTGTGGCAACGGCACTTGCGCGTGTCGGCGTCATCGCGAGCACGACAGCGGCGATCACCACGGCCGTCACCGCCGCGAGCCACACCGACATGGTGCGCCGTAGCGGCGCTTCAGGGATATTCAGCGTTATCGAGGGGCCAACTCCTTTGAGGGGATGTTCTTGGCGGTTCCCGGTCGCACAGAATCGCCTGTTTCTGGCGCTGGCATATTACCGAGGAATGGGCCGACCGATTTTTTCCCCAAGTGGTCCCACGAAATACATAGAAATTCCTAATGGGCCAGGTGGTTACAAAACAATAATTCTCGCCGGGTGTGACCGCCCGGCGCGGCCGACGGAGCGGAAGGCACCGCGAGAAGCCCCCGCGCGTCCCCACGGAAGGCGGTCGTGTCTGTGGGTGTCTGGCGAGGGAATCGACTTCGTGATCTTTGGGTCTTTGGCGAGAACCCGGCCACCGCCTGCACTTTTCCGATGCACGAGGGACCTGATCGCGAGACACCGGCGGTGTGTGATCCACCCGGCGCGGCCAAGTCGCCGTATCACGTTATTCCGTGCTTGCCGGGCCGAAGGAAGGTGGGTGGTCCGTGCATTGCTCGGGATATGCCTGAGCTGTGCTGTCCGCAGTAATATTTACTGCGGATCGATTCACTCTCACATGCAATTGCCTGGAAAGGCGGCTACGGCGTGTTCGCGGCGGAGCCATGGCCGACACCGCCGGCGTCGCAGCCCAGGAGGCGTCGGCTCTCGGCAATGGAACAACCGCAAGCGCTACGAGACGATGACGTGGTCACCGGCCGCGGTGTGGTTGACCGGACGGATTTGAGCCGGCTTCCTCGACCGGACTCGCGGGCGTACGGAGCCGCTTCTCAAGGCGTCCAGTCCCTCGGGGCCGAGTTCGCGGCCGTAGCCGGACTGCTTGACGCCGCCGCACGGCATGCCGATGTCGACGGTGATGCCGTTGTTCAGGTTCGCCGCGCCGGAGTTGATCCGCCGGGCCACGCGCGGGGTGTGCTCGGTGTCGCTGCTGTGGACGGCGCCGGACAGGCCGAACTCGGTGTCGTCGGCGATACGCGGTGCCGCTCGCCGAGGACGACCTGCCGGGCTACGCGGGCCGCGTGTTCGACTACCTGACCCGCCACCCCGCCGCGCCGCGCATGCGTCTGTGGCGCCAGCTGGAGCGGCCCGAACCGGGTCCCGACGCAGCGGACGTGTGCGGCGGCGCGTTCGTCACCTTCGAGCGCCGGGAGAGCCGCGCGGCCCTCGAAGGCCACCCGCGGGCACCTCGCATGCGGGACCTTGTCACCGGCCGGACGGGACAAGCCCGGACATTCCCCGTGCTCCAGCGCGCACTGTCAGTCCGGCTGGGCGGCGAACAGTTCCAGGTGTGCGCAGGTGGGGCAGCGATAGGCGTCGATCTGCCAACGCGGTCGGCCCATCTTCCTGGCATTGCCGAGCGGGCCTCGCTGAAGAGGGCCTGCGATCCACCGCGCGAACCCGCGAGCGCCTTGTCCGGATTCTTCGACGAAGCCCGGCTCCAGCCCCACCGCACCGCATTGGGTGCACCGTATGTTGTTCATCGCCGGAGTGTAGTGAGCCGCAACGGGTGTGGTCACCAGGGCCGGTTGCCCTCGCCCGAGCCCCGTTCTCACCCCCTCCCTCACCCCCCGAAGCCCCCGCAACGGGCACCGCCCAGGTCAAGTTTCCATAATGATTTTCATTAGAGATAACCCCCTCTCTAGTAGTGACAATCATTTCCATCTACGGTCGGAGGCGCCCCCCGCTCCACAGGACCCCGCCCCCTGTGAGCCCTCAGCCCCTCAAGGAGACCGAGTCGTGCGCACCACCGGCACCCCGATATCCCGCTCCGCCCCCCGCTCCCCCCGCCTGATCGCCGCCACCCTGGCCACCGGCGTCGTACTGGCCATCACCAGCGGCTGCTCCACTTCCGCCTCCTCCGACACCGCCAATGCCGGTTCGACGACGGCCGGCAAGACCATCAAGGTCGTAGCGGCGGAGAACTTCTGGGGGAGTATCGCCACCCAACTCGGCGGCACCCACGTGCAGGTCGAGAGCATCATCGACAACCCGAACGCCGACCCGCACGACTACGAACCGACCGCGGCGGACGGCCGGCTCGTGGCCGGGGCGCGGTACACGATCGTCAACGGCATCGGCTACGACGCCTGGGCGGACAAGCTGCTGTCCGCGAACCCCGAGAGCGGCCGTACCGATCTGAAGGTCGGTGACCTGGTCGGCATCAAGCCGGGCGGCAACCCGCACCGCTGGTACTCGCCGGACGACGTCCACCGGGTGATCGAGAAGATCACCGCCGACTACAAGAAGCTCGACCCGGCCGACGCTGCCTACTTCGACGCGCGGAAGTCGACCTTCGAGACCAGGACCCTCGCGCCCTACGACAAGCTGATCGCCGACATCAGGAGCAGGTACGCCAACACCCCCGTCGGCGCCTCGGAGTCCATCGTGACCCCGCTCGCCGAAGGGCTCGGCCTGAAGATGCTGACGCCCGAGTCCTTCCTCGACGCCATCAGTGAGGGCACCGACCCGACGGCCGAGGACAAGCAGGTGATCGACCGGCAGATCAGCCGGAAGCTGATCAAGGTGTACGTCTACAACAGCCAGAACGCCACCCCGGACGTGCAGGCCCAGGTCAAGGCCGCCAAGGCGAAGGGCATCCCGGTCGCGACCGTGACCGAGACCCTCACGCCGGCCGGAGCCACCTTCCAGGCGTGGCAGGTACGGCAGTTGCAGGGCATCGAGAAGGCCCTGGGGCAGGCGACGGGCAGGTGAGCACCGTGAATCCGGCCGCCTCCCGGCCGGGCGGCCCGGCCCGGCACCGCGTCCCCGCGCGACCGGCCGCACCACAGCCACCGCGCTCCCCCCTCGTGTCGCTGCGCGGCGCCGGTGTGCGCGTCGGCGGCCGGACCCTGTGGTCGGGGGTCGATCTGGAGGTCGGCACCGGGGAGTTCGTGGCCGTCCTCGGTCCCAACGGGGTCGGGAAGTCGACCCTGGTCAAGATGCTGCTCGGCATCCTGCCTCCGGCCGCCGGCGAGGTCGGCGTCCTGGGCGAGGCACCCGGCCGGGCGGGGCACCGCATCGGCTATCTGCCGCAGCGGCGCAGCTTCGACGCGAGCCTGCGCATCCGTGGCACCGACATCGTGCGGCTGGGCCTCGACGGCGCCCGCTGGGGCGTGCCGCTGCCGTTGCCCGGCCGGTTCGGTGCCCGGCGGCGGGCGGCCCGCGACCGTGTCGCCGAGGTCGTCGAACTGGTCGGGGCGAGCGCGTACGCGCACCGGCCGATCGGCGAGTGCTCCGGCGGCGAGCAGCAGCGGCTGCTGATCGCCCAGGCGCTCGTCCGTGATCCCGAACTGCTGCTCCTGGACGAGCCGTTGGACAGTCTCGACCTGTCCCATCAGGGCGCGGTCGCCGCGCTGATCGGGCGGATCTGCCGGGAGGCGGGCGTCGGCGTCGTCATGGTCGCGCACGACGTCAACCCGATCCTGCCGTGGCTGGACCGGGTGGTGTACATCGCCGAGGGCGGTGCGGTCGCCGGACGGCCGGAGGACGTGATCACCACGGGGACGCTGTCGCGGCTGTACGGCGTGCCCGTGGAGGTGCTGCGGACCAGCGACGGGCGGCTGGTCGTCGTCGGCCAGCCCGAGGCGCCCGCCCGCCGCACCGACCGGCACGCCGAGGGAGGCCGCCGTGAACTGGGCTGACACGGGCGCCGGTTGGTCGTGGAATCCGGTGACCGACCTCCAGCAGATCTGGGTGTTCCCGTTCATGGTCAACGCCTTCCGGGCGGGTACGGTCGTGGCCGTACTGGCCGCCGTGATGGGCTGGTTCATGGTGCTGCGCCGGCAGAGCTTCGCCGGCCACACCCTGGCCGTGGTCAGCTTTCCCGGCGCGGCCTGCGCGACCCTGCTGGGCATCGGCGCGGGCTTCGGCTACTTCGCGTTCTGCGTCGGGGGCGCCCTGGTGATCGCCGCCATCCCGCGCGCCGGGGAGGGCGGGGGAGGGCAGGAGTCGGCACTCACCGGCACCGTCCAGGCGTTCCTGCTGGCCTGCGGATTCCTCTTCGTCGCCCTCTACAAGGGGTTTCTCGGCGGGGTCAACTCCCTTCTGTTCGGCAGCTTCCTGGGCATCACCACCGTCCAGGTGACCGTGCTGACGGTCGTGGCGGCCCTCGCGCTCGGCGTGCTGGCGGTCATCGGACGACCGCTGCTGTTCGCCTCCGTCGACGAGGACGTCGCCGCCGGACGCGGGGTGCCGGTACGCGCCCTGTCCGTGGCCTTCCTCGTGCTGCTCGGAGCGGCGACCGCGGAGGCCGGCCAGATCACCGGCACGCTGCTGGTGTTCGCCCTGCTGGTGATGCCCGCGGCGGCCGCCCAACAGCTCACCGCACGGCCCGCGTCGAGCCTGGCGCTCTCGGTGGTGATCGCGCTCGCGGTGACCTGGACCGGGCTGATCGCCGCCTACTACTCGCCGTACCCGATCGGTTTCTACGTGACGACCTTCGCCTTCGCGGTCTACGTCCTGGCCCGTACGGCCCGCACTCTCTCCACGGCCCTCGGCGGACACCGCCCCAAGACAGCGGGTGCTGTCGCATGAGCGCCTTCACTCACCCGTACTTCACGCACGCCCTGTTGGCCGGTACCGCGATCGCCCTGGCGGCCGGGCTCGTGGGGTACTTCCTGGTGCTGCGCGCCCAGGTGTTCACCGGCGACGCGCTCAGCCACGTCGCGTTCACCGGGGCGCTCGCGGCCCTCGCGTTCGGCTACGACCTGCGGTGGGGGCTGTTCGCGGCGACCGTGCTGTTCGCCGTGGTGCTCGGCGCGCTGGGCCGCCGCAGTCGCGCCGACGACATCGTCATCGGCAGCCTCTTCTCCTGGATCCTGGGCCTGGGCGTCTTCTTCCTCACCCTCTACACCACGTCCCGCAACACCGGGAACGGCACCGCCGGCGTCAACGTCCTCTTCGGCTCGATCTTCGGACTCTCCGCCGGGCAGGCGCAGTTGGCGGCCGTTGTCGCGGGCGTCATCTGCCTCGCCGTGCTCGCGGTCGCCCGCCCGCTGCTCTTCGCCTCCGTCGACGAGGCGGTGGCGACGGCCCGCCGGGTGCCGGTACGACTGCTCGGCCTCGCCTTCCTGGTCCTGGTCGGCGCCTGTGCGGCCGAGGCCACCCAGGCGGTCGGCTCGTTGCTGCTGCTCGGCCTGCTCGCCGCCCCCGCGGGCGCGGCCCAACGGCTCACCGACCGGCCGTATCACGCCCTCGCCCTGTCCGCGGGACTGGCGGTCGCGGAGATGTGGACGGGCCTCGCCCTGAGCTACCGCGTCCCCCAACTGCCGCCCAGCTTCGCCATCATGGCCGTCGCCACGGCCGTCTACGCGGTCGCTCTCGTCGCCGTACGCCGGCCGCGCACCCGCGCCGGCCTCGTGGCGGTGTGATGGGCGGGCCGGCCGACGACCTGGCCCTCATCGGCCGCCGCACCGCCCAACGCGCCTATGTTGTAAGGGCGTTGATCAACCACGGCGGCTTCGTCGGCGCCCGCGCCCTGCACGGCATCCTGGAGGCCGGCGGTGCCCGCGTGGGCCTCAACACCGTCTACCGCACCCTGGCCGCGCTGGTGGGCGCCGGCCGCGCCGACGTCGTACGCGACCGGGGCGGTGAACGGCTCTTCCGGCACCGGCCGTTCCCCGAGCACCAGCACTATCTGCTGTGCCGTGTCTGCGGGTTGGGCACCCCGGTCGACTCCGAGGCGGTCGAGCGCTGGGCCGAGGGGGTGGCCGAAGCCTCCGGTTTCGCGGAGGTCGAGCACACCGTCGAACTCACCGGGCTCTGTCCACGATGCCGCTCCAACGGGTCCAACGGGTCCAACGGGTCCAACCGGTCCAGCCCCTCCAGTCAGTAGGCGACCACACCGGCACGGGCCCAAGCCGGTCGTGTTGGTGGCGCAGTTGCTGCAGGCGGCGGGCTTCCTTGGGTACCTCGTGGTGCGCGACGGCGCTGGGATCCTCCTGGCCGCGACCGTCGCGTCGCTGGGGCAACGGGCCTTCTGGTCCTCCGCCTTCACCCTCGTCAGCAATCTGTCCGACCGTGATCCCGGCGGCCACTCCCGCGAGCGGTGGTTCGGCGTCATCGGCTCGTTGCGGGCGCTGGGCTATGGGCTCGGGGCCGTGGTCGCGGGAGTCGCCCTGTCGGTGAAGTCGGACCTGGTGTACCGCGGAGCGTGACGCTGAAGGAGAAGCCGGCGGACGAGGAGGCGGGCAGTCGTGGTTACCACATCATCACCACCCGGCCGGGCATCCGGCGAGTCCCAACGCCCTCCGGACGCCGGGCTGTTGTCGTCCCCGGGTCAGCTCGCCGCCGGCTTTGTCGCGCGGACGATCGCCGAGTGCATGCCGTCCGCGACGGGGTGGGTCGGGGTGATGTCCACGTCGGTGAAGCCGGCGGCTTCGAGGCCGGTGCGGTACTCGCTGAAGGACAGCGCGCCCGCGATGCAGCCGACGTGGTCGCCGCGTTCCGCGCGCTGTGCGGGGGCGAGGGTGTCGTCGGCGACGACGTCCGAGACGCCGATACGGCCGCCGGGGCGCAGGACGCGGAAGGTCTCGGCGAAGACGGCGGCCTTGTCGACGGACAGGTTGATCACGCAGTTGGAGATGACCACGTCGATCGTGTTCGCGGGCAGGGGGACCGCCTCGATGGTGCCCTTGAGGAACTCCACGTTGGTGGCGCCGGTGCGTTCCGCGTTGCCGATGGCGAGGGCGAGCATCTCCTCGGTCATGTCCAGCCCGTACGCCTTGCCGGTCGGGCCGACGCGGCGGGCGGAGAGCAGGACGTCGATGCCGCCGCCGGAACCGAGGTCCAACACGCGTTCGCCCTCGCGGAGTTCGGCTACGGCGGTGGGGTTGCCGCAGCCGAGGGAGGCAGCGACCGCTTCGGCGGGGAGGGTGTCCCGGTCGGCGCTGGGGTAGAGGGCCGAGCCGAAGTTGTCGTCGATCTCGACGGGCGTGGGGCCGCAGCAGGCCGTGCCGCCCTCGGTGACCTTGAGGGCCGAGGCGGCGTAGTGCTTGCGGACGGTTTCACGCAGGTCGGTGGAGTGTTCGTCGCTCATGGGGTCGCTCCCGGGTGAGGTGGGTGAGGTGGGTCAGGCGGGTGGGGTCGGGTTGGGTGGCGTGGACCAGCTTGTATTGATGTTCGTTGATGCAAGCTTGCGCCTTGTATCGAAAGACGTCAACATAGAGGTATGTCGAAACAAGAGCTCGGGGTCCTTGAAGCGACCGGTGAAGTGACCGGTCGGGACGCCGCGTGCTGCCCGGGCCTGGCCACCGCGCCACTGGACGACGAGCGCGCCACGGAACTGGCCAGGGTCTTCAAGGCACTTGGCGATCCCGTGCGCCTGCGGCTGCTGTCGATGATCGCCTCGCGGGAGGGCGGCGAGGTCTGCGTGTGCGAGATGACACCGGCCTTCGACCTGTCGCAGCCGACGATCTCCCACCACCTCAAGCTGTTGCGCCAGGCCGGCCTCATCGACTGCGAACGCCGCGGGACCTGGGTGTACTACTGGGCGCTGCCCGGCGTCCTGGACCGGCTCGCCACGTTTCTGACGACGGCGCGGACCGCGGAAGGCACGCAGGCATGACCGCGTCCCTCGGTCGCCGGGTCGCCGCCGAGGCGATCGGGACCGGACTGCTGGTCACGGTGGTCGTGGGCTCCGGCATCCAGGCGACGCAGCTGTCGCACGACGTCGGCGTACAACTGCTCGCCAACTCGCTCGCCACCGTCTTCGGCCTGGGCGTACTGATCACGCTGCTCGGGCCGGTCTCCGGCGCGCACTTCAACCCGGCCGTCACCCTCGCCGCCTGGTTCGCCGGCCGTCGTGACGGCACAGGGCCGGGGCCGTGGGAGGTCGCCGCCTATGTTCCGGCGCAGGTCGGCGGGGCGATCGCGGGCGCGGTGCTGGCGGATGCCATGTTCGCCGAGCCGTTGGTGCGGTTCTCCGGCCACGACCGGTTCGCCGGTCATCTGTGGCTGGGGGAGGCCGTCGCCACGGCCGGGCTGATCCTGCTCGTCCTCGGACTGGAGCGGGTCGGACGCGCCTCCCTGGCCCCGGCGGCCGTGGCCTCCTACATCGGGGCCGCCTACTGGTTCACCTCCTCGACCTCCTTCGCGAACCCCGCCGTCACCGTCGGCCGCGCCTTCACCGAAACCTTCGCCGGGATCGCGCCGGGGTCGGTCGCACCGTTCGTCGGGGCCCAACTGCTGGGCGCCGTGGTCGGATTGGCCGCCGTGGCCGTCGTGTGCGAGCGTCCGGTCCGTACGGCGGACGCGGCCGTCCCGCACAGCAAACCCGACCCCGGCTCCGAACCCGACCCCGGCTCCGAACCCGACCCCGGCTCCGAACCCGCGCCCGGCTCCGAGCCCGAACCCGAACTCGCCCCCTCCTGACCGCAAGGACACCAGCCATGCCCCCGAGTTCCGCCGCCCCGCGTCCGTCAGTCCTGTTCGTCTGTGT
This sequence comes from Streptomyces sp. NPDC001100, assembly GCF_053598575.1. Taxonomy (NCBI): domain Bacteria; kingdom Bacillati; phylum Actinomycetota; class Actinomycetes; order Kitasatosporales; family Streptomycetaceae; genus Streptomyces; species Streptomyces sp. NPDC001100. Next base: position 301,754 of record NZ_JBSFKO010000007.1, read on the forward strand.
CCACAACGCCGGCCGTTCCCAGATGGGCGCCGCCTTCCTCACCCACCTCGCCGGTGACCGGGTCGAGGTCCGGTCGGCGGGCTCGGCCCCCGCCGACGCGGTCAACCCGGCGGTGGTGGCTGCCATGGCGGAAGTGGGGATCGACGTATCGGCCGAGACGCCGAAGGTGCTCACCACCGAGGCCGTGCGGTCCTCGGACGTGGTGATCACGATGGGCTGCGGGGACGCCTGCCCCGTCTTCCCCGGCAAGCGGTACCTGGACTGGCAGCTCGACGATCCGGCGGGCCGGGGAGTGGACGCCGTACGGCCCGTCCGTGAGGAGATCGAGCGGCGGGTACGCGGTCTGCTGGCGGAACTCGGAATCGCCGTATGACCCTTCTCGTCGCCGCCGTCATCGTCCACGACCGGGCCGGGGGCCGGGTCGTCCTCATCCAGCGGGGTGAGCGGGCCACGTTCGGCCGGGGCATGTGGGACCTCCCCGCCGGCAAGAACGAACCCGGCGAGCCCGTCACCGAGACCGCCGTGCGCGAGCTGTACGAGGAGACCGGGATCGTCGTGGCGCCGGAGTCCCTGAAGGTCGTGCACCTCATCCACGCCGCCGCCGGAGTGGACGCACCGCACGGCTTCCTCACCGTCGTCTTCGTCGCCGACAAGTGGTCCGGCGAGCCCGAGAACCGCGAACCCCACAAGCACGCGCAGGTCCGATGGTTCCAAGTCGACGCCGTACCCGAGAAGTTCGTACGAGGAAACGGACAGGCCCTACGGCAGTACCTGGACGGCGTCGCACCGCAGGTGTCTCCGTACGGGTGGGAGTAGGCGGAGCCCCGCGTTACCTCTCAGGTGTGAACCCGCTTCGGCCGACGCCACGAGAGCCGCGTACCCGGGGTGCGGCCGTGCTGCTCGTGACGCATGCGTCCGCCGTCGCCGAGGTCTGCGATCAGCGGTATGTACTCGACGAGGGTGTGCTGTCGGGCGTGCGTGAGGAGACGCGCGGATGAGCCGCTGGAGTCTGTGGAGTTTCCACACCTGGAAGCGCGACCGGCGTTCGTTGCGCCGGGTGTTGCCCACCCTCACCGTTCTCGCCGCTCTGCTCACCACGGCGGCGGGGGTCGCGGGCCCAGTCCGCCGTCGTGGTCGTCGAGCACCAGCGGGAGGTGGCCGCCGTCACCAAGTCCCTTCAGGACAAGGGGTTTTCGTCCGCCGCCGTGTCCGACCGGGTGCGTGATCTGCCCGGGCTGTTCGGCGCGGCGGATCTCGCGATGCGCGTCGGTGTGCTGCTCCTGCCGGTCGCCGGATTCGCCGTCGGTACCCTCTTCGGCGGCCGCGAGGTCCTCCGCCGGGACCCCTGTCTCACCGCCCGGGCGCACAGCTGACCTCCACCGGCCGGCACTTCCTACAACGCCGACCTCATCGCCCGCAGCACCGCATCCGCCATCCCCCGCTCCCCCCGGGCATTCGGATGCACCGGTGCCGCCGGATTCTCCGGTACGAGCGGTTCGATCCAGCGGGTGTTCTTCGCCGTGCAGGCGTTGTGGCCGGTGGAGGGGGTGTACGTGTCGACGTAGCCGACCCCCGCCTCCGAAGCCCGTTGGCGCAGTGCGGTGTTGAGCTGCTGCTCCTTCTCGCGGAGGTAGGTCACGTCGCCCGGGGCGAGGGACATTCCGCGGCCGCAGTCGGCCCTGTCGGCCGGGAGGATCGCCGGGTAGGAGACGATGTAGACGCGGGCCTCTGGGGCGCGGCGTTTCACCTCGGCCAGGATCCGGGTGAGCCGGTCGCCCGCCGCGGTGAGCTTCTTTTCTACGGAGTCGGAGCCGGTGTCGGAGCCGGAGCCGGTGCCGGCGTCGCGTGCGCAGGGTGCGTCCTCCGTGAAGTACTTGCCGCTGCCGGTGAGTTGGTAGAGGGCACCCATGGCGACGCAGCGTTTGATCAGCTTGCTGAAGCCGATGTCGTTGCCGCCGATGCCGACCGTCACCAGGCGGGTGTCCGACGAAAGCGCCCTGAGCTGGGGCGGCTTGGTGCCGTTGTCGGTGTGCTGGGATGCGGTGAGGTCGGACGTCGTGGCGCCGCTGCAGCTCACATCGCGGAACTTGGCGCCCTTCAGGCCGAGTTCGGCGGCCACGAGGGCCGGGTAGTTGCCGGCGGAGCGGTCGCAGCCGGCGGGCGTGCCGGTGGGGTCGGTGATGCCGGGGCCGGCGGTGTAGGAGTCGCCGAGGGCCACGTACGGGCCCTTGGCCGTGGTCGAGTAGGTGACGCCGGTGTGGTTGTCGTCGCCGTCGCGGGTGACCAGGACCACCGTGAGCAGTGTGCCGCAGGCGAGGAGCCCGGCCACCCCGGCCTGCACTGAGGTTTTCATCGAAGTGCCCTCTCTTGCCGTCTCCGGCTGGTGAGTTGTGGACTGTGGACGTCCGCGGGCCCGGCGACGGGCGGGGGGAGTGCTCCGTCGGCGGGCCCGGGACTTGCGCCCGATCCCCGTCCGCACGGGATCCGGGCGCCGCGGGGCCGCCTCCGCTCTCGGCGGCCCCGGTTCGGGGGGTCCCTAGGGGACCGGGGTGAGGTGCGGGGCCGGGGTGTCGGCGACCGGTGCGGGGACCTTGCGGCTCAGGGCCTCGCCCTCGACGTCCATGCGGGGGAGGATCCGGTCGAGCCAGCCGGGGAGGTACCAGGCCTTGTGGCCCAGCAGGGAAAGCACCGCGGGCATGATCGCCATCCGGACCACGAACGCGTCGAACAGGACCGCCACGGCCAGTCCGAAGCCGATCATCTTGACCATCGAGGCGCCCGCGCCGATGAAGCCCGAGAACACCGCCATCATGATCAGCGCGGCGGCCACGACCACCCGGGCGCTGTGCCGGAATCCCGACACCACCGCCTGGCCGGGGCCGTCCCCGTGGACGTACGCCTCGCGCATCCGGGAGACCAGGAACACCTCGTAGTCCATGGCGAGTCCGAAGACGATGCCCACCAGGAAGATCGGCATCAGGCTCATGATCGGGCCGGTCTGGTCGACTCCCAGCCAGGAGGCCAGGTGCCCCTCCTGGAAGACCGCGACCACCGCGCCGAGCGCCGCGAGGACCGAGAGGAGGAAGCCGAGCGCCGCCTTGAGCGGCACGAGCAGCGAGCGGAAGACCAGGAGCAGCAGCACGATCGCCAGGCCCACCACCAGCGCCAGATACGGGATCAGCGCGTCCTGGACCTTCTGTGCCACGTCGATGTTCAGCGCGGTCGTCCCGGTGACCTCGAAGCTCGCGCCCGCGTCAGCCGCGATGTCCGGCCGTTCGTCGCGGATCGTCTGGACGAGCTGCTTGGTCTTCTCGTCGGTGGGGCTGGTGGCGGGGGTCGCGGAGAACACCGCTGTGTCGCCCGCCGAGTTGAAGCGGGCCGGTGAGACGGAGACCACTCCGTCCGTGGCCGCGATCTCCTTCGAGATCGTCGCTACGGCGGTCTTCGCGTCGGCGGCCTTCTTGGCGTCCACGACGATGGTCAGGGGGCCGTTGAAGCCGGGGCCGAAGCCTTCGGCGAGGTCGTCGTAGGCGCGGCGTTCGGTGGTGGCGGTGGACTTGGCCTCGTCGCCGGGCATGCCGAGCTGGAGGCCGAGGGCGGGCAGCGCCATCGCGCCGAGGCCCACGACGCCGAGCAGCAGGACGGGGATCGGGCGGCGTACGACGATCCGGGCCCAACGGCTGCCGCCGTTCTCGCCGTTGCCGCGCTTGGCCTTCTGCTTGCGGTCGCGGCGGGAGAGGACGGCGTTCGGCCAGAATCCGAGGACCGCGGGGACCAGGGTGAGGCAGATCAGGACGGCGAGGAGGACCGCGCCGGCCGCCGCGAGGCCCATCTTCGTCAGCATCGGGATGCCGACCACCGAGAGTCCGGCGAGTGCGATCACGACGGTCAGGCCGGCGAAGACGACCGCCGAACCCGCCGTACCGGCGGCCAGTCCGGCCGCTTCACGGGGCGCGTGGCCCTTCGCCCGTTCCTCGCGGTAGCGCGATACGACGAAGAGCGCGTAGTCGATGCCGCAGGCCAGGCCGAGCATCGTGGCGAGGGTGCCGGTGGTCTCCGAGAGGCCGAAGGCGCTGCCCAGGGCGAGGATCGCGGACATGCTGATGCCGACGCCGAGGATCGCGGTGAGGAGCGGAAGTCCCGCGGCGGCCAGTGAGCCGAAGGTGATGAGCAGGACCACTGCGGCTATCGCGATGCCGATGGCCTCGGCGCTGCCGCCCGCCGCGGGCTGGGTGGCGAGCGCGTCGCCGCCGACCTCGACGGTCAGGCCCGCGTCCCGGGCCGTGTCGACGGCCCGCTCCAGATGGGTCTTGGCGGCCCCGGTGAGGTCGTCGGCCGTCACCTTGAAGGTGACGGTCGAGTACGCCGTCGACGCGTCCTTGCTCACCGCCTTCGCGGCGAACGGGTCGACCGCGGAGGCGACTTGGGAACCGTCGGCGGCCTCCGTCACCAGCTTCTCGATCGCGGCCCTGTTCTCGGTCGCGGTGACCTTCTCGCCGTTCGGGGCGACGAAGACGATCCGCGCGCTCGCGCCGTCCGCCGCCGTGCCCGGGAAGCGCTGCTCCAGCAGGTCGAAGGCCTTCTGCGACTCGATGCCCGGCATCGTGAAGCCGTCGTCGGGAGCGGTGGGGGCCTTGGTGGCGGCGAATCCGACGGCGCCGAGGACCGCCACCCACAGGAGGGTGACGAACCAGCGCCACCGGAAGGCCACGCGGCCCAAGTGATAGAGGAGAGTAGCCATGGCTGGGGAAGGCCTCCACGTCGGCGGTCGGTCGAGATCCGGATCGAGTGCGTGATCGTGGTCTCAACACTTCCGCCGACGGCCTTCCGCCACGAGGGAGTGCCCTCCCGAATGGATGGTGTAGCCCGCTACACCATCGGCCCGCGGCTCAGCCCACGTTGAGTTCCGTCAGGCGGCCCAGCGGCAGCGTGTGGTGGGTCTGCAGGACCTTCGCGCGTAGATACCGGACGTTGTGGGGCGTGGTGAACACTCCCGTCGGCACCCGGTCGTGCACGTCGATGCCCAGGCCGCGCAACTGGTCGGCCTTGTCGGGGTTGTTGGAGAGCAGGTCCAGGGAGGTGATGCCCAGGGCCTGGAGCATCTGGGCGGCGGCCGTGTAGTCGCGGGCGTCCTCGGGGAGGCCGAGCGCGGTGTTGGCGGCGTAGGTGTCGAGGCCCTGGTCCTGGAGGGCGTACGCGTCGAGCTTGTTGTAGAGGCCGATGCCCCGGCCCTCCTGGCGCAGGTAGAGCAGGACTCCGCCGCGGTCGGCGATGCGCTCGACGGCCTCGCGCAGCTGGGGTCCGCAGTCGCAGCGGGCGGAGCCGAAGACGTCTCCGGTGAGGCACTCGGAGTGCAGCCGGACCAGCGGTGTGGTTCCCGGTGCTGGATCGCCGAGGACGACCGCGAGGTGTTCCAGGCCGTCGGTCAGGCCGTGGAAGGTGACGAGTTCGGTGTCGACGCTGTAGCCGTCGTGGAAGCGCAGCGGTACCCGGACGCGGGCACGCGGGGTGGCGGCGGGGAAGTCGGGCATGCGGGTCTCCGAGTCCGAAGGGTGAGGTAGCGATGTGTTTCAAAACTGAAGCACATCCACGATCACGGACCCTACCTCATGCTTGAAATTTGAAGCAACAGATTTGTGTGACGGCTCACGAACACGGAGGCGTGGAGCGGCGGCGCCACGGCACGTCCTCCGGTGTCTCCAGCGCCCGCGCGATGCCCGTACTGATCTCCTCCAGCTGTCCCACCTGCTCCGGCGTGAGATGGTCGAAGATCGCGGCGCGGACGGTCTCGACATGCCCCGGCGCCGAACGCACCAGCACGGCCATCCCCTCGTCGGTCAGGATCGCCGTACTGCCCCGCTTGTCCGACGGGCAGCCCTCCCGCCGCACCAGCCCGTCCTTCTCCAGCCGGGTCACGGCGTACGTCAGCCGGCTCCGGGTGATCTTCGACTTCTCGGCGAGGTCGGTCATCCGCAGCCGGTGGTCCGGTGCGTCGGAGAGGTTGGCGAGGATGGAGTAGTACAGGTGGGGCATGCCGGCCTCCTGCTGGAGCTGCCGGTCGATCGCGTCCTCCAGGAGGTGCGTCGCGGCGATGTACGCGCGCCAGGCGCGCTGCTCCTCTGCGGTGAGCCAGCGAGTCGTCATGCCCCCAGTGTAGGTTTGTTTCAAACTTGAACCAAGCCCCGCCGTTCCACCAAGCCCCGCCGTTCCACCAGACCCCGCCGGTCTCCAGGAGAGAGCGCGTCGATGTCCCTGCCCCACGTCCTGCTGTCCGCCGCCGTCTCCCTCGACGGCTACCTCGACGACACCGGCCCCGACCGGCTGCTCCTCTCCAGCCTCGCCGACTTCGACCGCGTCGACGAGGTCCGCGCGTCCGTGGACGCGATCCTCATCGGCGCCGGCACGATCCGCGCGGACAACCCGCGCCTGCTCGTGAACTCCCCGGAGCGCCGCGCGGCCCGCATCGCCGCCGGTAAGCCGGAGTACCCCCTCAAGGTCACGGTCAGTGGCTCCGGCGACCTGGACCCGAGCGCCAACTTCTGGCACACGGGCGGCGACAAGCTCGTCCTCACGACGGACAAGGGAGCGGAGCGAGCCCGTCAACTCGGCCTCGCCGCCGACGTCTTCGCCCTCGGCCCCGAACTCGACTGGCGCCTGCTCCTTGAACACCTGCACTCCGTCAGGGGAGTTGACCGCCTGATGGTCGAGGGCGGCGGCACGATCCACACCCAGCTCCTCCAGCAGGGCTTGGCCGACGAACTCCAACTCGTCCTGGCCCCCCTCTTCGTGGGCACCCCGGACGCCCCCCGCCTCTTCGGCCCTGGCACCTACCAGTCGGGCCGCCTGCGCCTGCTGGAGACCCGCCCCATCGAGGACGTCGTCCTCATGCGCTACGAACCCACCGCCCCCGGCACCGGCGACCTCCCCGCCGCCGCCGACCACCACTGGCTCGCCCTCGCCTGCGAGCTGGCCGCCGACTGCCCGCCCTCGGAGACGGCGTTCAGCGTCGGCGCGGTGGTGGTCGCGGCGGACGGCACGGAACTGGCCCGCGGCCACTCCCGCGAGGCCGGTGACCCGGTGGTCCACGCGGAGGAGGCGGCCCTCGCCAAGCTGGACCCGGCGGACCCGCGCCTCGCGACTGCCACGGTCTACACGAGCCTCGAACCCTGCACCCACCGAGCCTCCCGCCCCAAGCCCTGCGCCCGCCTCATCCTCGACGCGGGCGTACGACGTGTGGTGACGGCCTGGCGCGAGCCGGACACGTTCGTGACGGGGGCCGACGGGAGCGGGATGCTGGCGGCGCGGGGGGTCTCCGTGGTCGTACTCCCGGAGTACGAGGAGCGGGCGAAGGCGCCGAACAGGCATCTGCCCGGCTGAGCCGGGACCCCTTCTCCAGAAAAGCGTGACACTTTCCGATGAAACCGACACGCTTTTCCGGGACACCTACCCTCCGCGCCCCGCTCCGGCCCCCGTGTTCACGGGACCAGGACGATCCGACCGGGCAGACCGCCCCGGGTCAGCCGGGCGTGGGCCTCCGCCGCCCGCGCCAGGGGATACACCTCGGCCACGCGCGGTGTCAGCACGCCGACCTCGGCGAGCGCGGAGAGATACGCGAGCCGGGGCGCGTCGGGACCGGCGGCGGTGTGGCGCACCACCATGCCCCGCTCCGGCGCCGGCAGCACGTCCAGCCGCACGCTCACATAGACCCCGCCGTCCCGGACGGCCGCCATCGCGGGTGCGCCCGGCGGCGCCGCGTCGAGCACGCCGTCCACGCCGCCGGGCACCAACTGCCGTACCGCCGCGCCCGGTTCCTCGTCGCGGGACACGAACCAGGTGGCGCCGCGAGAGCGCAGATACTCCTCGTCCTCGGGCCGCCCCTGCGCGACGATCCGCACGCCCCGCGTCCGGGCCAGCTCCACGGCGTAGCCGCCGACGGCCCCGCCCGCGCCGGTGATCAGCAAGGTGTCGCGGGGGTGCAGCGGGAGGTGGTCCAGGGCCGGCGAGGCGGTCGTCGTGTTGAGCGGGATCGTTGCCGCGAGCGTCGGGTCCATGCCCTCCGGGGCGGGGGCGAGGGAGTTGAGGTTGGTCACCAGGTATTCGGCCTGGGCCTTCGTGGGGCGCAGCACGGGGGCGTCGAACACGATCACCGGGGTGCCGACCTCAAGGAGCACACCCGGCCCGACGGCGGCGACCTTCACGCGGACCTCCAAGGGACCCGGCTCCGGAAGCGGGACCTCCAGGACCTCGACGACCTCGGGTCCCCCGGGTCTTCCTGACGACTGCTGCGCGCATGGCATTCACTCTTCCGTTTGCTAAATGGAACCCCTCAAACGGTAGGCGCGCCGCGACCGCTGCGTAAGGAGGCACTTCCAAGTGCGTTACGCCCCGGCGTCACAACCCCGCGTCGTAGCGGGCCCGCGCCTCGTCGACCTCGCCGGTCTTCTCGGCGTCCCACTCGCGCACCTGGGACAGCAGGCCGTAGAGGCCCTGCCCGAGGGGGGGGGCTACTTACCACTCGATTGTAACTCACCTAGAATTGAAAAGATTAACAACAGCAAATCGAGAGGTGTCTGTCCTGGACGGTTGACCGATCGGCCCATCAGATCCTGCGCCCCGCCGCCCACCGGGTCACGCTCGCAGTGGACCGGTGCGGACAACGGCGGAGGTAGGACACATGAGGGCAGTGGCGGTGCTGGGCGCGTCCGTGGTCGTGGGGCTGCTCGCCTCGTGCGGGGCGGCGGACACCGGTACGCGGACCATGGCGAGGGCGCTGCCCGCCGGTGCGGCGTTCACGCACCCCGGAGTGCTGGTCAGCAAGGGGCAGCTGGACGCCGTACGGAAGAACGTGGCGGCCGGGAAGCAGCCCTGGCTGAAGGCGTACTTCGGGATGCGGGACAGCAAGTACGGGTCGTACAAGTACACGGCGAAGCCCTACGCCGACGTCGACTGCCCCTGGAACGGCAAGGCCGCGCACGGGTGTGTCGAGGAGCGCGAGGACGCGATCGCGGCGTACACGCAGGCGCTGCTGTTCAGCATCACGGGCAAGGAGCACCACGCGCTCAAGGCGCGGGAGATCATGGACGACTGGTCGGCGAAGATGAAGGAGCACACCTCCGAGGACGCCGGGCTGCAGACCGCGTGGGCCGGGTCGACCTGGGCGCGGGCGGCGGAGATCGTGCGGTACACGCCGGGGGCCGGATGGCCGGACGACCGGGTGCAGCGGTTCGCGACCATGCTGCGCACCGCCTACCAGCCCGAGGTGACGAAGGATCTGCCGGACTACAACGGCAACTGGGACCTCGCGATGACCGACGCGGCGATCGGCATCGCCGTCTTCCTCGACGACCACAAGGCCTTCGACGCGGCCGTCGCCCGCTTCCGCGACCGCGTGCCCGCCTACTTCTACCTGGAGAAGGACGGCAAGGTGCCGCTCACCCCGGCCCGCTCGACCGTCACCACCCCGCAGAAACTCACGACGTACTGGTTCAAGCAGACCACCTTCAAGGACGGCATCGCCCAGGAGACCTGCCGCAACTTCAAGCACGTCGGGTACTCCCTCGCCGCCACCGGGCACATCGCCGAGACCGCCTGGCACCAGGGCGTCGACCTCTACAAGGACGTCAAGGACCGGCTCGCCGCCGCCCTCGACTTCCACGCCCGCTACCAGCTTGGCGAGGCCGCGCCGGCCTGGCTGTGCGGCGGCAAGGTCGACCGGAACATGGGCCCCGACCTGGAGGTTCCGCTCAACCACCTGGAGGACCGGCTCGGCATGAAGCTGTCCGCCGCGCACAAGCTCGCCGAGACCACCCGGCCGGCCGGCAGCGACGACCTCTTCGTCTCCTGGGAGACCCTCACGCACGCCGGTAACCCCGCCGACTGAAACGTGTGTGACATCGGACCCCGCGGATGGCGTATAGTTGGGAACACAACGGCGCGGGGTGGAGCAGCTCGGTAGCTCGCTGGGCTCATAACCCAGAGGTCGCAGGTTCAAATCCTGTCCCCGCTACTCAAGGCCAAGGGCCGGAATCCAGAACATGGATTCCGGCCCTTGGTGTTTCTCCCCGTCCTTCTCCCCCTGTCGGCCCACCCCGCTCGCCGCCCTCCCTCCACCGGGAAAAACTGGACGCGTGGAGGAGGGTCCGTATGTGCGAGCCGGCGGGCGCCTGCCCGGCGATCCCGTGCCCGACCCGGGCCTCGGCCCCGACGAGGGACGGCGGACCGCCCGCGTCCTCGCCCTCGTCCGCCGGCTGCCCGCGCTGCTGCTGATCGTCGGCGCCTGCTACGACTACCTCACCCCGCAGGCCTTCACGGCGGCCCCGTTCTTCACCGCCGCCCCGCTCGTCGCCGCCCCGCTCTACTCCCGGCGCGGCACCGTCCTCACCGGCCTGGCCTCGGTCGCCGTCGTCCTCGCGGTCCACATCAGGCTCGGCATCGTCCTCCACATCGACGCCGTCACCGAGATGGCCACCGTGGCCACAGTCGCCGTCCTGGCCGTCCTCATCAACACCCTCGTCCGCCGCAGCAGCGAACAGCTCGCCTCCGTACGCGAGATCGCCGAGGCCGCCCAGCGCGCCGTACTGCCCGAACCGGCCGAGCGGATCGGCGGGTTCGAGATCGCCGCGCGCTACGAGGCGGCGCAGGAGGGCGCGTTCATCGGCGGCGACCTGTACGCGGTCCAGGACACCCCGTACGGCGTACGGCTGGTCGTCGGCGACGTGCGCGGGAAGGGCATGGGCGCGGTCGCCGCCGTGGCCGTGGTCATCGGGGCGTTCCGGGAGGCCGCCGAGCAGGAGACCACCCTGGAGGCGGTCGCCCAGCGGCTGGAGCGGGCGCTGGCCCGCGAGGGCACCCGGCGGGACGGGCTCGACGCGTTCGAGGGGTTCACCACGGCCGTCCTCGCCGAACTCCCGCACGGCGACGGCGTCCTGCGGATCGTCGACCGCGGCCACCCGCCGCCGCTGCTCCTGCACGCCGACGGCACCGTGGACACCCTGCTCGTCAAGGAACCCGCACTGCCCCTGGGAATGGGGGAGTTGGGCTTCCGGCCCGACCGGGCCGAGGAGTTCGCGTTCCCCGGCGGCGCCACCCTGCTCCTCTACACCGACGGCCTGTCCGAGGCCCGCGACTGCCAGGGCGTGTTCTACGACCCCGGGGAGCGGCTGACCGGTCGGACCTTCCGCAGCCCCGAGGCGCTGCTCGGCATCCTCGCCAAGGAGGTGCGCCGCCATGCCGGGGGCGGGATGACGGACGACATGGCGATGATCGCCGTACGCCGTCCATGACCGGTCGACGCCCGGTCAACTCACCCGTTTTTCGCCGTTCGTGGGCTCTTCGTCCTGCAAGGAAAGGTTAATGATCAAGCGAACGGGCTTGGAAACGGGCGCCCGTGTCTATTAACGTTCGATAACGCAGCACGGTCGTCCCAGCCGTCACAAGAGACAGCTCCGTGCGCACGCGCCGAATTCCGCAAGGGAACCGGGGAACCACCACCTTGGGGTGAATCGCTCGTCAACAGCCGTGGGAACACGGCAGGTTGACGCGCGTAGGAGACCTTCCTGCTCCGAACCCGTCAGCTAACCCGGTAGGCGAGAAGGAAGGAAAGGAGCACGCCCACGTGGCGTCAAACCAGGCTGCCCCAGAAGCCCCGTTCGTCTACGGCGGATTCCGCCCCGACGAGGGCCCCTGGGAGGAGTGGAACCCCAGCGCGGAGACCGTTCTTCCCAACCGCGGCAAGCACCGTGTCGCCAAGCAGCGTGGTGGCGGGGGATTCGCCCGCAGCTCCACCGTCCTGGGCGTCGGTGTCATAGCCGCCGTGAGCGCCGGCGGGATGGCCAGCGCCAACACCGGCAAGCCGCCCGTCTCGATCTCCCTGCCCGATCTGCCCTCCGTGGGCCATCTCCTGGGCGACTCCTCCAGTACGCCGAAGGGTTCCGCGACCGCGCTCAGCAGCGTCGGCGTGACCACCACCGAGACCGCCAAGGGCACCTCGGGCGCGGGCGAACTGCTGCGCAACCGGATCATGGAACAGGCCGAGCTCCAGCAGCTCCAGGTCGACGGCAAGTCCCAGGCCGCCGCCGAGGCCGCCGTCGCCAAGCAGGTCGACGCCGCCGCCGCGAAGGCCGAGAAGGACGCCGCACAGAAGGCCGCCGACGCGAAGAAGGCCGCGGAGGCCGCAGCCAAGAAGAAGGCCGAGGCCGCGAAGCTCGCCGCCCTCGCCAAGCAGTACACGCTGCCCGTCGGCTCGTACACGATCACCGGGACCTTCGGCCAGGCCGGCTCCATGTGGTCCTCCGGCTACCACACCGGACTCGACTTCGCCGCCCCCACCGGCACACTGATCAAGGCCATCCACAGCGGCACGGTCACCGAGGCGGGCTGGGCCGGCGCCTACGGCTACCGCACGATCATCACCCTCGACGACGGCACCGAGCTGTGGTTCTGCCACCAGTCCTCGATCAACGTCAGCGCCGGGCAGAAGGTCTCCACCGGCGAGGTGATCGGCCGCGTGGGCGCGACCGGCAACGTGACCGGGCCGCACCTCCACCTGGAGGTGCACCTCAACGGCGCCGCCACGGCGAGCGACCCGGCGCCCTGGCTGCGCAGCAAGGGCCTCAACCCGTAAGACTCTGTACGACCCCGTAAGACCCCGGAGGCCCCTGGGGCACCCGCTGGAATATCCGGTTCCGGTCCGGCTGTTGACGTAGGGCATGACTTCTCTTCGCAAGCTGGGCCGGTCCGACCTGGAGATCTTCCCGCTGAACCTCGGCGGCAACGTCTTCGGCTGGACCGCCGACGAGGCGACCTCCTTCGCGGTCCTCGACGCCTACGCCGCCGCGGGCGGCAACTTCGTCGACACCGCCGACTCCTACTCGGCGTTCGCCCCGGGCAACCACGGCGGCGAGTCCGAGACCGTCATCGGCAAGTGGGTCAAGGCCCGCGGCAACCGCTCCGACGTCGTCATCGCCACCAAGGTCAGCCAGCACCCCGACTACCCGGGACTGTCCGCCGCCAACATCAAGGCCGCCGCCGACGCCTCCCTGCGCCGCCTGGACACCGACCACATCGACCTCTACTACACCCACTTCGACCAGGTCGAGGTGCCGGTCGAGGAGATCGTCGGCGCGCTGGACGAGCTGGTGAAGGCGGGCAAGGTGCGGTACATCGCCGCCTCCAACATCACGCCCGAGCGCCTCCAGGCCTCCCTGGACTTCTCCGACCGCGAGGGCCTGGCCCGCTATGTCGCGATCCAGCCGCACTACAACCTCGTCTCCCGCGACACCTACGAGGGAGAACTCCGGGACGTGGCCGAGCGCAACGGCCTCGCGGCGCTGCCCTACTTCGCCCTCGCGGCCGGCTTCCTCACCGGCAAGTACCGGCCGGGTACGACCGTGGACAGCCCGCGGGCCGGACGGGCCGCCGGCTACCTCGAATCCGAGCGCGGCCAGAAGGTCCTGACCGCCCTGGACGAGATCGCGCGGGCCCACGACGCCTCCGTCGCGACGGTCGCCCTCGCCTGGCTCGCCGCCCAGCCCACGGTCGCCGCACCGATCGCCTCCGCCCGGAGCGTCGAGCAGCTGCCCGACCTGCTCGCCGTGGCCGAACTGACCCTCACGGACACCGAGATCGAGCAGCTGACCCAGGCCTCCGCCTGAGGCTCGTCAGGACCGGTACGGGTTGTACGCGGGATACGGCGCCGCCGTGTTCCCGTACACCCCGTACACCGGCCACGGCGGCACCACCACCGGCACCGGCGGCGCGATCCGCCGCGCCGCGTACTCCAGCGCGGGCCGCGCCACCTCCCGCCGCCGCCACAGCTCGTGCAGCAACTCCCTTTCCCGTACGGCGAAGTCGGCGCCGGCGCGGCCCCGCGCGGCCCGGTGGCGCAGGAACGCCAGGGAGGTCGCGCAGGCCTCGTAGCGGGCCACCGAGCGGGCCCCGGGACGGCCCAGGTGGTGGCCGGCGTAGTCGCGGGCCAGCCTGCGGGCCTTCATCGAGCCGAGCGCGAACGGTTCGGCGGGGGTCAGCCAGCCCGCGAGGACGTAGACGGGCAACTCCTCGCGCACGGAGCGCAGTTCGCGTTGCCGGGTCCAGACCGCGAGCCAGGTCAGCAGGCCGAACGTGGGGACCATGAACAGGCCGTAGACCTCGAAGAAGCCGTACTGGCCGAAGGTCGAGGAGCCGTTCCAGACGGCGTGCATGCCCATCGCGAGGAGCAGTCCGGTCAGCGGGACCAGGACGCGCCGGACGTGCCGGCGGTCGGGGGAGAGCGCGGCGATGCCGAAGCCGATGCCGGTGAGGACGGTGAACAAGGGGTGCGCGAACGGGGACATGACGATGCGCACGAAGAAGGTCGCCGCGGTCACGGAGGTGAAACCGCGGTCGCCGGTGAGCTGGTCGGTGCCGAAGGCGGTGCCGAGATAGAGGATGTTCTCGGTGAACGCGAAGCCGGTGGCGGTGACCCCGGCTATCACCACCCCGTCCACGATCCCGGTGAAGTCCCGTCTGCGGAACAGGAAGACGAGCAGGACGGCCGCCGCCTTCGCCGACTCCTCCACGATCGGGGCTATCACCGTCGCGCCCAGCGTGTCCGCGCTGCTCGGATCGGCGGTCGCGGTCGCTATCCATCTGGTGGCGAAGCTGTTGGCGACGATCGCTATCAGCGCGGCGGCGCAGGCGCCCCAGGCGAAGGAGAACAGGAGATTCCGCCAGGGGCCGGGGTCGACCCGGTCCAGCCAGCGGAACGCGGCGACGAGCAGCGGCACGGGCAGTACGGCGAGCCCGAGGCCCACCAAGAACCCTTCCGTGCCGGTCTGTTGACGCACCAGGGCGAGGATGACGAACCCGGAGAGCGCGAGCAGGGTGATCAGCGCGCCGTAACGGACCCCTGTCCGGTGCCACCAGCGCACGCGCGGCACGTGCCCGGGCACACCACCGGCCGGGTGGCCGGGGTGTGGGGGGTACGGCGAAAACGTGGCCACGGCATCGACCCTAACGAGGTAAGGGCACGGCCCGCGAGGGAGCCTGGCGTCAGCGCTGGTCGTCGTGGGGTACGCGACGGAACAGCAGATCGTTCACGACATGTCCCTTGTCCAGTCCCTGCCCCTCGAAACGGGTCAGCGGCCGGAAGTCCGGACGAGGCGCGAAACCGCCGTCGGGTTGGCTGTTCTCGAACTCCGGGTGCACGTCCAGCACTTCGAGCATCTGCTCCGCGTACGGCTCCCAGTCCGTCGCGCAGTGCACGGTCGCGCCGGGCTTGAGGCGGGACGCGGCGAGCGTCAGGAACTCCTCCTGGATCAGCCGCCGTTTGTGGTGCCGCTTCTTCGGCCAGGGGTCGGGGAAGTAGACGCGCAGCCCGTCGAGCGAGTCCGGGGCGAGCATCTCGCGCAGCAGGATGATCGCGTCCCCGTTGGCGACCCGGATGTTGGAGAGCCCGTGGTGGTCGGCGAGGCCCAGCAGATTGCCCTGGCCCGGGGTGTGCACATCGGCGGCGAGGATGTTCGTCGCCGGGTCCGCGGCGGCCATCTGCGCGGTCGCCTCACCCATCCCGAAGCCGATCTCCAGCACGACGGGGTTGTCGTTCCCGAACAGCTCGGCCAGGTCGAGGTTCCGCCGACCGTCGATGTCCAGGCCCCACTTGGGCCACAGGCGTTCCAGAGCGTCGGCCTGCGCCGTCGTCACGCGACTCCGGCGCGGCTGGAAACTCCGGATGCGGCGCTCGAAGTGCGACCCGGCGGGATCGGGCTTGGGCCCGTCCGGGAAACGGGGTTCGTCCCTGCGGGTGCGCTGCGCGGGCTGGGCAGGGGCGTCGGGGGTGTTGGGGGACTCAGACACAATGCGGTGATTTTACGGCCTCAGCGTCTGCGTGGCTTGTGTGGTCCTGGGAGTGCGGGTGCGCTGTGGCCGGTCGCGCCCACGCGGCGGAGCCGCACATGTCACAGCCCCGCGCCTTAGGGGGTTGCCCTTCGCGGGGTTTCAAGGGGGAGGCGTTTCTCCTGGCCCAGTACGGCCAGTGCCCGCCTCGCCACCTCTCTCCCGATCGGCAGCGAGGCCGTCGCCGCCGGGCTCGGGGCGTTGAGGACGTGTACCGCGCGGGGGCCCTCCTTGATCAGGAAGTCGTCGACGAGGGTGCCGTCCCGGAGGACGGCCTGGGCGCGCACTCCGGCTGATGCGGGCGTGAGGTCCTCGGGCGTCACGGCAGGCAGCAGTCGCTGTACGGCGCTGGTGAACGCGCTCTTGGACACCGACCGCCGCAGCTCCCCCACCCCGTACCGCCAGTGCTGTCGCGCCATCCGCCACACCCCGGGCCAGGCCACCGTGGTCGCGATCTCCCGGGGGCGTACGACACCCCAGCCGTAGCCCTCGCGGGCCAGCGCCGGCACCGCGTTCGGTCCCACGTGCACACTGCCGTCGATACCGCGGGTGAGATGCACACCGAGGAACGGGAACGCCGGGTCCGGCACCGGATACACCAGGCCGCGCACCAGCTCGGGCCGCGTCAGCGTGTAGTACTCGCCGCGGAACGGCACGATCCGCATCCCGGGGTCGTCACCGGTCAGCCGGGCCACCTCGTCGCACTGCAGGCCGGCGCAGTTCACCAGCACGCGCGCGCGGACGATGTCTCCACCTCCACCTCCACCTCCGGCACCGTCCGCCGTCCGGACGGCGACCCCGCGCTCCGGGCGCCGGTCGACATGGGCGACGCGCGCGCCGTAGCGGATCTCGGCGCCGGAGGCCTCGGCCAGGTGCCGGGCGACCGCGACGTAGTCGCAGATCCCGGTCGTCGCGACCTCTATGGCGGCGAGGCCGCGCACCTCCGGCTCGTACTCGGGGATCTGGGACCCGCCGAGCTCGCGCACCGGAATGCCGTTCTCCCGGCCGCGCTGCACGAGCGCGTGCAGGCGGGGCAGCTCGGCGCGCTCCGTGGCGACGATCAGCTTGCCGGTCACGGCGTGCGGAATGCCGTACTCCGCGCAGAACTTGACCATCTCGGCGGCGCCGCCCACGGCATACCGCGCCTTGAGCGAGCCGGGCCGGTAGTAGATCCCGCTGTGGATCACCCCGCTGTTCCGCCCCGTCTGATGCCGGGCGGGCCCCGCCTCCTTCTCCAGCACGGTCACCCGCGTCCCCGGCGCGGCCCGGCCGATCGCATACGCGACCGACAGCCCGACGATCCCACCCCCGACCACGAGCACATCACAGTCGTACCCGACCACCGCGCACCACCTCCCGCATCCGATAGTGCACTGCACCACTGACAGCCACTTCAAACGCCGGGAGCTGGAGCGCCCCAAAGGGGCGCGGGGAACCGCGCGACCAGCCACAACGAACCGCCACTCGCGCATCCACCGAAACCAGGCAAATCCTTAGGCGGGCGCCATTAACAGAGGCCGAGCCCGCTCCCGCAGCTCAACAACCCGAGGCTCATCCCCATACGGCTCCAGCCGATGCAGAAGATCCTTCACATACTCCGTCGTCCGCGCAGACGAGATGCGCCCAGCGACCTCCACCGCCCGCACCCCCTGCTCACAAGCCGCGTCAAGATTCCCCGACTCCAACTCGGCAACCGCGGAAACCACCAACCGCAGCCCGTGCGACCGCACGAACTCCTCCGTCGGCTTGGACAACGCCTGCTCCGTGAACCGCCGCACCTGCCGAGGCGCCTTCAGATCCCGGTAGCACTCCGCCGCATCCGCCGCGAACCGGTCGTAGCCGTAGAACCCCAGCCAGGACGGATCGTTGTCACCCTCCCGCGACCGCTCAAGCCACCCCTCGGCCGCCTTCAGCGCCGCACCCGCCGCCTGGGCGTCCCCCGCGCGCGCGTGGGACCGCGCCTCGACAAGCCGGAAGAAGCTCATCGTGCGGGCAGTGGCGAGGCCTCTGTTGCGCTCCAGGGCCGCCTGCGCGAGGTCGACACCCTCGTCGCCGAAGCCCCGGTAGGTCGCCTGCAAGGACATCGAGGCCAGGACATAACCCCCCAGCGGCACGTCCGCCGCCGCGCGGGCGAGCCGCAGCGCCTGGATGTAGTACCGCTGCGCCGCCTCCTGTTGCCCGGTGTCGAAGGCCATCCACCCGGCGAGGCGGGTGAGTTCGGCGCTCGCGCCGAAGAGCGCTCTGCCGACCTCGTCGGAGTACGAGCCGAGCAGCAGCGGCGCCGCCTCCACCCGCAGGCATTCGGGCACCATGGACGAACGCCAGTCGCCGCCCCCGTACTTGGAGTCCCAGCGCCTGGCGTCCTCCGCGGCCTCCCGCAGTTTCTGCACATCGCTGTGGCCGACTTTCAGCGGTGCCCCGGAGCCCTCCGCGGAGTTGGCCTCGCGCGCCACCGAACTGTCGGCCGGGGTTATCAGCCACCGTGAGGCGGGCGTTGCGTATGCGCTGACTGCGAACGACCCGGCGAGGGACTGCCAGATACCGCCGGAGCCGGCCCGGCGGCCGGCGAGGTCGAGGCGGTACAACTCCGTTGCGGAACGCACGGCTTGACCGACGTCCCGGGGGAATGCGAGGCCCACTTCCGGCGCGGGATCCGCGTCCGCCAGGCCGATCTCGTGGAGCGGCACCGGGCGGCCGAGCTTCTGGCCGATGGCGGCCGCGATGAGGTGCGGGGCGGCGCCCTGGGGCACCATTCCCTTCGACACCCAGCGCGCCACCGACGTCTTGTCGTAGCGAAGTGTCAACCCGCGTTGAGCGCCAAGATCGTTGACGCGACGCGCGAGTCCTGCGTTGCTGATTCCCGCGAGGGCGAGAACGGTGCCGAGTTTTTCGTTCGGCCCGCGTTGCTCCCTGGACATGCGCCACCCCTCGACACAGACGGCTGCCGCGCTGGCATAACCATGCGGCATTCGTAAACCCAGCGTAGTTCGCCGCATCCCAAGCGTTAAGGGGCATTGTTCCGGTTGGCGGGATTGTGGTCCGTACGCGAGTGCGGGGTTTGCACGGAGGGTTGCGACGTGCCCCCGCCGTGTGGCCGTGCGCCCGTGTGTGCGCTCTTCTCCGGCCATCGCGGGAGCGCTTCGATGGATCGTGCGTGGGTCGGCCCGCTGTACTGGATCCAGTGGGCTGGGGGACACCGCCGCCTACATCCCCGCGGGCGGCGGACCGGTCCGGGAGGCGTACTCCGCCTCCCGGACTGTGCGCGGTACGAAGCGGTGCGCACAACATGTACGGAGCGTGCGCGAGCCTGTGCTCGTAACACCGATTTGGCCGAAAATCGCCCCCGCCTCTCGGTGCCGAATACCGCTCCTACCACGGGAGTTGAGGGCGCGTTAGGGGTTTTGGGGGAGCGTATCGGGGGCGCATTCGCGTCGCGGACGTAGGGTCGTCCTTGTCCGGTTGTCCCTCGTCCAGGGCGTCCTCACGCGATCTCAAGCGGCTTCTCCGGCCCTCCGGAGGGCGTCCTTCATGGCAGCATGGTGCCCAGTTCGTGCGGTGCACTGGTTGTCCACAGCCTGTGGAGGCGTCGATGCGGTGGTTGGTGGGATGGAGCAGTACCGCCGCTGGAGCCGCCGCGATCGGTTCGGCGGGAGCGACCGGACTCGACGGTGAGACGGTGCATCCGGTGGGGTCCCAACTCCTGTGGGGAGACCCGGATCCGCTGTGGGCGGTCGGCGACTGGCGGCCCGACGAGGTGCGGGTCGTGAAGGTCGACGCGGAGACCCGGATCGCGGTCCTCGGTACCTGCGGTGCCTCCGACGAAGAGCTGCGCCTCAGCCTGTTCTCCGCGCGCGGAGGGGCACTTCGGCATCTGACGGCCTGGTCGGGGAGCTACACCGCGGTCGTCAAGGTCGGCCGCCGCACCATGGTCTGCGGCGATCTCGCGGGCGCCAAGCCGGTGTTCTACACCCCCTGGGCCGGCGGTACGGCCTACTCGACCGCCGCGCTCCCGCTGGCCGACCTCATCGAGGCCAATCTCGACTTCGGGCACCTGGCCGCCCTGCTCGCGGCCCCCGATGTGCCCGCCGCGCTGCACGACTCCACGCCGTACGACGGCGTACGTCGCATTCCGCCGGGGCATGCGCTGATCCTGCGCGCCGGGGCGCGCGAGATCGCCGGGTACGAGCCGGTCGCCTCCCTCGCCGTCGCCGCCGCGCCCGTCGACCCCGACAGTGCGGTCGACGCCGTACGCGACGCACTGGTCGACGCCGTGCGTGCGCGCCTGTCCGCGCCCCGGCACGTTCCCGACATCGACCCGGGCCCGGTGCCCGGGATGGGGCCCGCCGAACGGCGTGCCGCGCGCGGGATGCCCGTCCCCGGCATCGGCGCCGACCTCTCCGGGGGGCCCGCGTCCGGGACGCTGGCCCTGCTCGCCGCCGGGCTGCCGGGTGCGCCCGGCACGGTCCTCGGGCACGGCACCGGCGCGGGCGAGCGGCTCCTCGCCGTCACGTTCAACGACCTCGCCGTCCGCGGCCGCGAGTCCGAGGTGGAGCGCGCGGGCACCCTCGCGGCCAATCCCCGCCTGCACCACGTGGTGGTCACCGGCGGCGAGGACGTCCTGCCGTACGCCGAACTCGACGGCCCCCTCACCGACGAACCCGGCCCCTCCCTGATCACCGCCGCCCGCCACCGCGCCCGGCTCGCCGCGGGCAGCGCGGACCACTTCACCGGATACGGCGCCCGCCAGGTCCTGGACGCGCACCCGGCCCGCCTCGCCGACCTCCTCATGGACCGCAAACGGCGCCATCTGGTGCGCCCGGTGGCCGCGTTGGCGAAGGCGGACGGTTCGGTGATGGTCCCCGGGCGCGTGTACGGCGCGGCCCGGCGGCTGGCCCGTACGCCCTACGGCGCGGGTCTTGAGGTCCTCGCCGACCGGCTCCTCCAGAAGCGTTTCGACGAGCCGGGGGGCGCGGTCGGTGCCTCCCTGGCCGCGCTCACCTGGGCCAGACCGGGGCCCGCGGCGCGTTGGCTGACCGGTGAGGCCCTGGCTGAAGTATCGGTTCGCCTACAAGGGGCGCCCAGCCGTCAGGGCCAGGGGGTCGGCCCGGGACAGCGCCCCGGCGATTTCCGCGCGCGGGCCGCACTCGCCAGACACGCGGGGGACCTGCGCGTCCTGGAACAGGCCGCCGAGATCCGTTCCCAGCGGCTGCACATGCCCTTCCTCGACAACCAGGTGGTCCGCGCCTGCCGGACCCTTCCCGAGGCGCTACGCGTCCAGCCAGGGGCCCGCGCGGCCATCCTCCGCACGGTCCTGGAGGGCGCCGGCGTCGGCGACCTTCCGCCCGGCTGGGGCGCCCCCTCCCACGCGTCGGCGGCAGCCGCCTCCCGCACCGGACTCCGGGTGGCCGCGGACTCCTTGATGGCCCTCTTCGACACACCCCTGCTGGCGCAGGCCGGGCTGGTGGAGGCCCGCGTCGTCCGCAAGGCGCTCCGCGCGGCGGCCCAGGGCGAACCGCTGCCCCTGGACGGCCTCGCGGACCTGGTCTCCCTGGAACTGTGGCTCGGCCGCCTGCTGGCTCGCCGGGGCACCTGCTGGACGGGAACACCGGCACGCGCGCGTGCGGTACCGGCGGGGATCAGACCGCAGCGGGGGGCGTTGGCATCGGGCGGGGGAGCGGGAGTGGCTTGAGCCTCCCGCCGGCGTGAGCGGCTTCGGCGTTCCGCCACGAGGGCCTGGGGCAGGGCACCGGCACAAACCGCCCCAACCGCGGGCCCCGCCCACAAACGCCGTGACCTTGTCCCTCGTGCCCGGCGACAATGGCCCGGTGCGGTACGGAATCCTGGGCAGTACCCGGGCGGAGGACGAGCGGGGCGCTGTCGTGGCGCTCGGCGGTGCGCGGCTGCGCGCGCTGCTCGCCGCCCTCGCCCTGCAGCCCGGCCGGATCGTCCCCTTCGGCACCCTGATCGACGAGGTGTGGGCCGACGAACCTCCGCAGGACGCCCCGGCCGCCCTCCAGGCCCTCGTCGGCCGGCTGCGCCGTACCGTCGGCAGGGACGCCATCGTCTCCGAGCCCGGCGGCTACCGGCTCGCGGCGACCCGGGAGGACGTGGACCTGCACGTCTTCGAACGGCTGGTGCGCCAGGGCACGGCCGCCCTGGAGCGGGGCGAGGCGGGCGTCGCCGCCCGCGACCTCGGCGAGGCGCTCGCCCTGTGGCGCGGGCCCGCCCTCGCCGACCTCCCCGACCGGTCCGCGGCCGCCCGCCCGGACGCGCTGCGCGAGGAGGCCACCCGCGCGCGGGTCGAGGCCGACCTGCTGCTGGGCCGCGCCGCCGACGCCGTACCGGAGTTGAAGGAACTGACCGCGGCCCACCCGTACGACGAACCGCTGCACGCCCTCCTCATCCGCGCCCTGCGCGACTCGGGCCGGGGTGCCGACGCGCTCGCCGCCTACGAGACCGCCCGGCGCGCCCTCGCCGACGGCCTCGGCACCGACCCGGGGCCGGAACTCCGGTCCCTGCACGGCGAGTTGCTCAAGTCACCGCCTCCGGCCCACCGCGCCCGGCAGTCGGCACACAGCGGCGACCACCGCGTCCGGCAGCCGGCACACAGCGGCGACCACCCCGCCCCGCAGCCGGAGCACAACGCCGGCCACCCCGCCCGGCAGTTGGAACGCGACGGCAACCTGCGTCCACGGCTTACCTCTTTCGTGGGCCGGGAACCCGAGATCGCCGCCATCCGTTCCGAAGTGCACAGGGCCCGCCTCGTCACGCTCACCGGACCGGGCGGCTCCGGAAAGACCCGTCTCGCCGAGGAAGCCGCCGCCGGGCTCCCGCAGGCGTGGCTGGTCGAGCTCGCCCGGCTCGACCGGCCGGAGGCGGTGCCCGGCGCGGTGGTCAGTGCCCTCGGTCTGCGCGAGACCGTACTGATGACCACCGAGCTGGCGGTCCCGCAGGACGACCCCGTCGCCCTGCTGATCGAGTACTGCGCGGCGCGCAGCCGACTCCTGATCCTTGACAACTGCGAACATGTCATCGGCGCGGCGGCCGACCTCGCCGAGACCCTCCTGACCCGCTGCCCGGGGCTCACGATCCTCGCCACCAGCCGTGAACCCCTGGGCGTCCCCGGCGAGTCCGTGCGCCCGGTCGAACCCCTCGTCCCCGACCAGGCACACCGCCTCTTCGCGGAGCGCGCCGCCGCCGTCCGCCCCGACGCCGAGGCCGTGCTCCAGGACACCGAAGCGGTCACGGAGATCTGCCGGCGCCTCGACGGCCTGCCCCTGGCCATCGAACTCGCCGCCGCCCGGCTGCGGTTGCTCACCCCCCGCCAGATCGCCGACCGCCTAGACGACCGCTTCCGCCTGCTCACCTCCGGCAGCCGCACGGTGCTGCCCCGCCAGCAGACCCTGCGGGCCGTCGTCGACTGGTCCTGGGACCTGCTCGACGAGCACGAGCGGACCCTGCTGCGCGAAGTCTCCGTGTTCGCCGGCGGCTGGGACCTCGCGGCGGCGGAAAGCGTCTGCACCGGCCCCGCGGCGGACCTGATCGGCGCCCTCGTCGACAAGTCCCTGATCGTGGCCACCCCGGGGGAGGCGTTCGACGGCATGCGCTACCGCATGCTGGAGACCATCCACGAGTACGCCGTCGAGCGCGCAGCCGAGACCCCGGAACCGCGGACGGCGGCCGAGCGTCGGCACCGGGCCTGGGTGCTCGCCCTCGTCGAGGAGGCCGAGCCGCTGCTCCGCTCCTGGGAGCAACTCCCGTGGATCGCCCGCCTGGAGACCGAACTCGACAACATCCGCGCGGCCCTCGACCGGACGATCACCGCGGGCGACGAGGCGGAGGCGGGTGCGCTGGCCCTCGCCGTCGGCTGGTTCTGGTGGCTGCGCAACTACCGCCGCGAGGGCGTCGAGTGGGTCGAGCGCGTCCTCGCCCTGATCCCGGTCCCCGATCCCGGCACAGCCGTCGACGACTCCCCGGACCCCGGCACGGCCGCGGGCGCGCCGGACCCGTTCGGCGGCTACCTCGCCGCCCCTGACGCGGGGACCGACCACCCCCTGCACGCCCAGCGGATGAACCTCCGGATGCTGCACCTCTTCCTGGGCGCCGAATCAGGAGCCCTGGACCACCTGCCGAACGGACTGCGGGACGAACGACTGCGCCGGTACGTCACGCTGGTGCAGGCCTTCTTCACCGGCGGAGGCCAGGACGCGGCCCGGATGCCGGGGCTCGCCTGGCCGTTCACCGCCTACTTCCTGCGCGACACGATGGACATCCGGGACGTCATGGACGTGGCGGTCGCCAACGCGCGTGCGTACGGCGGCGATTGGGAGATCGCCGTCATCCTGATGTTCCGCACGCACATGGTCGTCGACTCCCCGGGCGGCATGGCGGGCGTCGACGACGACCTGGCGGAACTGCGCGATCTCAGCCGCCGCGTCGGCGACCGCTGGGTACGGGCCCAGGTGTCCAGCGCGGTCGGCGAGGCCGCCATGGGACGCGGCCGGTTCGAGGAGGCCAAGGCGGCGTACGAGGAGGCGCTCGCGCTCGCCTACGAGGTCGGCGCCCACACGGAGACGCCGTTCCTCATCGCCCGCCTCGCCGAGCTGGCCTACCGCGCCGGAGACCGGGCCGGCGCGCTCGCGGGACTGGACGAGGCGACCGAGGCCTGCGACCGGCACGGGGTCGTGGACGCCCACGCCTTCATCCAGTTGCTGCGCGCGCACATCGCCCTGGAGGACGGGGACGTCGTCCACGCCCGCGCGCTGTGCGAACAGGCCCGCGAGGAGAGCGGACACGGCACCCCGCCGCCCCAGTTCCGGGCGGCGCTGAACGCGATCGGAGCCCTGGTCACGGCCGCCGAGTCCGGTCCCGAGCGCGGGCTGGCGGCGATGGCCGACGCCCTGCGCGAGGCGGTCGAGCTGCGCTGCGCCGAGGCGGTCACGGCGGCACTGGTCGACCAGGCGGCGACCATGCGCGCCGAACTCGGTGAACTCCCGGGCGCCGTACGGCTGTTCGCGGCGGCCGACGCGTGGCGCGGGGGCCATCCGCGCCCCATGCCGGAGCGTGCCCGGACCGAGCGCATCGAGGCCACCGCCCGCGCCGAGCTGGGTGCCGAGCGCTACGCCGCCGAGCGCGCCCGGGGCGAGTCGCTCACCGTGGACGAGGTGCTGGCCGAGCTGCCCTCCCCAGCACCGGGCCCTACTGGCAGGTGAACTTCGACTCCGCCCAGTCGGCGAGCGCCAGATCGTCGAAGGAACTGCGCGGCTCGACCACCAGCTCTACGGTCTTCCGCCCGGCGAGATTCACATGGACCGGCACCGCCGGGTCCCCGCCGTCGATCTCCCCGGAGCTCCACAGCCGGACCCCGTCGGCGTACACCGAGAAGTAGATCCTGCCGAGCCCGAGCATCATGTCGTCGACGCCGACCCTCGCGTCGTAGGAGACGCACTGCCGGTTGAGGTCGATCGTGACGGAGGAGCGGCCGTGCACGGTGACGCCGTGGGCGTAGCGCGTGCCGCCGATCGCGACGCCGTAGCGCTGCCACACCCAACTGCTGTCGCCGAGCCGGATCTCTGGGGCGGTGCCGTCGCCGTTGACGTTGTAGGAGAGCTCGCTCACCTGGAAGACGGTCGGCGCGGGCGGGGGCGTCGGGGTCGGAGTGGGGGTGGGGGTGGGGGTGGGCGTCGGTGTGGGCCGGGGCGTCGGGGTCGGGGTGGGCTTCGGCGCAGGGGTCGGGGTAGGCCGGGGCTTGGGTGTGGGGGTCGGGCTGGGGGTGGGTGTGGGGGTCGGCTCGGGGGCCAACACCGCCGGTTCCGGGGCGGGTTGCTTCTTCGGGTGGGTGGGGGTCGGTGACTCGGGTCTGGCGACGGGGGAGGACGAGGGGGCGGGCTTGGCCTCCGGTTTCCGCGTGTGGGTGTCGTTGCCGCTGAGCGCGAGGGCCAGCGCCGCAGCTGCCGCCGCGGCCACCACACCGGCCGCGATGCCCGCCTTCACCGGCGCGCCGAGCCCCTCGGAGGCCGCGGCGCCCCCGGCACCGGCCCCGCCCGACGAACTCCCGCTCGCTGCCGCGGCGGCGCCCGCTGCACCGGCCGCGCCCGCTCCCGCGCCGCCCGCGATGAGCGCGACCGCCTTGGCGTACCCGGCGGCGCCGAACCAGCCGATGACCGCGACCGGGACGACCGCCGGGATCCCGCTGGCGACCTCCTCGATCTGCAGCGCGGCGAGCCGGCACTTGGCGCACTCCTCCAGGTGCTTGCGCAGCCCGCGTTCGGCCCGGGTACGTAGCCTGCGGCGGGCGTAGGTGCCGAGCTGGTCGGCGTAGCGCGCGCACTCCTCGTCGTCGGTGAGGGTGGCACTGACATGGGCTTGGAGATAGGCCTGCTTGAGGCCTTCACGGGCCCGGCTGGCCAGCACGCGCGTGCCGTTGGCGTCGAGCCCGAAGAGCGTGGCGACCTCGCTGGGCGACTCGTCCTCGACCTCGGTGTGCCACAGCACGGCCTGCCACCGCTCGGGCAGCGACCGGAACGCCCGCATGGCCATCGACTGCTCGGCCTCGTGCATGGCCCGTACGTCGGCGCCCAGGTCCAGTGTGTCGTCGTCGGACACCTCGGACACCCGCGCGGACTGCGCGGCGAACACCGCGAAGTCGTCGACGAGTTGCTCCCGCTTGGCCGACTTCGTCCAGTTCGCGGCGACACGCCGGACGGAGGTCAGCAGATAGGCGCGTACGGCGTGCTCGGGCCCGGAGCCGCCGCGCACCGCCTGGAGCATGCGGGCGAAGACCTCGGCGGTCAGGTCGTCGGCGGTGTGCGCGTCCCGGCAGCAGGTGCGGGCGTAGCGGCGCACGGCGTCCGCGTGGCGCCGGTACAGCTCCTCGTACGCCGTGTCGTCACCGGCGCGCATCCGCTCGATCAGCGAGGCGTCGGCCGTGGGCATCTCCAGCGGCGGCGGCAGGACGCTGCCCTCGCGCTGCGGCGGGACGCTGCCCTCGCCGGGACCGGCGTCCTGGGGGCTGCCACTGGGCCCGCCCTGGCTCGGCACCTGTGGTGAGGTCAGCCCACCGGCCTCCGGGTCACCGTCACCCAGTGACTCGTCCCGCCCGTCAACGCTCATCGCGGAAAGCCCCCGCCGCCTGCCCAACCAGTCCAGAACACCGGGTCAGCGTAGCCATATTGGCTTTTGTTCAGGACCCGTCGTATGGACCATCCACTCGTCCGTGGGGACTTCCCGCACCGCAGTACTAGCGTTCACCCCTCCGGGGAAGACTTAACTCTCGCCCCCGGAACGGAAGTTGGCACCGATGACCGAAATACCCGGAATCGCTTCCGGGCATCACTCGGGGCGCGGGCCGCGCAGCGCCCACGCACCACCGTCACCTGTTCGAGTCACCCGCGAACGGGTCACCTGATCCCGCGGAGCCGGCATTGTCCAGCCCGTCCGGCGTTTGAGGACGAGCCCCCTTCAGGGCCGAAGCGGGGGCCTGGGGCACAGCCCCCAGAAGGCGCTCACACAACACCGGCTCACACCGACACCGGCCCACTCTCACACCGGCCGCGACCGCAACCCCTCCAGCAGAATGTCCAGCAACCGCGCCGAAGCCGCTGCCTGCTGCGCCGCATCCGGCAGCGAGGGCGCCGCCGTGGCGATCACCAGCAGCACGTCCGACACCGACACGTCCGGCCGCAGCTGACCCGCCGCCCGCGCCCGGTCCACGAGTTGCCCCACGACCTCCAGCAGCGCCACCGCCCCGGCGTCGTCAACGACCGACCCCAGGGACCCCGCCGACTCCTCCGGCACCAGCCGCAGTTCACCCGTGCCCGGCTGCGTCCGCTGCTGCGGCACCCGCGCCTCGTCGAGCAGGGCGGAGCCCTCAAGGCCCTCGTCGGCGACGCCCACCCGCAGCACCTGCGGCGGCAGCAGCCGCCCGGCGCCCGAGGCCACCGACGTCCGCAGGAAGCGCGACAGCGCCGACCACGGCTCGTCCTCCTGGCCGAGCGCCGAACGCGCCTGGTCGGTCAGCCGGGAGGTCTCCTCCTCGGCTATCCGGCGCACCAGGACGTCCTTGCTCGGGAAGCGCCGGTACACCGTGCCGACACCGACC
The DNA here is from genome assembly GCF_053598575.1 of Streptomyces sp. NPDC001100. Classification (NCBI taxonomy): domain Bacteria; kingdom Bacillati; phylum Actinomycetota; class Actinomycetes; order Kitasatosporales; family Streptomycetaceae; genus Streptomyces; species Streptomyces sp. NPDC001100. The sequence goes on from NZ_JBSFKO010000007.1 coordinate 329,724, forward strand.
CGCGCGCGCCGCGCCACGTCCTCCATCGGCGCGCCGTAGCCCAACTCGCCGAAGACCTCACGCGCCGCCCGCAGTACGTGCTCCAGATTGCGCTGTGCGTCCACGCGCAACGGCGTCGTGCGCGAGCTGTCCCCGCGTCCGTTTCCCGCCGCCGCACCGACCGCGGCGCCGGATGCGACGGCAGACGCGGATGTCCAATGAGAGTCCTGAATATGCATACACGTTCCCCCGGTTAATGACGTCTCCCCCCGGAGACTCCCCGCCATTGGCAGCCGGAGCATCGTGAGACAAGCCCGGTTCACGAACCACGCCTCTCGCGGGCTCGTTGAGCGCATCCCCCTTCACCCCGTCGACACACGAACATAGTTGAGAGGGGGTCAATTCAGAAGGGGCAGGTTCCGCACGGAGCGCCCCCCGATCGGAGTACGGGTCGCATACATCCCGATTGCGCCCCCCGACGTCACCCCGATCACCCCCACTGACCTGCGCACCTGCCCCGCACTCCGGCAATTCAGGCGCTCTCGCGCCGCCTCCCCGCCCGGTCACACAATTTGTCGAGCCTGTGGACAAACTCCAGCGCCGGGTGCGTCATGGGATGGTGAAGGAACGCGCGCGCATTCTCGTTGTCGGTGGCGGCTACGTCGGGATGTACACAGCCCGACGCCTTCAGAAGAAGTTGAAACGTGAAATCAGGCGCGGGCAGGTCGAGATCACCGTCGTCTCACCCGACCCTTACATGACTTATCAGCCGTTTCTCCCCGAGGCCGCCGCCGGTTCGATCTCCCCCCGCCATGTCGTCGTCCCGCTGCGCCGCGTCCTCGACCGGTGCCGGGTCGTCATCGGCGAGGCCACCGCCATCGACCACGCCAAGCGCACCGCGACCCTCAGCACCCTCGCCACCGAGGAGGAGGGCACCGGCACGGAAGAGCTGTCGTACGACGAACTCGTCCTGGCCCCCGGCTCGATCGTGCGCACCCTCCCCATCCCCGGTCTCGCCGAGCACGGCATCGGCTTCAAGACCGTCGAGGAGGCCATCGGCCTGCGCAACCACGTCATCGAGCAACTCGACATCGCCTCCTCCACCCGCGACCCCGCGATCCGCGACGCGGCCCTGACCTTCGTCTTCGTAGGAGGCGGTTACGCCGGTGTCGAGGCGCTCGCCGAGCTGGAGGACATGGCCCGCTACGCCGTGCGCTACTACCACAACGTCCAGGCCGACGACATGAAGTGGATCCTCGTGGAGGCCTCGAACCGCATCCTCCCCGAGGTCGGCCAGGAGATGGGCACCTACACCGTCACCCAGCTCCGCAGACGCAACATCCAGGTCCTCCTGGAGACCCGCCTCGCCTCCTGCGCCGACCGCGTCGCCGTACTCGACGACGGCCAGCGCTTCCCCACCCGCACGCTCGTGTGGACGGCCGGCGTCAGACCCCACCCCGTCCTCGCCGCCACCGACCTCCCGCTCACCGCGCACGGCCGCCTCAAGTGCACCGCCGAGCTGACGATCGAGGGCGCCACGCACGCGTGGGCGGCGGGAGACGCGGCAGCGGTCCCGGACGTGACGGCCGACGCGCCCGGCACCGACACCGCCCCCAACGCGCAACACGCCGTCCGCCAGGCCAAGGTCCTCGGCGACAACATCGCCCACTCCCTGCGCGGCGAACCCCTTCAGACGTACGCCCACCAGTACGCCGGCTCGGTCGCCGCCCTGGGACTGCACAAAGGTGTCGCGCAGGTCTACGGACGCAAGCTGAAGGGCTACCCTGCCTGGTTCATGCACCGCGTCTACCACCTCAGCAGGGTCCCCACCTTCAACCGCAAGGCCCGCGTGCTCGCCGAATGGACCCTGGCGGGGCTCTTCAAACGGGAGATCGTCTCCCTCGGTTCACTCGAACACCCGCGAGCCGAGTTCGAACTCGCGGCCGGTGGGAAGCCTCCGCACGACCCGAAGGGGTCGAACTGACCGGACCGAGGAACTCCACCGGCGGCCCCGGCGTCTGACGAATATCGGCCCGGTCCGCCACACTGCCAGACTGGTCCCCGACTTCGGACGGGCCCGCGCCCGCCCGTCCCACCCAAGAGGCTCTCCCCACTGTGCTGCATCCCCCGGCGACCGATGTGCGGCCCCCGCCGCGCGGCCCCCGGACCCCCGGCAGGGTCCGGAACCGGCCGACGACCCCGACACGAGGCAAGGATTCGTGAACTTCACGCGCTGGAGCGCCCGGCTCCCCGGAACGCAGCGCCGCGCGGCAGCGCGGACCGACCACCAGGTCACCCCGGACCGCCGGGGCGAGGGCTCCGTCCCCGCGGCCCGCGCCGAGCAGCTCACCGACGAGCCGCCGCCCGTCCCCGCCGTCGACGACCTGCCCGTCCGCGAGGTCCTCGACCGCGTCCCTGCCCTCGTCGCCCTGGTGCACGGCCCCGACCAGCGCATCGCGTACGTCAACGACGCCTACGTGGCCGCCTTCGGCGACCGCCCCCTGGGCGCACCGGCCCGCGAGGCGCTCCCAGAGCTCGACGAACTCGGCCTGCTCCCGCTCCTCGACCAGGTCCTGCGCAGCGGCAAGCCCCGCACCCTCAAGTCCCGCAAGGCCCCCGGCGGCCGGTCCTACACGTTCACCTGCACCCCGGTCGCCATGAGCACCGACGGCGGCGAGGGCGGCGTGCTGATCTTCGCCACCGACGTCACCGACCACGCCGAGGCCGCCGAGCGCCTGCGCACCAGCGAACGCCGCCAGCGCGAAACGGCCGTGACCCTCCAGCGCTCTCTCCTCCCCCAGGAACTCGAAGAGCCCGACGACCTGCGCATCGCCGCCACCTACCAGCCCGGCGGCACCGAGGCCGCGGTCGGCGGCGACTGGTACGACGTGATCACCCTCGGCGGCGGCCGCACCGCCCTGGTCATCGGCGACGTCATGGGCAGAGGCGTCCGCGCGGCAGCGGTCATGGGTCAACTCCGCACGGCGGTCCGCGCGTACGCCCGCCTCGACCTGCCCCCGCACGAGATCCTCCAGCTCCTGGACGGCCTCGCCACGGAGATCGACGCCAACCAGATCGCCACCTGCGCGTACGCCATCTTCGACCCGAACGAGGGCCGCCTGGTGTACGCCTCCGCCGGCCACCTCCCGATCCTCGTCCGCGACGAGACGGGCACGGTCCAGCGCGCCGACGAACCCACCGGCCCCCCGCTCGGCACCGGCGGCTGGATCCATTCCTCCGGCACCATCCCGCTCAGCCCCGGCTCCACCGCGGTCCTGTACACGGACGGCCTGGTGGAACGCCGGGACGAGGACCTGGACGAGGGAATCGCCTCCCTGGAGCGCGCGTTGGCCGGCGCCACCGGCACCCCCCAGGTCGTCTGCGACCGCCTGGTCCGCTCGCTCGGCGTCACCGCCGACCACGACGACGACGTCGCCGTCCTGGTCGTCCAGCACCCGACCCGCACCGGCCACGACGGCGAGCTCTTCCGCAACGCGGCCCTGGAGCTCCTCGGCGGAGTCGAAGCGGCCCCACGCGCGCGTGCCTTCGCCTCCGGAGTCCTCACCAGCTGGCGCTTCCCCACCGAACTGCACGACTTGGGCGTCCTGGCCGCCAGCGAACTGGTCGCCAACAGCCTCCAGCACGGCACCCCACCCATGCGTCTCAGACTCCGCCGCACCGACCGCCGCCTGATCGTCGAGGTCACGGACGGCGACGACCACCTCCCACGCCGCCGCCGCGCGGAACCGGCGGACGAGTCGGGCCGAGGCATCGCGATCGTGGCCACGATCGCCACCAACTGGGGCTCCCGCCGCACCCCGGGCGGCGGCAAGGCCGTCTGGTGCGAGTTCGTACTCCCCAAGACGGCCCAGGTGTGACCTACACGTCCGCACCCACAGGCTCGACGGCCCCCCGAGCCACCACCAGACTCCCCTTCGCCCGCCACGGCTGATCCTGTACGGCGGTCAACTGCCGCCCCAGCCGCAGGGCGAGCACGCTGATCCCCAGCGAGAACACCAGGAACATCACGACGTACGGCCCCGGCAGCGAAGCCCCGAGCGGCCCGCCCACCGCGGGCCCGACGGCCAGCGCGAGCTGCTTCACCAGGGCGAAGGCCGAGTTGTACTGCCCGGCCATCCCCTCCGGCGCCAGATCGGCGACCAGCGGCGCGACGGTCGGCGACAGCATCGCCTCACCCAGCCCGAACAGCGCGTACGTCGACACGAAGGCGGCCGTGGCCATCTCCTGACTCCCGTGCCCGAGCCCGGCATACCCGGCGGTCACCCACGCCAGCGCCCAGATCAGCCCGACCCCGGCGATCACCCTGGACCGCCGCCGCCGCTCGACGAACTTCAGCACCGCGAACTGCGCGACCACGATCATCGCGGTATTGGCGGCCAGCGCGGTCCCCAGGGCGGACGTGGAGATCCCGGCAGCCTCGACCCCGTAGGCACTCAGCCCCGACTCGAACTGCCCGTAGCAGGCAAAGAACATGACGAAGCCGAGCACGCTCAGCTGCACCATGGCCCGATTGCCGAGCAACTGCTTCCACGCACCCTTGGCCGACTGCGAAGGCGCGTCCCCGATGACCGGCGAGTGCGGCATCCGCACGGTCGCCATCACACCGGCGAGCACCAGGAACATGACCGACTCGATCCCGAACAGCAACGTGAACGAGGACGCACTGGTCGCGTCGACCAGATGACCCCCGATGAGCCCACCGACACCGAGCCCGAGGTTCTGCAGAAAGAACTGCATGGCGAACGCCCGCGACCGCGTCTCGGCGGTCGAACACTCCACGATCATCGTGGCAAGCGCCGGCTGCATCACGGCCTGCCCGGCCCCGAGCGCAGCGGCCGACACCAGCACCGCCCCCGCACTCCCCGCCAGCCCCAGACTCATCGCTCCTACGGCGGCCAGGACCAGGGCGACGAGCAGAACCGGCCGCGGGCCACGCCGGACGATGGCCCGTCCGGCGAACGGCAGCACGATCAGCGCGGCCACGGCGAAGACGGCGAGCACGAGCCCCGCCGTCATACCCCCAAGACCCCGCACCTGCGCCACATAGACGTACAGGTACGGGACCGTGAAGCCGAGCCCGAACGCGCTGAGTGCGTTGCCCACGTGGATCCGGCGCATCGCTGCGCCCATCGCCCTGGTCACGTTCACCTCAATCAACTAGTTAGATCTGAAGACTTAGAAGCTAAAGAGTACATACTCAAGGACTTCAAGGCAAAGGAAGCCCGTGCCATACTGCGCGCATGGCCGACACCAGCGGCGTCCCGGAGCCGACGCTCGACGAACAGATCGCCGCCTATCAGCGTGAATTCCGGGACCTCGACCCCCAGGTCGAGAAGATCGTCTCGGCCCTGGGCCGCCTCAACCGCCGTATGAACGTCGCCTACGGCCGCCAGACCGCGAACCTCGGCATCAGCAGCGCCGACTGGGAGGTACTCAAGGCCCTGGTCCTGGCCGGCGACCCCTACCGGATGGGCCCCAGCGACCTCGCCAAGCGCCTCGGCCTCACGCCGGCCGCGATGACCCACCGGATCGACCGCATGGTCGCCGAGGGGCTGGTCACCAGGGAGCGCGACGAGTCCAACCGGGTCCGCGTGATCGTGGAGCTGACCCCCGAGGGCCGGGGCAAGTGGCTGGAGGCGATGCGCATGGCGACGGTCTTCGAGGAGGCACTGCTCCAGGACCTGTCTCCGGACGAGCGCACCGTCCTCGGCGAGGTCCTCACCCGGCTGCTCCGTAGGGTGGAGCACGCTCAGCCGGACGCGGGCGGGCGCCTGAGCGACCTGGACTGAGCGGGCTCCGTCCCGCCGTCGAGGCACTCAGGAAAAGATCTTGACAGGGGTAGTTGACACACCCCTCGTCGATCCGTAAAGTTCTTCGGGTTGCCGCCGAGCCGTAACGGTTCTCCGGTGGCACATCCGCCGCGACAGCGGCAACCCAAACCATCCGCACGATCTCCCAACGGGATTGATTTCGGCGTGCCCGAATTCAATTCGATTTGGGTTCGGCTGTGTTCGATCAGGTCACTGGACCTCGATTGGAACTCCGCCGGGGGAATCGGCTAAGGTTTGAGACGTCGGAACGGCCCAACGGCCGGGATGACAGCCCACTCTGACTGGGAGTCAGGCCCGAAAGGGTCTGGTAGAGTCGGAATCGCTGGAAAGGGAAACGCGGAAGCGGGAACCTGGAAAGCACCGAGGGAATCGGGACCGGAAACGGTCTGATAGAGTCGGAAACGCAAGACCGAAGGGA